>JADJHP010000002.1:132500-432500 GCA_016707525.1 Ignavibacteriota bacterium
GCCCTGTACATCGCCGAGATCGCACCGCCGAAACTCAAGGAGATCCTGAAGGCCGGGATCGAGCTCCTCGCCGCGATCCCGTCCGTGGTGATCGGTTTCATCGGTATGGTCACCCTCGGCCCCTTCATCAAGGAAACGTTCAACCTCTCCACGGGCCTCACCGCGCTCACCGGCTCCATCACCCTGGCCTTCATGGCCATGCCCACGATCGTGTCGATCGCCGAGGATGCCGTTACCGCCGTGCCCAAACAGTACCGTGAAGCAGCCATCGCCATGGGCGCCACCAAATGGCAGACCACCTGGCGCATTGTGACCTACGCCGCGCGGCCGGGCATCATCGCCGCCATCATGCTCGGCATCGGCCGCGTGATCGGGGAGACCATGGCGGTGATGATGGTGACCGGCAACGCCGCTCTCATCCCTCATAGTTTCCTGCAGCCCGTGCGCACCCTGACGGCCACCATCGCCGCGGAAATGGGGGAAAGCGTCCAGGGAGGCGACCATTACGCCGCCCTCTTCGCCATCGGCATCGTGCTCTTCATTATCACGTTCCTGATCAACGGGTTCGCCGATATCTACCTCCACCGGACGACCCGCAGGTAAAGGACCGACCATGAACGCCCGTACTGAACAACGCATCGCCTTCGGGTTCCTCCTCGGTGCCACGCTTCTCGTGGTGATGCCCGTCCTCATCATCCTTGCGATCATCTTTCTGAAGGGCATCTCCGCCCTCAACCTGGATTTCCTCCTGGGGTTCCCCGAGAGCGGCATGAATGCCGGCGGTATCCTGCCGGCCATCCTCGGTACACTGTATCTCGTCTTCGGCGCCGTGGCCTTCGCCGTTCCCCTCGGGGTCCTCTCGGCGATCTATCTCGTGGAGTATTCGCGCGATAACGCGATCAGCCGGCTCATCCGGCTGGCCATCGTGAACCTGGCCGGCGTGCCTTCGGTCGTCTACGGCCTCTTCGGGCTCGGGATCTTCGTGATCTTCCTGGGGTTCGGAGTCTCCATCCTGTCCGGCTCTCTCACGCTTGGGATCATGATCCTCCCCGTGATCATCACGGCGTCGCGTGAAGCGCTCGAAAGCGTGCCGAAGTCGTTCCGCCTGGTCAGTTTCTCCCTCGGCGCCAGCCGGTGGCAGACCATCCGCCATGCCGTGCTGCCGCATGCGCTCCCGGGCATCATGACCGGAACGATCCTCGGGCTGGGAAGGGCAGCGGGCGAAACCGCCCCGATCCTGTTCACGGTGGCCGCCTTCTATTTGCCGGCCCTCCCGGAGTCCGTCTTCGACCAGACCATGGCCCTCCCGTACCATCTGTACGTGATCTCGACACAGGTTCCGGGCATCCGCGAAGACTTCCGGTTCGGGACCGCACTGGTGCTCCTTCTGCTCGTGCTGCTCCTGAACCTGGCTGCCATCATCCTGCGCTACCGCTTCCGCAAGAAGAAAAAGTGGTGACCTCCATGGCGACACATATCTCCGTCCAGGACCTGAGCGTCTTCTACAAGGACAACGCCGCCCTCCGGGGGCTTTCGTTCGATATCCATCGCAACGAGATCTTCTCGATCATCGGGCCTGCGAATTCCGGGAAGAGCTCGTTCCTCCAGACACTGAACCGCCTCAACGAATTGAACGATGTGTACCGGAAGACCGGGACGATCACGCTGGACGGCGAGGACATCGACAGGATCGATGTCGAGGAACTCCGGGCCCGCATCGGTATCGTGTTCGCCCTGCCGTTCCCGCTCCCGATGTCCATCGCCGACAACATCACGTATGGTCCACGGATGCATGGCATCCGCAACAAAGCGGAACTGGACCGGATCGTGGAGCAAAGCCTCCGTGACGCGGTGCTGTGGGACGAAGTGAAGGACCGCCTGGACAGTCAGGCGATGAACCTTTCCGGCGGTCAGCAGCAGCGGCTGTGCATCGCCCGTGTGCTCGCCGGCAAGCCCGAGGTGATCCTGTTCGACGAGCCCACCTCCGGACTCGATCCGATCTCCACCGCCCGCGTGGAGGAGACGATGCTCGAGTTGAAGGACCGCTTCACGATCGTCCTGGTCACCAACAATGTGGCCCAGGCAGCGCGCGTCGGCACACGGACGGCATTCTTCCTCATGGGAGAACTCGTGGAGCTGGACGAGACCAAGAAGATCTTCACCATGCCATCGGACTCGCGTACCGACGAATACGTGACCGGGAAGTTCGGATAAGACATGACGACACCCATCATACAGACCCGCCGTCTGAACCTGTACTACGGTTCGTTCCACGCGCTCACGGACATCGACATCGACCTGGAAGAGCGGAAGATCACCGCCCTCATCGGCCCGTCGGGCTGCGGCAAGTCCACCCTGGTCCGTGTCTTCAACCGCATGAACGACCTCATCGAAGGCGTCCATGTCACCGGCGATGTGCGTGTCCACGGCGAGGAGATCTTCCGTCCGGATGTGGACCTCATCGCGTTGCGCAAGCGTGTGGGGATGGTCTTCCAGCGCCCGAACCCGTTCCCGCTCTCCGTGGCAGAGAACATCACGTTCGGCCTGCAGATCCACAGGACCGCGCAGCGGAAGGACTTCCCGGCGGTGGTGGAGGAAGCACTGCGGAATGTGCTCCTGTGGGACGATCTCAAGGACCGTTTGAAATCCTCCGCGCTCAGCCTCTCCCTCGAGCAGCAGCAGCGCCTGTGCATTGCGCGGGTGCTGACGATGCGGCCGGAGATCATCCTCATGGATGAACCCTGCTCGGCCCTCGACCCGATCGCGACGATGCGGATCGAGGAACTCATGCGGGAGCTGAAGAAGCAATACACCATCGTCATCGTCACGCACAACATGCAGCAGGCAGCGCGGGTGTCGGATTACACGGCTTTTCTGTACCTTGGAGAGGTGGTGGAATTCGGGGAGACGAAGCAGATCTTCACCGCACCGCGCCAGCAGCGCACTGAAGAGTATATCACCGGCCGGTTCGGCTGAGATCCGGGTCATCATGTAAGGATGAGTTATGGAACGTCATTTCGACCGTGAACTGGAAAGCCTGAAGACCATGCTGATGAAGATGGCGAGCATGGCGGAGGACAATTTCCACAATGCCATCCGTTCCCTCGTGGAGCGGAATGTGGAGCTCGCGCAGCAGGTGATCCGGACGGACGGGCGTGTTGATGCGCTGGAGCTGGAGATCGATAATGCCATCGTGGATATGCTCGCACTGCAGAAGCCGGTGGCGAGCGACCTGCGCCTCATCATCGCGGCACAGAAGATCAACAACGACCTCGAACGCATCAGCGACCACGCAGTGAACATCGCGCAGTCGGCCCAGACGCTGACCGCGTCGGCGGCGTTGCCGTCGCTCCTGCAGATCCCGCAGATGGCGGAAATGACGCGTTCGATGCTGCGCGATGCCCTGGATGCATTCCTGCATCTGGAGCCGGACAAGGCGCGCGCCGTGTGCAAGCAGGACGACCAGGTGGACGACATCAACCGTTCGAACGCCCGCGAGGTGATCGGGTTCATCGGTGCGAAGACGCTGCCGGTGGAGGAAGGGGTGGACCTCATCCGTGTGAGCCGTAACCTGGAGCGCGTGGCCGATCTTGCCACGAACATCGCCGAAGAGGTCGTGTTCCTCACCCAGGCGCGGGTGATGAAGCATCACGCCGAGGAGAAGAAGTAGCCCGCAGCACCGGTCCCCTTCGTAAAACCGTGCCGTCTCCTGTATCTTCTAGGAGACGGCACTATGCATTCCACCCAGAACTCCCATCATCCTCCCCGTGCCCGCGTTCCCGCGGTGCGGCATGTGCAGCCGGGGGAACCCGACTATCCGCTTCCTGACGGCCGCTGGCAGGGCTGGGCCGGCGGGCCGGCACTGTTCGACCCTCAGCTCCCGTCCCCGCCGATAGCATGCATCGGGAACCCCGCGATCATGCAACGCCCTCGGCTTTCCATTCTTTGCTCGGCCCATTGTCCCGGGCCCATCGCGATGGAAACGTACCGGATCGCGCGCAATGCCTTGCCCGGAGGCCCCACGGTGATCGGCGGGTTCCATTCGCCGATGGAGCGCACGGTCTTTGATCTGCTGTCCACCCGGCATGTGCCGATGGTCGTTTGTCCGGGGAGGCGCATCCAATCCCGAAGCGTGCCCGCAGCATGGGCCGCGGCGATCGCCGACGGCCGCCTGGCCGTTCTTTCTCCGTTCGCCCCCGGGCGGCGGCGTGTGGACCGCGGCCTTGCGGGTCTGCGCAACGCGTTCGTGGCGGCCCTCGCCGACACGATCTTCGTCCCCTATGCGCGTCCGGGTGGCGCCGTGGCAGCGCTGGTGATGATGTTGCTCGAGATGGGACGGAACGTGTATACCGTTCAGGATCGCGACACCGAAGGGCTGGTGGTGCTGGGCGCGAGGGCACTGTGCACGGATGCATTCGTCACACTGTTCCGGGGGATGGAAGGGGTGGAGGGGCCTGAAACGAACGATCCCGGCCGTGAGGGCCGGGATCCGTTCATACTTCACTGAAGCGGGGAGAGCGTCTTACGACACGTCAGCCGATTTCTCTTCCTCTTCGACGTCACCGTCACCTTTTTCGGTCACGGGGGTCACGAACTTGAGTTCGTTCGTCTTCTTGTTGACCTTCACCTGCAACACCGTGCCACCGGGGAATTTCCCTTTCAGCAGCTCTTCGGCGATCGGGTCTTCCAGGTA
This sequence comes from Ignavibacteriota bacterium, assembly GCA_016707525.1. NCBI lineage: Bacteria > Pseudomonadati > Ignavibacteriota > Ignavibacteriota bacterium. The sequence continues at coordinate 137,194 of JADJHP010000002.1, forward strand.
CTTCTGGATCGCCCGGCGGAGAGGTCGTGCGCCGTAGGCCGGATCGTACCCGCGATCGGCGAGGAACTCCTTCGCTGCTTTGGAGAGTTCGATGTTGATGCCCTGCGCGACGATCCTCTTTGTCAGGTCGCGGATCTGGATCTGGACGATATCCAGCAGATGCGACTTGTCGAGCGGGTGGAAGATGATCGTGTCGTCGACGCGGTTGAGGAACTCGGGGTTGAACACCCGCTTGAGGGCCTCTTCGATCGTGGACTTCATGGCGCCGTACTCGTCCTTGGCCGTGCCGGCGTTGAAACCGATGCCGCCGCGCTTCAGATCGCGTGTGCCGATGTTCGACGTCATGATCATGATCGTGTTCTTGAAGTCGACCCGGCGGCCCAGACTGTCGGTCAGGATGCCGTCGTCCAGTACCTGGAGCAGCAGGTTGAACACGTCCGGATGTGCCTTCTCGATCTCATCCAGCAACACCACGCTGTAGGGTTTGCGCCGCACCTTTTCGGTGAGCTGTCCGCCCTCCTCATAGCCGACGTAGCCCGGAGGCGCACCGACGAGGCGGGAGACGCTGAACTTCTCCATGTACTCGCTCATGTCGATACGGATCAAGGCATCGTCCGTGTCGAAGAGATAGCGCGCCATGGCCTTTGCCAGTTCGGTCTTGCCGACGCCGGTGGGGCCGAGGAAGATGAACGAACCGATGGGGCGTTTCGGGTCTTTGAGGCCCGCGCGTGTCCGGCGGATGGCCTTCGTAAGTTTGGCGATGGCCTCATCCTGGCCAACGACCTGTTCCTTGAGGGCCTCCTCCATCTTGAGGAGCTTGGCGGACTCCGATTCCGCGATCTTGTTCACCGGGATGCCGGTCATCATGGCCACCACATCCGCCATATGCTCCTCGGTCACCTCGTGGATCGTGTCCTGGGCCTTCATTTCCCATTCGCGCTTGGCGATCTCCAGATCGCTCAGGAGCTTCTTCTCCATGTCGCGCAGCCGCGCGGCTTCTTCGAAGTTCTGGCTCTTGACGACCTGGTTCTTGGACTGCTTGATCTTCTCGACCTCGCCTTCCAGGTCGAGGATCTCCTGCGGCACGTGGATGTTAGCGAGGTGGACGCGGGAACCGGACTCGTCCAGCACGTCGATCGCCTTATCCGGCAGGTACCGGTCGGTGATGTACCGGTCGCTCAGCCGGGCTGCAGCTTCGATGGCCTTCTCCTGGTAGCGGACGCCATGATGCTCTTCGTACTTGTGTGCGATGTTCGTCAGGATCTGAATGGTCTCATCGACCGACGTCGGGTCCACCATGATCTTCTGGAAGCGACGATCGAGCGCGCCGTCCTTCTCGATGTACTTCCGGTACTCGTCGAGGGTCGTGGCGCCGATGCACTGCAGCTCGCCGCGGGAGAGCGCGGGCTTGAACATGTTGGAGGCATCCAGGGACCCGGAGGCGCCGCCCGCACCGACGATCGTGTGGAGTTCATCGATGAACAGGATGACGTCCTTGGCCTTCTCGAGCTCATTCATGACCGCTTTCATGCGCTCTTCGAACTGGCCGCGGTACTTCGTACCGGCCACCAACGCCGCAAGGTCCAGGGTGACCACCCGCTTGCCGTGGAGCACGCGGGAGACCTTCTTCTGGACGATGCGCATCGCGAGGCCCTCGGCGATGGCGGTCTTGCCCACGCCCGGTTCACCGATGAGGACGGGATTGTTCTTCTTGCGGCGGCTCAGGACCTGGGCCACGCGTTCGATCTCTTTTTCCCGGCCGACGATCGGATCCAGCTTGTCCTCGATGGCGAGCTTCGTAAGGTCGTGCCCGAAATTGTCGAGCACCGGTGTCTTGGACTTCTCGGCCTTCTTCTCCGCCGCCGGCTGGTGGGGCTGCTGCGGGCTGGAGGGTTTGCCGTTGATGATATTGTCCAGTTCGCCGCGCACCACATCGTAGTGGATGTTGAACTGGTGCAGGATCTGGGCAGCGATGTTATCGTCGTCGCGGAGGAGCGACAGGAGCAGGTGCTCCGTGCCGATCACATCCGATTTGTACAGCTTCGCTTCGAGGTAGGTGATCTTCAGGACCTTCTCTGCCTGCTTCGTCAGCGGGATGTTCCCGATGGTCAGGGTGCCGCCGGAGGTCCGCACCGTATCCTCGATCGCCTTCTTCAGTTTGAAGAGGTCGACGCCGAGGTTGCGGAGGATCTTCACAGCGATCCCTTCTCCTTCCCGGATCACGCCGAGGAGGAGATGTTCGGTACCGATATAATCATGACCGAGTCGCAATGCTTCTTCGCGGCTGAGGCGAATGACGTCCTGCACCCGGTTGGAGAAATTGCCTTCCATTCAAGACCCCGTCTGTAGTATGAACCGCGCAGATCCTTCCGCGCATTTCTATTATACGTAACACGCAGCGGCAAGAGCTAGGTTCCGCTCTCTCACCGGGACAGGCAAGTGAATATAACCAAAAGGGCAAGGTAAGTCAATTTATGCCCAATGGGGCTCAAAAATGCCGTTCTGCAACGGCAAGCACCGGTCACCCATGTGCGAAGCACTTTCTATGCCGCCTCTTGAACCTTTTCTCCGATTGGTGCATCTTATAGGAGATAACAGTCCCGTTGAAGAGGAGTGCCATGCCGATCTACGATTATCAGTGCAATGAGTGCGGAAAGACCTACGATATCTTCCACAAGGTCCGCGAGGTCGAAGAGGATATCCTGTGCCCGGAGTGCGGATCCGTGAAGCACACGCGCCTGCTCTCGGCGCCGAGTTTTGCGATGAAGAGTGGCGCACCGGAACCCCCGCCGTGTGCGAGTGGGGGATGCTGTAGCGGCGGTTCGTGCGGGATGAATTGATACGCTGACATGTCTCCAGGCCTTCCAGAAATGACGGCGCCGGTCAGGATCTCTGACCGGCGCCGTTCTCAGTTCAGGGGTGCGCTGGGTTCAGCCGACGATCCCGGTGAAGTAGATCAGCACCACGCAGGAAGCGATCCACAGCAGGACGTTCGCGATGATGGGGAAATCGGATGAGACGACGGCGGCCGGGTTCTCCACGGCTTCGGTCGTGTGGATGAGGTGCATGTACCGGAACACGCCGTACATGACGAACACGGTCGTGTAGATGAGCTTGTCCGTTCCGAACACCGTGACGGTCCGCGGCGCCACCGTGTACAGCGCGTACGAGATGACGGTGCCCGCAGCCGTGATCGTGAGCATCTGGTCCAGCACACCCAGGCGGTAATGCTGCAGCACCTTCCGTTCGGGCATTGCGCCCGCTGCCTGCATGGCGACGATCTCCCCCCGCCGTTTGGCGAATCCGAGGAACAGGGAGATGAAAAGGGTGCAGAGGATCAGCCAGCTCGAGACGTAGACCGAGATGGCATAGGCGCCGCCCAGGACGCGGAGCATGAACCCTGCGGCGATGATGAACACGTCCAGAAGGAAGATCTCTTTCAGCTTGAAGGTATAGGCCAGATTCATCAGGAAATACGCGCCGAGGAGGAAGAGAAACTTCTCCGGCATGCCGGTCACCAGGAACACGTCCGCCACGAGCAGCAGGGCGAGGATGCCGAAGGCCGCGGGGACCGAGATCGTGCGGGCCGCGAGGGGGCGCAGTCTCTTCTTGGGGTGGGCACGGTCCGCTTCCACATCGATCATATCGTTGATGATATAGACCATGCTGGCGGTCAGGCAGAATGCCGCGAAGGTACGCACCGTCAGCAGAAGGGGTTCCGGCTGGAAGAGCTCCTTGGCGAAGACGAGCGGCGCGAACACGAAGCCGTTCTTGATCCACTGCTTGGGGCGGATGAGCTTGATCGCTGCGAGGATGGGTGCCGTGACTGCTTTCATGACCTCCTGTCTCAGGTGTGTGTCCTGAGAGATTACTCATTCCCCGTACAAATTGCAAGGCGGGGGTTTGACCGTTCCTCCTTTTTTTCGTACCATCGGACAGAGGAGACCCCCTGCATGACCCACGAAGAACAGAAGCAGATGATCCTGGAACTGCGCGACTACACGCACAAGATGTCGCGTACCGAAGAAGAGGCCTTCCAGATGTATGTGAAGCGCAAGAAGGATGACGAGGATCTGGACAACCTCTCCCAGAAGAAGCTCGCAGCAATGTACGAGCGGTACGTGGTGAACAGGGTGAAGCGCCTATGAAAGCAGCCTTTGTCACCCGCTACGGCGGTCCCGAGGTCCTCGAGTTCCGGGACGCTGCCATCCCCGAGCCCGGGCCTGACCAGGTTCTTGTGAAGGTCCGCTGCATCGGATTGAACTTTGCCGATATCGTGGGACGGTTCGGCGCGTACCCCGGCACCCCGAAGCCGCCATACATCCCCGGGCTGGAGTTCTCCGGGGATGTCGTGCGCATCGGCTCGGGCGTGACCAAGTTCTCCGGCCGTGAGCGCATCATGGGGTACAGCAAGCTCGGCAGCCACGCGGAGTATGTGCTGGTGAATCAGCACTATGCCACCGCCGCCCCCGAACAGATGTCGTACGAGGAAGCAGCGTCGTTCCTGGTCTCGATGCTCAGTGCGTATCACGGACTGGTGCGTCTCGCGAACCTGCACACCGGCGAACGGATCCTCGTGCATGCGGCGGCGGGGGGTGTGGGACTCGCATCCGTCCAGATCGGCCGTCATCTGAATGCGGAGGTGTTCGCGACCGCGGGGACGGACGAGAAGGTGGAGATCGCGAAGAGTTTCGGAGCGCATCATGTCATCAATTATACGACGGACGCCTTCGAGAAGAAGATCGACGGGCTCACGGAGGGCTATGGGGTCGATGTGGTCATGGACTCCGTGGGTGGCGAGGTGTTCAAGAAGAGCTGGGCATTGCTTGCCCCGATGGGACGCTATCTGCTGCTCGGGGTATCCTCGATGACGACCGCTGATGGCAATCTCACGCGTGCAATGATCGTGGATGCGTATGAGCAGATGAAGCCGATCTTCCCTCCCGGGTTGATCCATATCAACAAGGGGATCTTCGGCTTCAACCTCGGACTCATCACGGGCAAGGAGCGGTATTTTGAAGAGGCAGCAGGGGAGCTCCTGACCTGGTACCGCCTCGGTGCCTTGCGACCGCTCGTCGGCAAGGTGTTCCCGTTCCGTGAGATCGTAGAAGCGCACCGCTACCTGCAGAACCGCCAGTCGGTCGGCAAGGTGGTGGTTCGCATGGATGAATGAACCAATCCCGTGACAGGCCGGCACCACCATGAGATCCTCACACCCGATATCCTGCTCGATGCGTATCGTATCGGCTTCTTTCCGATGGCGGAGAGCCGGGACGGCCCGCTCTCGTGGTATTCTCCCGACCCGCGCGGGATCATTCCCCTCAGGCCGGGCAACATCCCCAGGAGCGTACGCAAGCTCGTCCGCGACGGACGGTTCGAGGTGCGGTTCGACACGTCCTTCGAGCAGGTCATGCGGGCATGTGCGGAGCGTGAGGAGACGTGGATCTCCGAGGAGATCATCGCGGTCTATACCGCGCTTTTCAAGGTCGGCTATGGGCACAGCGTCGAGGCCTGGGAAGGTGGAGCGCTTGTGGGGGGGCTGTATGGCGTGGCGATCGGAGGAGCGTTCTTCGGGGAGTCGATGTTCAGCCGGGTATCTGGAACTTCCAAGGTTGCTCTTGCCTCGCTTATCGTACGGCTTGAAGCGTCCGGCTTTTCACTTCTGGACTCACAATACATTACCCCCCATCTTGCCCAATTTGGGGCCATCGAGGTACCTCGCATCGAGTATCTCGCCCTCCTCGAGAATGCCCTCGAAATCGACGTATCCTTCAACGACTGACCGCCCGTCACATGTTGGAACAATTTCTGTGATCTGGGATGTGCGCTGCGTCACAACTGGCGAAATCCCGCCGATCTCCTATTGCAAAGGCTGGTGTTTGTGGGTATATTGTGTGTGAATCAATTCCTTCTCGCAGCCGCATTCCAAGGTGCCAAGGAGTACTTCCTCATGTCTCTCGCACGAGACGCACACAAGGTGGAACGGGTGACGATCACGCTGGTCCCCCGTGCAGATGAGCGGACATTGTTGCAGATCCCTTCGACGTTCAACAGGCTTGAACGTACGTACGCCTGGCGGACATCCGGATCGTTGAACTACATGCTCGTGCCTACGCGCATCTCCAGTCATGAGATCAAAGTGGACCTGTTCGTGGATTCGTTGCGCAAGGGGAAGGGTCATATCAAGAACATTCAGAAGACCGTTCAGGATTTCGTGAATGCGAAGATCGAGTCCGAGTGGCGCGGATTGAAGCTCGAGAGCATCAGCCGGGCATCCGTTGCTGCACCGCCGACCTCGCAGATCGTGCGTGGCACGATCGAAGAGATCCTGGGCGCGAGCTTCGAGCGCTGATCCCTCACCCGCATGCCCGCACACGTCATCACGTCCACCGCCGGGGGGCCATTCACGCCGTCGCAGCAGGGAAAAGTGCGCGACATCTACGCCCTGGGCGACCGCCTGTTGTTGTGCGCGACCGACCGGTTGTCTGCTTTTGATGTCATTCTCCCTGACGGTATTCCCGGCAAGGGAGAAGTGCTGACCCGCATTTCGGCCTTCTGGTTCCAGAAGCTCTCGCATGTCGTCCCGCACCATCTGATCTCGATCGAGCAAGAGGATCTTCCCGAGCCGTTCCGTTCACGTCCGGACATCTTCGCCGGTCGCTCGATGCTGGTGCGCGCCTCGCGGCCGCTGCCGGTCGAGTGCATCGTGCGCGGGTATCTGTCGGGCTCCGGGTGGAGCGAGTACAAGCGGACGGGCAGCGTCTGTGGCATCACGCTTCCCGCGGGGCTCCGCGAATCGGACGAACTTCCCGAGCCGATCTTCACGCCGACCACCAAAGCGGCGATCGGCGAGCACGACGAGAACATCACGTTCGAGCAGATGTCGGACATCCTGGGTGCCGGGCGCGCCCGTGAGGTCCGCGATGTCTCGATCCGCCTGTACAAGGAGGGCGCTGCCCACGCGCGGACGCGCGGCATCATCATCGCCGATACCAAGTTCGAGTTCGGCGTGGATGAGAAGGGCGGGTTGGTCTGGATCGACGAGGCGATGACGCCGGACTCATCGCGGTTCTGGCCTGTTGCGGCATATGTGCCCGGCGGGGCGCAACCGAGTTTCGACAAGCAGTTCGTTCGTGATTACCTTACGGCGATCAAGTGGGACAAGCGGCCTCCGGCACCGTCCCTTCCTGCGGACGTCATCGCGACGACCGCACGGAAGTATGGTGAGGCGCTTGCGCTCATCACCGGCAGTTCTCTCCAATAACGGCACTCACACCCGCTGTACCCCCACGCCTGCGGCATGCACCGCAGACACTGGCTGACCATAGCCATAGCCCCTTCGTCTCAAGTGACGGTTCAACCACCCCTTGCATTAATCAATAAAATTCATTACTTAGCCTTCGTCACGTTCCCACCCCTGACATCACATCAGGTGCCTCGCAACCTATGTCCACATCGATCTCCTACGAAAGCATTCTCGAAAGCATCAGTGGCGGTTTTTTCGCCATGGATGCCGAATACCGCATTACGTACTGGAATAAGGCGTCGGAAGCGGGGACGGGAATGGCGTCAGCGGATGTGCTGGGGAAGAGCGTTTTTGATGTGTTTCCGAACGCGCGCGAAGCTGCCATCGGCGAGAAATATCGCCTCGCAATGGAGACGCGTACGTTCCAGTCGATCGACTCCGCCTACCGCGATGAGCGGTTCGAAAAGTGGTACGACATCCGCATCTATCCGGCGGAGAACGGCCTGTCGGTCTTCTTCCAGGATGTGACCGAGCACAAACAGGAGCAGATGCAGAAGGAGGTGCTTGTCGAGATCTCCAAGGCCGTGAACACGGCGAGCTCCGTGGACGATCTGAGTCAGCGCTGCGCGAACGTCCTCGCGGTGATGGAGGGGATCCCCTCGCATCTTGTGTGTGTGTACCTGTACGATGCCCGCGCGAATGAACTCCGCCTCGTTGCTCCCGCGTCCCTCGACATCGACTTCCCCGTGGAGCTCGTCCATCAGCGCGTGCACGCAGGTGCAACGACCCTTGCCGCGCGTTCCGCGTACACCAGGGAGCCTGTGGTCACGGGTGCGCTCGCCGAAGGCACGCTCGGCCGGCTCCTGGACGGTACGGTGGATGATCTCCAGCTCCGCTCCGTCGTCGCGATCCCCCTGCTCGTGCAGCAGGAGGTCCATGGCGTCATCGAGCTCATGACCATCAAGGACCCCTCGTACATCGAGGAACGGCTGGCGATCCTCACCGTGATCGCGAACGACCTGGCCGTGGGCCTCAGCCGGCGCAAATTGATCGATGACCTGCGCATGAAGAACCTCGAGCTCGAAGCGCAGACCGAGAAGACCGTTGAAGCGAGCGACACCCTCAAGAAATTCCTTGCGATGTTCAGCCACGAACTCCGCTCACCGCTCAATTCGATCATCGGTTTCTCCGAGCTTCTGACGTCGGACCTGCACGATCTGCCGCCCGAGACGATGCGCGAGTTCATGAAGAACATTCAGGTGAGTGGCAGGCATCTCCAGCAGATCCTCAACGACATCCTGGATCTTTCCAAGATCGAAGCCGGGCAGCTCGAGTTGCATGTGGCGACCTATCCCACGCCGTACTTTGAAGAGGCGGTGCAGCGCGTCCTTGCAGGGCCGATCGCCGCGAAGCGCATACGTTTGACGTGGGCGCCGGACCCGGAGCTCGACGAACTCGTGGTGGACCAGACGCGCTTCAAGCAGATCCTGATCAACCTCGTGTCCAATGCCGTGAAATTCAGCCGCGACGGCGGTGTGGTGGAGGTCACGTCCAGGCGTGTGGGCAACGACATGGTGTTCAGTGTCAGGGACGAGGGCCGTGGCATCCGTCCGGAAGAGATCGCCGGACTGTTCCGTCCGTTCCGCCGCGCCGAAAGTGGCAAGTCACAGAACCGCGAAGGGGTCGGGCTCGGTCTGGCGATCACGCGGAAACTCGTTGAGCTCCACGGCGGCACCATCTGGATCGAGAGTGAATGGGAGAAGGGGACCACGGTGTCGTTCCGCATACCGCTGATCGTGGATGCCACCTCCGAGCGCATCATGCAGGCGGGCATGCTGCTGGATGCCCTGAAGCGTGAGAACTGGCGCAAGGAGGGCGGCGAGAAACCCCTTGCCCTGATCGTCGAGGATTCTCTGCAGGCGGGCGAACTGCTCAAGGTGTACATCGAATCCGCCGGCTACCGTGCGGAGATCGCCAGGAATGGCGCTGATGCCATCGATATGGCGAAACGCCTTCATCCGAACGTCATCACCCTCGACCTGGTGCTTCCGGGGAAGGACGGGTGGACGGTGATGAAGGAGCTGAAAAAGCATCCGCTCTGCAAACATATCCCCGTCATCATCGTATCTATAATAGACGAGAAGAGCCTCGGCTTCAGTCTCGGGGCAGCCGAATACTTCGTCAAACCGGTGAACCGTGAGGAGCTTGTGCAGGCGATGGACCGCGTGCACGTGCTCCCGGGCCGCGATACGAAACGCCCGACCGTGCTCGTCGTTGACGACGACAAATCGGCGGCCGATCTCGTGCAGGTGATCCTGGAGAATGAAGGCTATCGCGTGCTGAAGGCGAATGATGGTGCGGATGGTGTGGCCATGGCGATCCATGAGCGCCCCGATGTGGTGATGCTGGACCTGCTGATGCCGGGGATGTCCGGTTTCGCCGTGGCGCAGCAACTCCGCCAGGTCCCTGCCACGCGCAATATCCCGATCATCGTGCTGACATCGATGGATGTGGATGAGGAGATGCAGCAGCAACTCGGGTCTTCGGTCTCCGGACTGATGAGCAAGGGGGCGTTCACGAAGAAGGACCTGCTGCGCGAGATCACCAACGTTGAGAACGCGAGGTGGCCCTGACGATGTCCGCGCCTCCCGAGGACCGTCCCTCCGACGACCTGACGGTCGAAGAGCTCCTGCACTTCATCGATGCAGAGCACAAAGCGATCCGGACCCTTGCCCATGATGTGGCGAGTCCGATCGGCATCCTCCGTCTCGCGATGCACGTGTTGAGGACGATGAAGCCGGACGGAGAGAAACGCGAGCAGTATTACGAGACCATGAGTCAGGCGGTTGACAGACTCGAGGACCAGATCCGCCGGATGCGGGCACTGACAGAGGTGCCGCCGGGCGGACAACCACCGGACGGGGGACACCCGTGAGATCGTGCATGGCGGCGGTGATAGTGGTTGTGGCAGCGCTCATCGCCGGGTGCAGGGATGATGTTCGCTGGACGACGACCGATCCTTCCGCGGTGGCATGGTATGAGAAGGGGGTGCAGGCATGGCAGCGGTTCCTGTACCCTGAGGCATTTGCAGCGATCGACAGTGCCCTGAGCCGCGATCCCACGTTCGCGGCCGCATGGGGACGCAGGGCCCTTCTGCTGTACTCCACCGGCGATCTCACGACGGCGCGTGCGGCCATCAGCCGCGCACAATCCTTCGCCGAGCATGCAACCCCGCGCGAACGCGACATCATCCGGCTCTGGTCCTTCCGGATCACCGACCGCCGACAGTCCGAAGCAGACCTTGCCGATTCCCTCATTGCGCGGTACCCCGATGATCCCGAACTCTATCTCATCCGCGGGCAGTGCTATGAGGGCGACCGCAAGTACGAAGCGGCTGTGGAAGCCTATGCGCAGAGTGTCGAGCGCGACACCGGGTTCGCCCTCGGCGTGATGTCGCTCGGCTACGCCTACTCGACGCTGGGCGAGCAGGACCGTGCGGTGGAGTACATGCAGCGGTACATCCGGATGGCACCGGATCAGCCCGATCCGCGGGCCTCGTATGCCGACATTCTCGTTCGCGCCGGCCGGTACGAAGAAGCGCTGGAGCAGTACCGGGCGGCGCTCGCCATCAAGCCGGACTACTGGTACGCAGTGCGCGAGATCGGGACGGTCTATCTTATCAAGGGCCGGTTGCGCGACGCGGAACGGCAATTCGAAGAAGCCGGGAACATGCTGCCACCCAACGGCGCCACCGAGTCGGGCATGCTCAGGGTTCGCGGTGTGCTCGACATCCAGCGCGGACAGTTCGGCGATGCCGTGGCCCGGTTCCGCGCGGCGCAGATCGTGGATTCATCGTTCATGAACCAGGCGTATCAACTCGCGTTCGCGTTGAGCCGCCTGAAGCGCTTCGCGGAGGCCCGCGAGGTCGTTGACAGCACCCTGGCGGAGATCGAGCGGCGGGGATTGGCAGGGACGCAGTACATGGAGGTGTTTCACCTTATCCGTGCGCGGGTATACACCGAGGCCGGCGCGCTTGATTCCGCGAAGGCGGCGTGCGATGAGGCGTTGGAACTGGCGAACCCTCTGACGCGGGGAAGGGTCTACCTGCATCTGGCACGGGTGCATCTGGCGGCCCGGAACTGGGACGGTGCGATGGATGCCATCGAGCGGGCGCTGGCCGTGAACCCGGAAGCGCCGGAGGTACTGCACACACTGACGATGGTCTACGCGGGGATGGGGGACAAGGCGATGGCGGGGGAGATCGGTCAACGATTGCTGATGATCTGGCGGGAAGCGGACGCGGACTACCGTCCGCTTCTTGAACTGAAGCGTACCCTCAGGACAGCGGGCGTCCACGTCTCCTGACGGCCCGCTCCCTGTGTGCGGTCTTCCTACCCTTTGAGTCCCAGTTTCTTCCGTGCTTCCGGCGTCATCCTCTCCGGCGTCCACGCTGGTTCCCACACGATCCGCACATCGGCTTCTTTGACGCCGGGAAGTCCGAGCACCCGGTTCCGCACGTCCTGGGCGATCATCCCGCTCATGCCGCAGCCCGGGGTCGTCAGGGTCATCTTCACCCCCACCCAGTCATCGATGATCTTCACGTCATAGATCAGGCCGAGTTCCACGACGTTCACCGGGATCTCGGGATCATAGCACTGCCTGAGCGCATCGTACACCTGTGCTTCGTTCACGGACGCATTGATGGTCTCACTCACGATCGCTTCTCCGTTTCCATTGGTGATGATGCAAGATACGGCTTGCTCTCCGCGGAAGCAAGCGGTGAGCAGTGGCATGACGTGCCGCACTGCCCCACGCCCCGCCGGCGGTAGCGTCTGATCCTCTGCACGAGTATCAGGAGGACGGTGCCGGCCACGACCGCCAGTGCTGCGGGTTCCTGCCAGTTCATGCTACCCTCCCCATCCGAGCAGTGATCCGCCCTGGTAGACGATCAGCGTGGTGCCATACGCCAGTGCGGTCATGTACGCGATCTGGAACGCTGGCCACTTCCAGCTGTTGGTCTCGCGGCGCACCACCGCCACGGTGGACAGGCATTGCATGGCGAGCACATAATAGATCATCAGGCTCACCGCGGTCAGCAGCGAGAACGTCGGCATGCCGGTCTCCGGGTTCATATCCCCGCGCATCGCATCATAGACCGTCCGCTCCCCGCCGGTGAGTTCCGGGTCGCGCACGTTGTAGATCGTGGCCATGGCGCTCACGAACGCTTCGCGTTGCAGCAGCGAGGAGATCAGGCCGATGCCGATCTTCCAGTCGAACCCGAGGGGCCGGATCAACGGCTCGATGGCCTTGCCGGCGCGCCCGGCATAGCTCTGTTCGAGCTGGGTGGACCGTGGTGCATCCTCGCTGACCTTCGGGTAGGCGGTGAGTGCCCACAGCAGGATCGACACGCCGAGGATGATCGTGCCAGCGGTCTTGAGGAATGCGAGCGAGCGTTCCCAGACCTGGTACAGGACGGTGCGGAGCGACGGCATCCGGTAGGCGGGCAGTTCCATGATGAAGAGCGGGGGAGCGCCGCGGAGGAACGTCTTCTTGAAGGCCCACGCCATCAGCAACGCCATCACCATACCGAAGAGGTAGAGGGAGAGCAGGGTGATCCCCTGCACCGACAGCACGCCGAACAGCATGGTGGCAGGGATGAACGCGCCGATGAGGAGTGAGTAGACCGGGAGGCGGGCACTGCAGCTCATCAGCGGTGCCACGAGGATGGTCGCCAGGCGGTCCTTCGGGTTATCGATGGTGCGCGTGGCCATGATGCCGGGGATGGCACAGGCGAACGATCCGAGCAGCGGGATGAACGACTTGCCGTGCAGCCCGACCTTGCTCATCAGTTTGTCCATGATGAATGCCGCCCGCGCCATGTACCCCGAATCTTCCAGGAGTCCGAGGAAGAAGAACAGGAACACGATCTGCGGCAGAAAGGTCACCACTCCCGCGACTCCGGCGATGGCACCGTGCACGATCAGTTCACGGAGGTCGCCCGGCGGCATGAGCGAGGTGACGAATGCGCTCAGCGCTTCGAATCCGGATCCGATCCACTCCATCGGGACGGTGGCCCAGCTGAAGATGCTTTGAAACATCGTGGCCATCACGAGAAGGAAGATCAGGAATCCCCAGAATCTGTGCGTGACGATGCGGTCGATCCGGTCGGTCAGTCGGGCACGTGCGATCTCGGGTGAAGCGACGGCGGCCGCGAGGACCGTGCGGATCCAGGCATAGCGCGACTCCACGAATGCCGATTGCCGGTCGATGCCGAGGTAGTCGAGTTTTTCGACCGACGCCCGGAGCAGCGATGTCAGGGCGGGATCGTAGCGGTCGGCGTGCGCCGCGAGTGCTTCAGGGGAGGAGAGGAGTTCGATCGCCTCATGGCTCGCCTGCGGGAGAGGGAGGTGCGAGGCGGTGTGCAGGTGGTCGCGCAGCCGTTCCCACTCCCGCTGGAGCGCATCCGATGCGTTCCATGGTGGACGGTGGCCGTTGGTGAGAGAAACGGATGTGATCGCCAGGCGGAGAGCCTCGAGCCCTTCGCCCTTCTGTGCCACGACGGGTATCACCGGGCACCCGAGGTGGCGGGACAGGGTTCTGGCATCGATGCACATGCCCTGTTCCTGTGCAAGGTCGCTCATCGTCAGCGCGACGACGAGCGGCAAATGCCGGTCCACCACCTGGGTCACGAGATAGAGATTGCGTTCGAGGTTCGTTGCATCGACCGCGCACAGGACCAGATGTGGTGGAGGGGTATGCGATGTGCGACCGAGGAGGATATCCGTGGCCACGCGCTCGTCGGGGGACTGTGCGTGAAGGCTGTACGTGCCCGGGAGGTCGAGGAGTGTGAAGGAGCCTCCGCCCTTGATCGGGACGCGGCCCTCTTTCTTTTCGACGGTGACACCGGGGTAGTTGCCGACCTTGTGGTGCAGGCCTGTGAGCGCGTTGAAGAGGGTGGTCTTGCCGGAATTCGGATTGCCGATGAGGGCAACGATACGAGTGTCAGTCACCATGTCCACCGGGCGCGTCATACGATGCATTCGCGTTCGAGGAAAATGCTGCATGCCTCGCTGTCGCGCAGCATGAGTCTGTATCCCTTCAGGTGGATCTCGAGCGGGTCGCCCAGTGGCGCGCGCCGTACGAGGCGGATGCGCACGCCCTGCATCAAACCCATTTCGAGCAGACGCTGGCGGGCATTGCGGCCGAGTCCCTGCATTTGCTGTATGGTCCCCGACTCGCCCGGGGCCAATGAACTCAGTGACACGATCTCTTTGGGCATGGCGCTGATCCTATCCTCTCGATTTCCGGCATTTTGCGCACGTCCCGAAGACCTGGAGGCTGGAACTCTGGGGATCGAAGTTCTTCTCGCTGCAGACATCTTCCTGAATGCGATTGAGACGTTCATTGACGAATTCGATGATATCGCCACACTGGAGGCAGACCAGGTGGTGGTGGTGAGGGCGTCCGAACGCCTTCTCATAGCGGGAGCTATTCTCTGCAAATCGATATTTTGAAACCAGGCCACATTCCTGGAGGAGGTCCAGGGTGTTGTATACCGTGGCCTTTGATATCCGTGTACCGTTGGTGATCATCCGGTAGTACAAGCCTTCGGCATCGAAGTGTCCCTGGCTGGCCAGGACCGCATCGAGGACGGCCAGGCGGGAGGCGGTGGATCTGAGATTTCCGTTCGCCCGGAGGTGCTTTGTCAGAATATCGTGGGCAGCTTCAGCATTCATGGACCGTTCCGCTCATTTCTGAACAAATTTTGTCATTCATCAGCCGGACCTTGTATCGGGAGTACTCAAAAAGCCCCTTGAATTCATTGAGCATTTTGACGTTGTCTCTTCTCACCCGATCGGTATTTGCGTTCCTTGTCACGATACCGATGTCACTAATTAGAATTAGTCTAAATAAAAATAACTAACTTTACCCCCTCTTGTCAAGGAAAAAGTGCTTGCGTTCTTCCTCAAAATAACGCATTTTAGACCATACTTGGTTAACCCTATATTCCTCATCCCACGTTTGAATGAAAGCCCATAAGAGTAGATTCCTTAAAGGGAAGGCGATCGCGACGAAGCCGATCCCTGCCAATGTGCCGGTGACTGTTCTGGTCGAACAGTATTTTCAGGCGTACAATGCGGGTCGTCTTGGTGAAGCATGCCAGTTGTTCACGGGCCGGATGCTTGCCAAGGACGTCACGGTTGGGATGAGTCTGACCGGTGCCTTGACACCTGCCGGGCTGGGCGGGTCATGTGTTGTTCCGCTCATTGAGAACGGATTTGTGGATTGGATCGTCAGTACCGGGGCGAATTTGTATCATGATACGCATTTCTCGATCGGCAGGACCCTGCACAAGGGGACGCCGTTCGTGGACGACCGGTTATTGCGTAAAGAAGGCGTCATTCGTATCTATGACATCCTGTTCGATTATGAGGTGCTTTTGAGCACCGACGATTTTTTCCGGACGGTGATGCGCAATCCCGAATTCCAGCGCCGGATGGGGACCGCGGAGATGCATTATCTGATGGGCAAATATGTTGCGGAGCGTGAGCGGGTGCTTGGCGTGAAGAATGCGAGCATGCTCGCGGCCGCGTATCGCTGTGGCGTTCCGGTGTACACGTCATCCCCGGGCGATAGCTCCATCGGCATGAACATCGCAGAAGCCTCGCTTGCTGGTTTCGGGGTCCAGATCGATGTTTTGCGGGACGTCAATGAGACCGCGGCACTTGTCCTTGATGCGAAGCGCCGTGGGGGGAAGAGTGGAGTGTTGATCTTCGGGGGCGGCTCGCCGAAGAATTTCATGTTGCAGACCGAACCGCAGATCCAGGAAGTGCTCAACATCAAGGAAAAGGGGCACGACTTCTTCCTGCAGATCACCGACGCGCGGCCTGACACCGGGGGTCTTTCCGGTGCGACCCCGTCAGAAGCTGTGAGTTGGGGAAAGGTCGATCCGTCGATGTTGCCGGATACCGTCGTGGTCTATCTGGACTCCACGGTGGCGATGCCGATCCTCACCTCCTATGCCCTTGCCCGGAAGAAGAAGCGGCGCCTCAAGCGTCTGTACGACCGCCGGGAAGAGGCCATGGCGTTGTTGAAGCGCGAGTATGAAAAGGCCAGTACACGTTCCAGATAACTCAATCATCCATCCCAAGGAGGGACACCGATGGACAGACTCCAGGAACTGAAAGACCTTCTTGCGACGTTCGAGAAGGACTTCGTAAAATTCTATGAGAAGGGGAACAAGTCCGCAGGGACGCGTGTGCGCAAGCACATGAACGAACTGAAGCGGAAAGCTCAGGAGATCCGCAAGGAAGTCCAGGAGCGGAAGGCGGCCGATGGTGGTACGCCGGCGGCCGAAGGCGCGGAGGAATAGCTCTTTGTGGTTGCCCCGTCGGCCCGCCGGTTCCGGTGGGATCATCGGGGGGCATACAGGGCAGAGAAACGAAGAACCCACCTTGCGGTGGGTTCTTTGTTTTGTATCAGGATGCTTCTGCGGCGTTCCGCAGGGCGCGACGGATGGCTTTCAGACGCTTCATCCGTTTTTTGACGGAGGGCTTCGTGAAATACGCGCGCTTCTTGAACTCTTTCAGTACGCCAGAGCGCTCGTATTTCTTCTTGAAACGCTTTATCGCACGATCGATGGGTTCATTTTCTGAAACGACAATGCCGACCAATCGTGTCACCTCCCTTCGGGGTCATTCTTGGGGTTCGGGATCTATCGCCACATTCTCCAGAAGCCGGCGTTCGCCGAGCCGCTCGAACGACACCACGATGGCGCTTCCGCCGCCGGAGGTGCGTTCCTTGGAGATGATCTTGCCGATATCGTCCCAATCCGTGTGAAAAATTGCTTCTCCCACCCGGTATGTCTTACCCGGTTCATAGTCTGCGGCGTCGGTCCGTTCAAGCGGCTTCTTCGCCACCTCCAGCTCCCGCTTCAGCTCTTCCAGGTTGATCAGCGATACGTGCCGGCACCTGGTACAACGGTACCAGGACCTGTCGGGCTGATTTTCCGCTGATCCGATCAGTTCCATCCGTGCATCGCGGTCGCAATGACCACAATGATGCACGATATATTTTCCTTTTGCCATGTGAACCTCCTGCGGAAAACGGTGCAGTACAGTCCCGGCGAGGTGTACCTGAGGACCCTGGATCCCGGGCGGGTAGTGCAGAGAGTCGTTTAAGAATGTAACGAAATCCCGTGAGGATGTCAACAGAACCTGAGGGGAGAGAATCTCAGCGCGACAGTGACCGTTGCGGGTGCGCCTGTCGTTGCAGGAACGCGTTGTGGACGACGAGTTCGAGGTCGGCATATGTTGCGTAGTGCCGGCCCTGGATGATCTGCCATACGGCCTCGATCTGCAGGTTCAGGGCACGGGCAACATAGACGGCTTCGGCATGTGTGGCTATGCGATGATCCATGGCAGCCCTATCTCCGTTATACGGTTCAAAGAATCCATTACTTGCCGGGGGAACTGAGGCGCTCGATGGGGAGCGGTTTCAGACAGATGAGCACTGCCATCACCAGCTCGGAGTACGATGAGTAGTTCATCCCTCCGATGATGTCCCATACGATATCAACCTTCATGTTCATCGAACGAGCGATCAACACGGCGTCGGCGTGGGTGGCCTTTTTCATGATGTGATCCCGATTGTGTCCAACTGATCTCTGGAGCGGGGTGCATCTCCCGCATGTGTCTCGGTGCAGCAGTGTAACGGTGTGGTTCCAATATATCGCATGGAGGGCGAGGATGTTGTGCCGGAGGGCATGAGCGGACATGCCCCACATATTTTGACGTTTTTTCCGTCCTTGCCGGAGAGGCCATGGTTTCGTATATTTTACCGTGCTGCCTGATCCATGCAGCACGATGCACCGGGCCCTTAGCTCAGTTGGTTAGAGCAGCAGACTCATAATCTGTCGGTCGCAGGTTCAAGTCCTGCAGGGCCCACGAAGATACCCCCTCCCCCCTATTTTCCACGTTCCGCTCCATTTCGGCCTCTCCCCCCGACCAGATTCTGGCGCAGTTTTTGCGATAATATCGCCAGCAATGATAGTGGTCAATGTACCAGCAAAGGTGAGAAGGCATGAAGATCCTGCTTGTGGACGACGAACGAGGTTACCTCAACGTCATGGGTGAAGTTCTCCGTGATTCGGGCTATGAGGTCCTCCTTGCAGAGAACGGCAAACAAGCGCGTGAGGCCCTTGAATTCGACAAGGCCGACTTGATCATTTCCGACGTCTTTATGCCGACGCTGGATGGCGTCCGGTTCCATGACTACGTCCGCGAATTCACAGACGCTCCCGATATACCGTTCATCTTCATGTCCGGGTACGACGACGAGAGCACGCGCAATCTTGTCGTGGATCCCGACCGTGATTTCTTCTTCAGCAAGACGACGCCGATCGACAAGGTGCTCTTACTGATCGATAACCTCCGGCGAACGATCGAGCCCGAGGCACAGTGATGGACGCTCCGTACGAGACAGCAGAAGGCCCGCCGGTCCCACGGCCGGCACCTGCAGGCGCGGCCCCGCCACTCACATCGCTGCTCGAGCATCTCGTGCGCAGCGGCGTGATCAGCAAGCAACACGCCGTTGATGCCACCGAGTGGAAGCGGAAGAACGACAAGGACAAGCGCGGACTCGTCGAGATCCTCGAGCAGGTCCTCAATGTTCCCGCCGATCCCCTGCGTCAGGCCGTCGCACAGTACTACGCATTCCGTACCGTCACCCTGCTTGACAGGAGTGTGCGCCGGCTCTTGCTCTCCGATGTGCACAAGATCGTCCGGGGTCTGCCTGAAGCGACGTTCCAGCAACTCATCAAGCTGAAGCTGCTGCCGTTCGATGTTGCTGAGAACCAGCCCGACAAGGTCGTGCTCGTTACGCCCAACCCGGCGGACCGCGAGATCCACGAATTTGCAAGGGTTTTCCCCTATAAACGGTTCGAGATCTGCTACATGAAGGAGGCGGAATGGGCCGAGTACTGGCGCCAGGTCTCCTCCAGCAACGCCAAGGACACTGCTGATCCGGCGTCGACCGCGGCCGCAAAGGTCTCCGAAGGTGACTTCGAGTCGCTGATGGACCGGGAGATCGCGCGCGCGAAGATCAACGTGCAGCTGGACAACCTGATCCTCGATGCGATCCGTTCGAATGCATCGGAGGTCCACATCACGCCACGCGGCCCGCGCAAGACGGAGGTCATGTTCCGGCTTGACGGCCATCTCGCACTTTGGGCATCGATGGACGACGTCCGGTGCGAAGCGGTGGCGACGGCGCTGAAGGAGCGTTCGATCGGGATCGATCGGTATGAGCGACAGGCGGCACAGCAGGGAACGATCGAACGTACCGTCGAGAATATCCCGGTGCGCATCGCTGTGTCCGTGCTCCCTCTCCTGACGCGCGACAGTCAATCGCGCATCGAGTCGATCGTCCTGCGGATCTTCCGCGATGCGAACATCCTCCCCGGTCTCGATGGCCTCGGGTGCGATCCGCATGTCGATCAGGTGATCCGCAATGCGATGGCGGCTTCGCACGGCCTCCTGTTGTTCGCCGGCAGCGCGCGTGATGGCGCGGCATCGACACAAGTGGCAGTGCTCCGTGCGCTGATCAAGAATGCCGTGAATGCGTTGGTCATCCAGGATCGCGTGCAGTTCATCATCGACGGTGCGCGACAGGTCAAATTGAATCCGCGGTTGACCGCTGACGATGCCCTGTCCATGATCACCGATCATGATCCGGACATCATCATGCTTGGCGACCTCACGACGCCCGGGAGGGCTGAGATCGCTGTGCGGTTGGCGAATATCGGCCACATGGTCCTTGCTACCCTCCCGGTCAGGAGCGCGACCAAGGCCCTCACGCACCTCATCGATCTGTCAGGATCGGCATTCCGGGCATCGGAGGCAGTTACCGGGATCGTTGCCCAGCAATCGCTCCGCCTCCTCTGTCCGCGTTGCCGCAAGCCGTTCCCTGAGAATCTGCAGGTCGAACAGCTTGAGCGCCTGCGGGTGAAGGTGGAGCCGCCCGTGACGTATCGTGCGGTGGGGTGCATCGATTGCAAGGGAGGGTACAGCAGCAGATGGATGTTGTATGAGGCGTTCGCGATGACGCAGGACGTCCGGCACGTCCTTCTCCAGGAAGCAGGACGTACTGATGAAGCGCAGATCGAAGCAGCGGCGGAGCGGGGTGGTCTGGTGACCATGGCGCGTCAGGCGCAGGATCTGTTCGTGGCGGGATCGACGACGGTCGAAGAACTGCTTGCATTCTCTTTGTGACGGGACCATGACACCGAAGTCTTTGCCAATCCTACAAACACGGGCGGTCAGATTGACCGAATGCGGTAAAAGTGATCCTCAACAGATGTGCTGTTCCCGCGATTTCGCGCGGTAATGGCAGAAGGCAGGCGACGTCGATGTTGGCACAGCGCTTGCTCTTCTACCAACCAACGAACGAAGTCGCATAGAAAAAAAACTGTAGTTCGCTTACACCACCAACATCATAAAGGAGTTACATCATGGGACAGCAGCAGCTTCTTCTGATCATCCTCGGCGTCATCGTTGTCGGTATCGCAGTGGCGGTCGGTATCACGATGTTCACGGACAACGCCATCAGCGCGAACCGTGATGCGGTCACGAATGACCTGGTCAACCTTGCGGCACGTGCGCAGCAGTTCTATCGCCGTCCGACAGCTCTCGGTGGTGGTGGCAACAACTTCACGGGCCTTACTGCTGATCCGGCCGGTCTGCGCAAGCTGACGAACCGTGAGACCAACGCCAACGGCACGTATTCCATCACGACGGCAGGTAATGCAACGGGCGTGGTGCTCCAGGGCGTCGGCACCGAAATGGTCGATGGGACCAACTATGTGACCATGGAGATCCATGTGTCGAACACGAAATCGGATAGCGTTGTGATCGTCCATTAACGATGTGCCGGAGGGGGCCTCGTCTGAGGCCCCTTTCGTTGTTCCTCTAACGATGTCATGTTCACTGAACTAACGGAGCAGGCGAGCGATGGGAAGTCAGCAGATGTTGTTGCTGATAGTCGGGGTGCTGATGATCGGACTGATGATCTCCATCGGAGTCATCATGTTCGGCGACGGTGCTTCTGCATCCAATCGCGACGCCATTGCCAACGACCTGACCGCCCACGCCTCCAAGGCGCAGGTCTACCAGAAGAAGCCCCGGTGTATGGGTGGGGGCGGCAATTCATTCGTGGGATTCTCCCTGGCCAGCACCGCCCAGAGCAACGGGAACGGAGCGTTCACCGTGTCGGGTGCGACCGGGACGCAGGTCACGATCGAGGGCGTCGGGTCCGAGATCGGGTATGATCGCATACATCCGGTGAAGGTTGCGGTCATGGTGCGTGCGGATTCGATCCTTGTGTCAGAGTTGAATTAGCGGTTGGTCGGGGGTTCTGAACCAGGGCCCTTTTCCTGAGGTGGTCTGAGAGTGGTGGGAACACAAGCCGGGCAGCACAGACCAGTGTACGGAACGGGTGCCTTTTCGCGTTTACGGAGTTCATTACACTGAGGGGTGGCACGCATGCCAGAATTCAGGATAGAGGGTATCACGGTCGCCGGGAAGCCGGTGCAGGGCCTGCTCGAGGCAGACTCGATCCGGACGGCGAAGCAGAAGGCCGGACAGCTCGCGACGGCGCGTAAGTTCAAACTCCTCCATGTGATCCCGCGCTCCACCTGGATGTACAAGGTCCAACGCGGGACGGAAAAGCCCATCATGGGCGAACAGAAGGCGTTCACCCGCGCCGAGGTCGAGGATGCGCTCACGAAGATGGGCTACCGCGTCCTCCACGTGCAGAAGCGCCTGTTCGAGTTCAAGGCCAAACCGCCGTCCACGGAGATCGTCACGTTCGTCCGCGTCAGCGCCGACCTGATCCGGCAGAAACTGCCATTCAACGAGATCCTCGCGCTGCTGATCAACGACATCGAGAACCGGACCCTCCGCGAAGCGATCAAAGACATCAACATCGAATTGAAGCAGGGGCGTGACAGCGAGAAGGCGTTCGTGAAGCACGAAGCCGTGCTCGGGCGCTTTGCGGCGCACATGCTGGGCCTCGCGTCGAAGAGCGGTAACATGGCCGAGATCTACGAAAGCACGGCCAAGTTCCTCGAGCGCCAGACCGAGTTCAAGAAGAACCTCAAAAGCGCTCTGATCACCCCGCTCATCACCCTCGCCGTCCTGTTCGGCGCGGTGATCTACTACGTCGGGTACATCTTCCCGGCCACGGCCAAGTTGTTCGTGAAGTTCAAGATCGACCTGCCGCCGATGACCAAGACCACATTGCAGGTCAGCGATTTCCTTGTGTCGAACATGCTGTGGATCATCATCGCCTGCACGATCCCGACCGTGCTTCTCATCCGCTGGCTCTCCACCGAGAGGGGGCGGCTGCTGCGCGATCAGTACATGTGGAACATCCCGGTGATCGGCCAGCTCCTGCACAAGACCTCCATCGAGATCTTCTGCCGGGTGTTCTATGCCCTGTACAGCGGTTCGGGGGAGAACATCGAGGTCATCCGCATGGCTGCCGAGGCCTGCGGCAACAAGTACATGGAGGCGCGGATCAAGGCGATCGCGATCCCCATGATGATCCAGAAGGGGGCCGGCATCACCGAGGCGTTCGAAGCTTCGGGCGTGTTCACCAAGACCGCCATCTCCCGCTTCCACTCGGGCGCAGAGACCGGTACGGTGAAGACCACCGCCCTGCAGCTTGCCGAGTATTACGAGAAAGAGACGACGTACAAGATGAAGAACGTCATCGAGTTCATCCAGTTGTGGATCTCGATGATCATCATGATCGTGCTGACGGCCCTGACGATCGTTTCGTCGGAGACCGCGACGATCAGGCCGAAGAACCCCGCGGCCGGACAGGTGTACGAATTGCACGTTGATCGCCCGTTAACATAGCAGAAGCCCATGCCGCCCATCGACATCACGGACAAGATCGGTTTCGCCCTCCTCAAGAAGGGCGTGATCGACTACGAGACGCTCGAAAAGTCTCTGAGGGTCAAAGACTCTGAGGACAAGAAGAACCGCCGCAATCTCGGACAGATCCTGGTCAATGATTTCGGGGCCGACCATGATGCGGTGTTCCGCGAGGTGGCGGACCTCTATGCATTCCGGGAGATCTATCTTGCCGATGAGGTGATCGACCGGACCAGGATCGATTTCATCAAGAAGTTCGTGGATGGTCTGGCGCAGAACGTCCGGGACATGGTCGTCCAGTCCCGCATGCTGCCGCTCAAGTACGACGACAAGCAACCCGACAAGCTGATCATCATCTCCGCGGACCCGACGGACCGCAGGATCCCGATCATTGCGCGCGAGTTCGCCGCCAAGAAGTACGAGGTGGCCTACTGCCGCCTGAAGGACCTCCAGAACCTGCTCGAGCAGGTCATCCCTCCGGAGAACGAGTTCCTGAAACTCCTCGAGGACTCCCAGGTGGGGATCCAGGTGAAGGAGGAAGAGGACGATGCGCTCGTCGATGAGGAGGCCCTCGAGGCCGAGATCAGCAAGAGCGCCCTGGTCAACCTTGTGGAAGGCGCCCTCGTCGAAGCTGTCCGCCAGGGATCATCCGATATCCATATCATCGCCAAGGAAGGGAACCGGACCGAGTTCTGGTTCCGGAACGACGGCAACCTGAAGCTCTGGCACGTCCAGGAAAAGACGATGCCCGAGGCGGTCGCTGCCGTCGTGAAGGACCGCTCCAAGAACGTCGACCGCTTCGAACGCGAGATGTCGCAGGACGGTTTCATCCAGCGCCTCATCGACGATCACATGATCCGGTTCCGTGTCTCCATCATGCCGATCGTGGGCATCGAGTTCCGGCACAAGTACGAGAGTATCGTTATCCGTGTGCTCGACGACCGGAAGGTCATCACCGACCTGAACAAGCTCGGTTTGCAGGGCCCGGCGAAGGACTTCTTCAACAGGGCCATCGCCAAGCCCCAGGGGATCGTCATTCTGACGGGTCCGACAGGAAGCGGCAAGAGTACGACGCTGATCGCGGCCTTGCACCAGGTGATCGACCCGACGGTGAACGTGCTGACCGTTGAGGACCCGGTGGAGTACATCATCAAGGGTGCGCGGCAGCTCCGGATCGGCCCCAAGATGAACTTCGACCAGGCCATCCGTGGCATCCTGCGTCACGACCCGGATATCGTACTCGTGGGTGAGATGCGTGACAAGAGTACGGCGGAGATCGCGATCAAGCTCGCGAACACGGGCCACCTTACGTTCTCGACCCTGCACACCAACGATGCGCCCAGTGCGGTGTCCCGTCTGTACAAGATGGGCATCGAGCCCTTCCTGATCGCTTACGCGATCAACATCATCGTGGCGCAGCGACTGGTCCGCACGCTCTGCCAGCACTGCAAGAAGCAGCTGGCGCCGAACGAGATCGATCATGAGGTGTATAAGACGTTCGGATTCGCCGAAGAAGACATCGTCAACGGCACGATCTGCGAAGCGCAGGGGTGCGAACGGTGCAACTCGGGGTACAAGGGGCGCGCGGCCATCCACGAAGCGTTGTTCTTCTCGCGGGAGATCCGGGCCATGATCGCGAAGTCCGGCAACGACATCGATGAGGACAGCATTCGTGCCCAGGCGATGAAGGACGGGATGTGGACATTGCGGCGGTCCGGCATCGAGCGCATCCTCGCGGGGCAGACCACACTGGAAGAGATCGCAGCAGCAACAACGGACGACTGACCCATGGGACTCGGACAAATGATGTTGAGCGTGTTGGCGATGGCGCTGCTGGGGAGTGTGTTGCTCATGATGAACAACACGACCCTCGACAGTGGCTCATCCGTGGAGACCACGGAGTACGTGATCATGGCGAGCTCTCTCGGTGTCTCCCAGATGGAGCAGGCACTGGGGAAGGCCTTCGATGAGAATACGGTGTCCAGTGATATCGGCAGTGTCTCGTCCCTGAGTTCCACTCTCGGGAAAGAAGGCTCGGAGGTCGAGACCACCTTCGACGACTTCGATGACTACAACGGGTTCACGAAGACGATCGTCGGCGACAGCGTCTTCTTCCGGTCGGCGACCTACATGATCCGTGATTCCGTGGACTATGTCGCGATCTCGTCGAATACCGTGGTCACGTCGGCCTCCCGGACCTATCACAAACGTCTCCGGGTCTGGGTGTCGAGCCCGTTCATGCGCGACACATTGAAATTCTCGACCGTGTACAGTTACTGGTATTTCCGATAGTCACAGAGAGCGGGTTCGCCCATGGGTTCCCAGGTCGTCATCGATCTCATCGGTTCCACCGTTCTTTTCGGGTGGCTCCTCCTCACGTCGATCCGCATCAGCGTCGCGAATTCCGAGAACATGCAGACCTATGGCGGGGAGCTCCTGGTCCAGGAGAACCTCGTGGAAGTGACCCGGCTGCTGGAGTATGACTTCCGGAAGATCGGTTTCTGCATGGAGCCGAACAACATCCCTGATCCCACCCGGGCGATCATCCTTGCGGACAGTGCGCGGTTGAAATTCCTGACCGATGTGGATCTGACCGGGGCAGGGCCGGACGGGGTGGTGGACAGCATCTACTACTATCTGGGGCCGGTGTCCGAGCTTGCGGGGACCATGAATCCGCGCGACCGGCTGCTGTATCGCGTCGTGAACAACGATGCGGCAAAGGGATCGAATCTCGGTGTGACCTCGTTCAAGTTCCGGTACTATGACGGGCAGGGGAACGAGCTGGGTGTCCCGGTGACCGCGGCGAACCTGCAGCGGATCCAGACGATCCAGATCTCACTCATCGTGGAAAATGTCGTTGCGGGAGAGCTTGTGGAAACTGCGCCGATCAACACCCAGTTTTCGTCCGCATTCTGGCAGCAGCTCCGGTTGTCATCCCGTAATTACCGTAACCGATAGGGGAACGAACGATGGGCAAAGCCTCTCTGATACTCGTGCTGGGCTATAGTGCATTGCTCCTGATGAGCGGACTGCTCATGTCCGACATGAGCGTGCAGGCGTACGACAACGCCATGACGTACTACGACCAGGAGTCGGCGCGGAACATCGCGATCTCCGGGGCCAACATGGCGGCGAACTACATCTTCCTGTATCCGCCTCTCATCAACGGCAATGCCTGGTTCAACGGCTACACCACTCCCGTGCAATTCAACGGCGGGTCGTTCGTGGTGACCGTGGATTCCACGACCAGTATCGATCCGTTGACCGGTGACAAGCGGTTGACGCTCAGATCGGTTGCGACCTATCGGGACAGTACGGCGACCGTGATCGCGATCCTGCGGCCGAGCAACTTCGCCAAGTTCGCCATGTACGCCGGGTCTGCCGGGTCTTCCGTCTATTGGGCGACGTACGACTCCATCTTCGGCCCGACGCATGTTGAAGGCACGCTCCGGACGACCGGGTATCCGTATTTCGGCGGGAAGGCCACGTGCAAGAACAACGTGGACAGCACGTCATGGAGCGGGCACCCGATCTTCAATGCCGGGGTGGAGACCGGTGTGAGCATCCCGCTGAACAGGGACTACACCAAACTCAGAGAAAAGGCCTCTGCGGGGGGGAAGAGTTTCACCGGCAACGATGACCTCTACCTGCACTTCAAGGGGGATTCCATCACGTACAAACGAGCGCCAGCAGGCCCTGATACGACCGTCCTGGCAACAGCCCTTGCACCGAACGGTGCCATCGTGCTCAACAACAGTAATGGGAAGCTGCATGTGAAGGGGATCGTGAAGGGGCGCTTCACCATTGGGGCGATCGACACCCAGAGCACCTCGCGCGGGCAGGTGGTCATCGACGACCACATCCGGTATAACACGGATCCGCGGGTCAATCCGGCGTCCACCGACATGCTCGGCATCGTAGCGAATCAGAAGATCACGATCGCCGACAACAATGCCAGCGGTGGGGGGCCCAATTTCACGGTGATGGCGGCGCTGTTCAGCTATGCGGCGTCCATTGAGGTGGAGAATCTGGCAACGCGGAATCTCGGCACACTGTACACGTACGGTGGGTGGACCGTGAATGACATCTATGCGACGACGAATTCCTCGATCACGAAGGGCTTGAAGGTCAATCTGCGGTTTGACGAGAGGTTCCGGACCTCGGCGCCGCCGTACTTTCCTACGACGAAAGCCTATGAGATCCTTGCATGGTACGAGTAGTGTAGAATATTCCATGCGTGGTTACTATTGGCCTCTGTGCGCTGCGTCAATCGCTGTAATTCGCGCCAGAGGCTTGTTTTTTTCATGTGATCTGTGGCACGTGTATTGAGTTTGTCATCTTTGCAGAACTACGGGGAGCGGCGGTAATGATCGAAACAGCTGTACGCATGTTGCAGGAGATTTCGGCGAATGTCCCGGACACGGCTCCGGGAATGGAACGTCAGATGCTGATCGGCGATCTGGTGTCACGCCAATCGCCTGCGGAACGGAGTGCGCTCCGGAAGCTCATGGACAGCCTCCTGATGCGCATGTCCCGCATCAATGCATCCGATATCGACCTGGGAGGGTATGGTACTTCAAAGCATATCTGGTACCGCATTTATGGCGAAAAGCGGCCGGCCAAGGAACTCGGGACTTTCACGCTGGACGAATGCAGCGTGCTCATCCAGAGCGTCCTTATCGAGCGCCAGCGCCTGTTCCTGTACGAGAACCGGAACCTTGACCTCTCGTACAGTGTGATCGAAGACGACAGGATGTTCCGGTTCCGCAGCAACGTGTGCTTCGACCTGGACCATCTGGCCATGAACATGCGCGCGATCAACAACGTGATCCGCCCGTACAAGGCCCTCGAGTTCCACCCGAACGTGACGCGTGTGCTCAGTCTGGCGCACACCACACAGGGATTGACGTTGATCACCGGTATCACCGGTTCCGGCAAGAGTACCACGCTGGACAGCATCATCGATGCGAACAACCACACCGTGGATGGCCACATCGTGATCATCGCATCGCCTGTGGAGTACGTGCATACGCCCGACCGGTGCATCATCCGTCACCGCGAGGTCGGGCGGGATGTGTTGTCGTTCAAGGATGGTGCGATCCAGGCATTGCGACAGGATCCCGACATCATCACCATCGGTGAAATGCAGGACCCGGACACGATCATGACGGCCCTGGAGATCACGGATTCCGGGCACAAGGTGTTCTCCACGCTGCACACGGCGTCGGCGGTCGAGACCATCGATCGTATCATTGGCGAGGTGCCGCCGATCGAACAGGAACGCGTGCGCATCCGTCTGGCCGACACGCTGAGCTGTGTGATGTCGCAGAAGCTGGTGCCGAGCCTGGAAGGGAAACTCGTCCTGGCCAAAGAGGTCCTCGTGATGATCCCGTCCGTACGGGCCGCGATCAAGAACAACAATACGGGCGAGATCTACCAGATGATGGCGGAATCGGGTGATCTGGGCATGGTCACGCTGGAGCAGGACCTGAAACGGTTGTATACGATGAAGAAGATCTCGCTGGACAACGCCATGGTGGCAGCGAACAACAAACGGCGGTTCCAGCAATTGTTGAATATGTCCCCGACCGCGGAATAAGCGGACGGCCGGGAACGTCACAAGCGAAAGACAGGGACTATGGCCACGGTGATGGGAAAAGGAAAGACGGTGCTCGGGTTGTTCGTGGACGGGCTGGATGTCAAGCTCGCGCACCTCTCCGTGTCACGCAAGCATATCGTGATCAATGAGCTGAAGACCGCGACCCTCATGCAGAAGTTGCATGACCGGAAGTTGGCGGACGAGGCCGTTGCGACGATCACGGATCCGAACGACGCGTTCGCGTTCGCGAATGCGCCGGTCCCGGACCCGACACCGGAATCGAGCGAGGACAACAATGCGGTGCTCCTGGGCCTCATTGCCAACTATCCCCGGCACAAGTACTCGCTGACGTATGCCATCTCCGAGCCCTCGATCTATTACCACATCCTCGAGAGCGATTTCGGGCTGAAGGGGAAGCGCCTCAAGGACCGCATTCTCACCGAACTCCGGTCGACGCGCGCATTCCAGCCGGCATCCGATGCGGTGGATGCGATCAAGACGGACGAGGGGAACCTCCTCTGTATCGTCCGCGAGGACGGGCTCAGCCTGATCAACGCCCTGGAGAACATCAAGGGGTATATCGGGAACCGGTTGCCTCTGATCTCCGGTGTGACGAGTGCCGACGTGTCCATGATGAACGTGGTCCGCGCGAACTATGATATCGAGCCGCAGGACGTGACGGTGATCATCTATGTGGGAACCGAGTTCACGCGACTGATCTTCATGCGTGGCGAGCACTTCCATCAATTCGCCCCGATCATCGGTGAAGGATACGATTCGCCGAACCTGCAGAATACCGTGTATTCCCGGTTGTTGCTCGAGCAGGACAACCTGGCGATCCCGCATATCCGTCGGATCATCCTGGCGGGCGAATGCCACCGGGTCGGGTTCCGGGATTTCCTCGCGCAGCAGTTGCCGGACCAGGAGATCGAGTATCTGACCTTGCCCCGGCTGGATGCGAGCGGACTCAGCCCCGAGCAGCAGGAGGGCCTGTCAGAGTTCGCCGTGCCGATCGGTGCGGCCATGCAGGTCCTCGAGCCGGGCGGCTCAGCGATCTACCATGTCAACGTCCTCCCGGCATCGGTCCGGGAAGGGCAGCGTGTCTTCAAACTGGCCTGGCACGGCTATGCCTTGTTGCTCGCCCTCTTTGCCATGACCTTCTTCTTCACGTGGTCCGTCACGTCGAAGTCGAGGGAGATCAAGGAACTCAGCGACGTGCTGGTCCTCAAGGAGAGCCAGAAAGCGGAGAACCTCACGCTTGCGAACTCGATCCAGGCGTTGGAGGACCAGTTGACACGGTACAAGACCTCGATGGCGCTGTACGACAGTCTGGTGCCGGGGAGCGAACGGTGGAGCAAGGTCCTGACGCAGTTGAGCCATGGCGTCGAGGATATGAATGCGATCTGGCTCACGGACATGACGGCCGGCAAGGATGCCGATCTCATGATGAATGGATTCACAACGTACCGTACGCGGATCCCGCGTCTGGCGACCCTCTTTGACAATGCACTGTTGGAGGAGGTCAGTGTCCAGGAGATCCGGGAGCAGACCGTGTACAAGTACCGGATCAAGGTGCCGTCGTCGTCGGCGGTGGGACAGTAGATATCACGAGGAAAGGAGAGAGGCCGTGTCATATAAATTACGCAATAGCATCGCCCTCGGGGTTCTGCTGTTCCTGATCCTCTCGGTCGGCACGTACATCCGTGCGTTCCACCTGCCGAAGAAGATCAAAGCCCTTGAGGCCGAGGTGGCCAAGATCGATGAGGAACTGCAGAACACGCCGAATCTGGTCAATCAGTTCAACGACCTGAGCGCGGTGCTGAACGATACGCAGAAGCGGTGGGATGGACGGAACAAGGATATCCCGCCCGTGGACGTGAGCTCGCAGAGCTACGCGTACTTCAGCCATCTGATCGATCAGAGCGGCGAAGTGAAGCTCAACATGGTCTATACCGGGACGACCATGCTTGCGAACTACGGGTACAACACGTACGGGTTGCGGGGCGAGGCGCCGTTCGACAACCTCTACCGGTTCATCTGGTATCTGGAGAACGACCGCCGCCTGTACAAGATCCACTCCATCACGATGAAGGGGGTGGAGGTGGCACCTGATGCGGAGCATGAGCTGGGCCAGGTGCTGGTGACCTTTGATATGACCGTGCACGCGTACTTCTCGTCGGTGTCGGAGCTCTCCAGCTCCCTCGGCGAGCGGTCGCTCACGCCGAACATGTTGACGGTGGATCCGTTCGCGCCGGTCATCGCTTCCGGCATCCCGCCGAACATCCACGATCTCGTGGAGGTCCAGCGTTCGGAGCTGAAGGCGGTCATCCCCGGCAAGGCATTCGTGCTGGACCAGAACAACACGATCAGGACGATCAATGAGGGTGATGAGGTGTATCTGGGGTACGTGACGCGCGTCGATCCCGAAGGTGGGCGTGTGGAGTGCACGTTGAACAAGGGCGGGATCATCGAGAAGGTGGAAATGGTGATCCGCTACGGTCCACAGGCGAAAGTCAATGTTCAGACTAAACGGTGAGGAGAGCATGAAAGCATCATTCGTGGTAGCAGTTGTCGCCCTGCTGTGCATCGTTGGGACGGCAGCCGACGCGCAGTCACAGGCCGAGCGCAAGATCACGCGCGACTTTACGCCGCCGGCGGAGCTGGTGTCCATCGCCCCGTCCACCACCCTGGACAAAGCCCTGTCGATCATCAGCGAGGTCAGCAAGAAGACCACGGGCAAGATCATCATCGACACCGAACGGCGTTCGATGCCGATCAACGTGGACATCCAGGGGTTCCCATGGCGGGAGGCCCTGGAGACGATCTGCCGGAAGAACAGCCTCGCCTTCTCGGAATTCGAGAGCTACATCCAGATCACGTCAGGGACGACCGGCGAGTCCGCTCTGGGGCCCGTGGGTGACGGCCGGCCGGTGCAGTCCGGCACCGTCGTGACGGAGATCCAGAAAGAACTCGCGACGTTCCGCAGCCGTGAGATCAAACTCTCGGCCGTGTTCTTCGAGGTCAATCTGAGCCGTCTGGACGAGGTGGGCCTGAACTGGTCGTTCATGAAGAGCACCTCCGATGTGGCGATCGGCGCGGAGTTCAATGGAGCCGACAACGTCAGCAACGCGATCTTCAAGACCGAGATCACCCCGAAGGTGAAATTCGCCAACATGAACTTCGTGGCGAAGTTCTTCTCGGACTACAAACTCGGCGAGATCCTGTCCGGGCCGCAGCTCATCGTCCGCTCCGGGGAAGAAGGCCGCATCCAGGTGGGCCAGGACTTCTCCATCCGCGAGCGGGACTTCGCCGGGAACCTGATCGACAAGTTCTACAGCGCGGGTACCATCATCAAAGTGCAGCCGCAGGTGATCGTGGAGCAGGGAGTGCCGTTCATCCACGTCCGCGTGGATGTGGAGCGCAGTTCGGTGACCCCGGGCTCCGTGAGCACGATCATCAACAAGACCCAGGCGCAGACCAATCTGCTGCTCCTGGACGGCGAAGAGACGCTGATCGGTGGCCTGTACAACAACGAATCGAACACCGTGCGTACCGGCCTGCCCTTCCTGAAGGACCTCCCCTGGTACGTCCTCGGCCTGCGGTATCTGTTCGGCTACGACAAGGAGGAGGTCACGAAGAAGGAGCTGGTGATCCTGCTCAAGGCGGAATTGGTGCCGACCCTGCAGGAACGCATCACCCAGAGGACGAGGGAAGATGAACTCGTAGGCCGCTGGCGGCAGGATATGATGAGCAAGGATCGCGCTGTCAGGGGTACGAAATAATACGTGCGCTGCGCACTGAAGTGTCACAAGCGTGAGAGGAACGTCGATGTCACGAATTTGGACTATGGCCGTATTGACCGTGGGCGTGTTGCTGTTCGGCGGCTGCACAGAAGACAACTCGACGGCGTCGCAAGGTGAGGGGGTGTTGAACGGCATCGTGACCGATGGCGCGACGCTCTCGTACCTCTCCGACGTCGCCGTGACCGCACAGAGCGTGTCGGCCGGGTCGATCTCGACCACGACGGATGCCAACGGGAGTTTCCGGGCTTCCTTCACGACCGACAGCATCGCAACGGCCACCGTCACGTTGAGGAAGACCGGGTACCGCGACACGACCTTCAGTGTGTCGCTCCGGGCCGGTTCCGTGCTCGTGCTGCAACTCACCCTGACCCCCAAATCGGTGGTTACGGGAGGGGGCGGATCCTCGAGCGGTCTTGCACAAACCATCGCGTTCCTGGGCTCGACCCCGCAGGAGGTCTCGGTCTATGGGGTAGGCGGGAAGGAGACCTCGGTGCTCTCGTTCGAGGTGCGCGATTCACTCGGACTGGCGATCGATGCGACGCATGCTGTGAAACTGACGTTCACGTCCAACAATGGCCCGGGTGGGGGAGAATACATCTCTCCGGACGCCGTGACCACCAATGCCGCCGGGCAGGCGCACATCACCTTCAACTCCGGTACCCGGTCGGGTGTGGTGCAGGTGACGGCCTCCGCAACCGTGGGCTCGCGTACGATCTCGTCCAGCCCGGTGCGGCTGGTCATCAATGGCGGGTTCCCGGTGCAGTCGCATTTCTCGATCGCTCCCGTGGCGCACAACTTTGCGGCGCTCCATGAGCTCGGGCAGGTCCAGCCGGTCACGATCCTCGCCGGCGACATGTATAGCAATCCGGTGGCCCCCGGGACGGCCGTTTACTTCCGCAGCAGCGCCGGTGTGGTCCAGCCGTCCGTGTTCACGGACAAGAACGGCTTCGGTACCGTGAATCTGTACAGCGGCAACCCTGCGCCGTACAGCACCTACGCTGCGCCGGTCTATGGCGATGGCTATCACTACGTGGTTGCGCGGACCCTCGGACAGGGTGGTACGGTGGTGCAGGACAGCACCCTCATGCTCTGGAGCGGCCATGGCATCATCAGCAACGTCAGTCCGACGACCTTCGATATCGCGAACGGCGGTTCGCAGACGTTCTCCTTCCGCGTATCGGACGAACTCGGGCACCCGCTCGCCGCGGGTACGATCATCTCCGTGTCGGCCCTCATCCCGCCGCCACCATCGGAAGGGATCCAGCAGAATCAGGTCACGACCATCTTCGGCTCCAACGGCGCCGTGAAGCTGCCTGATGTCATCTTCTCGGGTCCCGGGACGACCGATTTCACGTTCATCCTGAAGGATGGCACGTGGAGCATCACGGATCCAACCCCGGTGAACATCGTGATCAATGTGACCGGGCCCAATGTGAACGGCTCGATCGGCTATACGTTCGGCGGCACGGTCCGCTGATCGGTGGTCCTTCATCGTGTGTGCGGCCCCTGCATCCTCCGGGTGCAGGGGCCGTGTCATGTCGTTCCTTGCTTTCCACTCCGAATTGTTTTAGTTTTCTCCCTCCTCCGTTCCACGACAGGTCTCCGACCACAGTGTTCGATCGTCTGATCATCAAGGGCGCGCGCGTCCACAACCTCAAGAATATCTCGCTTGAGCTTCCACGCAACGCTCTCATCGTCATCACCGGTGTCAGTGGCTCCGGGAAGTCGAGCCTCGCCTTCGATACCATCTACGCCGAAGGCCAGCGCCGCTACGTCGAGAGCCTGTCCTCGTACGCCCGGCAGTTCCTGGAGCGGATGGACAAGCCTGATGTGGACGTGATCCAGGGCATCAGTCCTGCGATGGCGATCGAGCAGAAGACCAATACACGCAACCCCCGCTCGACGGTCGGCACATCGACCGAAGTCTACGACTACCTCCGGCTGTTGTATGCGCGGGTCGGACAGACGTTCTGTCTGAAGTGCGGCAAGAGGGTGGAGCGGGATTCCGTCGATACGGTGCGGACCGCACTCCTCCGTGCGCGGAAGGAGCGCACCGGGGCGGACGTGCGCATGTATGTGACCTTCCCTCTGCCCATCCATCCGAAAGAGACCCTGCAGGTCGCCCTCGCAAATCTGAAGAAGGAGGGGTTCTTCCGCATCGTGGTCGGCGGAGAGATCTTCGATCTCAATACGGACACCCTCCCGGCGCGCACGCGTCCGGCGGATGTGGATGTGCTCGTGGACCGTCTGGTCTTCCGGGAGGAAGAGGCGGATAACCGTCTCGCCGACTCGGTGGAGACGGCGTTCGCATCAGGGAACGGCATCGCGGCCGTCCTGCTCCTGGATCCGTCGCAGCGCCTGAACTTCAACAGGAATTTCGCCTGCGCGGACTGTCATATCACGTATGAGGAACCGGACCCGCGCCTTTTCTCATTCAACAATCCTTTCGGCGCGTGTCCATCGTGTCAGGGATTCGGCCGCGCGATCGGGATCGACATGGACCTCGTGGCGCCGGACAAGCGGAAGACCCTGCGCGAGGGGGCGATCCATCCATGGTCCACGCCGAAGTTCAAAGAATATCTCCGTTCGCTCCTGCGGGCGGCGCCCTCGGCGGGGATCCGCGTGGACGTTCCCTTCGGGGAGCTGACGGACGCCGAGCTGCAGGTCATACGTGAAGGCAAGGGAGAGTATGACGGGCTCGATGCCTTCTTCAAGATGGTGGAGAAGAAGGCATACAAGATCTATTATCGCGTGATGCTCAGCCGGTACCGGGCGTATACCACCTGTCCGGCATGCGATGGGGCACGCCTCCGCCCCGAAGCGCTGAGTGTCCGGCTTGCAGGGAAGCGTATCCATGATGTCGTCAGTATGACGGTGTCGGACGCCCGCGCGTTCCTGAAGGGGCTGCCGCTCACCCCGTTCGAAGCCGGGATCGCAAAGCGGATCCTGGATGAGCTCCATAAGCGCCTGGCGTATCTGGATGACGTGGGGATCGGCTATCTCACGCTGGACCGGCTCTCCAGCACCCTTTCCGGGGGCGAATCGCAGCGTATCAATCTGGCGACATCCCTGGGCTCGTCGCTCGTGGGCGCCGTGTATGTGCTTGATGAACCGAGCATCGGTCTGCATCCACGGGACAACGACCGGCTGATCGGCATTCTCCAGCGGTTGCGCGCGGCCGGGAATACGGTGATCGTCGTGGAACACGACCTCGATATGATGCGTGCGAGCGATGTGATCGTGGATATGGGGCCGCGTGCCGGCGAACAGGGCGGCGAAGTGATCTTCAATGGTACCCCCGCGGAGATCCTGGAGGACCGTGCGAGCCTTACCGGCGCGTACCTTTCCGGCCGCAAGGCGATCACGATCCCTGCGGAACGCCGGCCTGTCGACGGGTTCGCCGTCACGGTGGTGGGCGCGTCGGAGCATAATCTGAAGAACATCGATGTTGCGATCCCGCTGCATGCCCTGGTGTGCATCACCGGCGTGAGCGGCAGCGGAAAGAGCACGCTCGTGCATGAGGTGCTCCACAAGGGATTACTCCGGGCCCTGGGGCACGGTGGGGAGAAGGCCGGGAGGCATGCCCGCATCGAAGGGGTGGAGCATCTGAGCGCCATCGAGATGGTCGACCAGTCGCCGATCGGCCGCACACCGCGGTCCAATCCCGTCACGTATATCCAGACGTTCGATCTGATCCGGACCCTGTTTGCCGGCACGGCTGCGGCACGGGTGCACGGGTTCAAGCCGGGAGCGTTCTCGTTCAATGTGCCCGGTGGGCGGTGCGACGCCTGCGAAGGGGACGGTGTGGTGAAAGTGGAAATGCAGTTCCTGGCCGATCTCTATCTTCCCTGCGATGTGTGCAAGGGGAAACGGTATAAGAAAGAGATCCTCGATGTGAAGTACCGCGGGAAGAACATCGACGATGTGCTGGGCATGACGGTGGATGAGGCCAGCCAGTTCTTCGGTGCCGATGCAACCGGGCGGAAGATCGCTGCAAAACTGAAGGTGCTCCGTGACGTCGGCCTGGGGTATATCCGCCTCGGCCAGCCGGCCACCTCGCTCTCCGGTGGCGAAGCCCAGCGCATCAAGCTTGCCGCCCACCTTGCCTCGCCACCTGCCGAGAGGCACACACTGTTCCTCTTCGATGAGCCGACCACAGGGTTGCATATCGATGATATCGTGAAACTGCTGCAGTGCTTCCATGCCCTCATCGATGCAGGGAATTCCGTGGTGATCATCGAACACAATCTGGATGTGATCAAATGTGCCGACTGGGTGATCGACCTTGGTCCGGAAGCGGGATCGGGCGGGGGCGAATTGGTGGCCCAGGGCACGCCGGAGTCGGTGGCGAGGGTGGCGCGGTCCTTCACGGGGCAGCACCTGGCGCGGACCCTCGGTCTGCCTGAGAAGAAAGGGCGGGGGAAAAGAGGGCAGTCGTGAGGTCCGGACGTGACGGCCGTCACTGAATGGAGGGCCGGGCCGATATATATTACGTGTGCCTGAACATTGAAAGGCACTGATGCACAGCGTTTCTCACGCGCGCGTCAGTGCCTTTCGCCATTTCAGAGGGCCATCCCGATGTTCAGGCTGATCACGAACCCGCCGAAGGACTTCTTTCTTGCGGAAACCTCACGTGTCCGGACGTCGTAGAGCGAAGGGAGTCCTTCGCCGAACATGTAGGTCACGTAGTACCGGAAATTCACCCCGAAAATATTGCTTCGCTCGGTGCCGAAATTGGAACCGAACCCGATGAACCCGCCGGCGGTGTATTGCGGATGCCCCCGGCCGATACTCTTGAAGAACTCCACCTGCTCTTCCGTCTTCACCCCGTCGCCGCGGTCAATGAAATCCATGTAGGGCATCTGATAGATCATCGCAGGGCCTGCCCCGGCATTGATATACGGGCGGAAGGTGTCGACGATATCCTCTCTGAAGAGGCGGTACTGGACGCCCACCATGAGGGGGATGACGAGGAATCGGTTGAGTTTGCCGGGAGTGTAGGAGACCCCATAGTAGGGGTCGATATACTCGAACTCCCGCTCATCCTTTGATTCGGACACGCTGAGACTGATGAACCCGGAAAGGTCCTGGGTGAATGAGCGCCGGTACAACCCGCCGAGGCCAAAGCCGTCGTTGGAGATCAGGACATCGATGCTCCAGATGTTCGGGTAGAGGCCCGGAGACGTCGGATCGATCGGCTCCTGTCCGGCCTGGATCGTGTCAGGCCCGTGTACGGGATCCCACCCGGTCCGGGTGGTCTGTGAGAAAGCAGAAAGGGACGCCGCGAGCACAAGCACGACGGCGATGAGCAGTCGTACGCCATTCCTGTGAGCCATGAGATCCTCTTTAATAAAGATACTGCATCCTCAACAACAGCATGACTCAAAAATAGGTTCTCGTTCAGCCAAATGCAATCACAGGACCCGGAAGACCCCGAATTTCAGATAGCCGGTCTCGGGGACGGCGGGCAGAGTGGGATGATCGGGCGAGGCTCCGTGCCACTCCAGGAGCTGGATGCGCCGTTCAGAACGGACCGCTGCGTCGCGGATGACATCCAGGAACGTGTCCGGGAGGATATGGTGGGAGCATGAGGCACTGAGAACATAGCCGCCCGGAGCAAGGACCCGGAATGCGAGTTGATGGAGTTCGCGGTAGCCCTTCTTTGCGGCGGGAACCGTCTTTCTGTTCTTGGTAAAGGACGGAGGGTCGAGTACGATCACATCATACATCTCACCCCGTTCCGCCCGTTCGGCGAGCGACGAGAATACATCCGTCTCCTCGAAGCGGACCGTCGTGAGCCCATTCTGCGCGGCGTTGATCCGTGCACGTGAGATCGCTTCGCCGGAACTGTCGATGCCGACAACCTCTGTTGCCCCGGCGTGTGCCGCCTGCAGCGCGAACCCGCCATCGTTGCAGAAGCAGTCGAGGACCCGTGCACCCTGGCTGAACTGCCGTATAGCGAGGCGGTTCACCCTCTGGTCGAGGAAATAGCCGGTCTTCTGTCCGGCGAGCAGGTCCACGGTGAAACGGAGTCCGCCGTCGATGAAGGTCACGGGCGAAGCTTCACCCCGCAGGACACCTCTGCGCAGCGGGAGCTGGTCGAGGGTCCGGAGGGGAGGGTCGTTCCGTTCGATGATCGCTGCCGGATGGAACAGCTCTTCGAGCATGTCACAGATCATGGGCAGGCGGGCATCCATGCCGAAAGACAGGGCCTGGATGACGAAATGGTCGTTGAACCGGTCGATGATCAGGCCGGGCAGGAAGTCCGCTTCGCCGTGCACCAGCCGGTAGACCGTGCTGCCGGGGAACAGGCGTTCGCGCAGGGCCTGAGCTTCCTGAAGCCGTGTGCGGAAGAACGCTGCATCGATCTCCATGGGCACCCGTGAAAGGAGCCGGACGGCGATGAGCGAGTGCGGATGGAACAACCCAATGCCCAGGGGTTTGCCGGCGGCATTGCGCACACCGACGACCTCCCCGGCTGCCGGGGAACCCTGCGTATCGCGTATCTCGTTGCTGAACACCCAGGGGTGCCCTGACAGGATGCGCCGCTCTTCATTCTTGCGTAGCGTGATGGTTGCGGGGGGAAAAGGGGAGGTCATGGGTACTCGTTGTTCGTGTCGTAAAATGTACTGATACCGTGTCTCAAGAGCAAGGTGAATTGAAATTCGGGCAGGGTGTGCGTATATTACCTATCTGACATCAGCATGTCCACCGACCACCCCCATATGACCATCCCTGAACGTCTGTCGTGCGTGATCTTTGACATTGACGGTACGCTGACGAGCACCAATGCCCTTATCTTTGCAACGTTCAATCATGTGGCCGAGAAGCACCTGGGGCGGGCCTTCACCCCTGCGGAGATCATCGGGCTTTTTGGCCCTCCGGAGGAGGGTGCGGTGGAGAAGGTGTTCGGCCCGGCCATGGTGCCGCAGGTGATGGATGAGATGTGTGCATTCTACCGTGCGAACCATGGAGCGA
The DNA here is from genome assembly GCA_016707525.1 of Ignavibacteriota bacterium. NCBI lineage: Bacteria > Pseudomonadati > Ignavibacteriota > Ignavibacteriota bacterium. The sequence goes on from JADJHP010000002.1 coordinate 176,758, forward strand.
TGGCGAACCTGCATGAAGGCATGGGCGAAGCGCTCCGGTTGCTGAAGGAACGGGGGATCCGGCTCGCGGTGTTCACGGGGAAAGGGCGGCGTACCGCGGGGATCACGCTCGAGGTGCTCGGGCTGACGCAGTACTTCGAGATGATCGTGACGGGCAACGACGTCGCCAACTTCAAGCCCGATGGTGAGGGGATCCGCAGGATCCTGGACAGGCTGCATGTGCCGGCACCGGAGACGGTGATGGTCGGCGATTCGATGGCCGATGTGCACGCGTCGCGGGATGCGGGCGTTGTGATGGCCGCCGTGGTGTGGGACGCGTATGATCGTGAACGTGTGCTGGCGGCCGGGACCGATCTGGTCTTTGCCGATGGTACGGCGTTCGTTTCGTGGTGCCGGAGCCATTCCGGACCCGCAGGTGGTGCTTAAGGAGCAGACCATGGAACCCCTTCGCGTCGGTGTCATCGGCGTCGGCCATCTCGGCCGGCTCCATACCAAGATGCTTTCCACCATGGACGGCGTGCGGTTCGCCGGCGTCCATGATATGGATCCGGCCAAGGCGGCCGCGGTTGCCGCCGAATTCGGCACCCGGGCATTTGCCACGCAGGACGAGTTGTTCGCGGCGGTGGACGCGGTGACGATCGCAACCTCGACCACGGCCCATTTCGCGGTGGCCCGTGAGGCGCTCGGGAAGAAGCTGCACGTCTTCCTGGAGAAACCGATCACGGAGACGGTGGCGGAGGCGGAAGAACTCTGCCGGCTGGCCGCGGCCGCACAGGTGACGGTACAGGTCGGTCATATCGAACGGTTCAACCCGGCCATCCTTGCCCTTGACGGATTTCCGATGCAGCCGTTGTTCATCGAATCGCACCGCCTGGCCCAGTTCAAACCACGCGGTACGGATGTCGCGGTGGTGCTGGATCTGATGATCCACGATATCGACCTGATCCTTGCCTTCGTCAAATCACCCGTCCGGCAGATCGACGCCAGTGGCGTCGCCGTCGTCTCGGACACCATCGACATTGCCAATGCCCGCATCCAGTTCGAGAATGGCTGCGTGGCGAACGTCACCGCCAGCCGCATCTCCCAGCGCAGCATGCGGAAGATGCGCATGTTCCAGCCCAATGCCTACATCTCCCTGGACTTCTCCGAAGGGCTTGCGGAGGTGTTCCGCCTGCTGCCTGAGGATGCGGGCGATGTGCGGGGGGCGATGGTGCTCGGTGAAATGGGCCTCGGCAAGAACCGGAAGAAGATCGTGTACGAACAGCCCGAAGCGAAGGAGATCAATGCCCTGCAGCATGAGCTTGCGTTGTTCGTGCATGCCGTGCGCACCGGTACCGCACCTGCCGTGACCGCAGATGATGCCCGACGTGCCCTTGAGGTTGCGACGAGCATCATGCAGAAGATCAGCCAGCAGCGGCTGCCTGTGTGAATGATGCATCCCGCATCCCATATCACCATCTCCCATCCTCTCCTCCGCAGGATCGGGGCGGTCGGCGACCGCACCGGGACGACCGTCTATGTCGTCGGGGGATACGTGCGCGATCTCGTTCTCGGCACGGAGGTTCAGGATATCGACATTCTGGTGATGGGGGACGGTATCGTCTTCGCCCATGAGGTCGCACGCGAGCTCTCCATCGGGACCGTCGTCACGTATGAGAGATTCGGCACGGCCATGATCCCGGTGGGTGACGGGAAACTGGAGTTCGTGGGGGCGCGCAAGGAAAAGTACACGGAGGAGTCCAGGAAGCCGGATGTCGTTCCCGCCACGTTGGAGGAAGACCTGCTGCGCCGCGACTTCACGGTGAATGCGATGGCTGTTGCGTTGAATGCCGGTGCGTTCGGCACGTTGCACGATCCGCTTGGCGGCACGGCGGACCTCGAAGCAAAGCTCCTGCGTACGCCGCTCGATCCCGTGCAGACCTTCGATGATGATCCCCTCCGGATGATGCGGGCGGTACGGTTCGCGGCGCAGCTCGACTGCCAGGTCGCGCCGGCGGTGCTTGCAGCGGTCGGTGCCATGAAGGACCGCATCCGCATCGTCTCGCACGAGCGCATCGCCGATGAGTTCCTCAAACTCCTCAAAGCACCACGCCCTTCGATCGGTCTCCACCTCATGTACGAGACCGGGCTCATGCATCTCGTGTTCCCGGAGATCGCGCAGATGGCAGGGGTGGATCAGGTGAAGGACCACCACCACAAGGACGTCTTCCGTCACACCTGCAAGGTCGTGGACAACATCTGCGCGACGACGGACAACGTCTGGCTGCGGTTCGCCGCGCTGGTGCACGACATCGCGAAACCCCGGACGAAGGCATATCAGGAAGGTGTGGGTTGGACCTTTCATGGGCACGAGGAGATCGGGGCACGGATGATGAAGAAGGTCTTCCAGCGTTTGCGCCTTCCTCATGCCCATCTCCCGTATATCGAGAAACTCGTCCGCCTCCATCTCCGCCCGATGGTCCTGGTGGATGAGGAAGTGACGGATTCCGCGGTCCGCCGGCTCATGTTCGAGGCCGGTCCGGACATCGACGATCTGATGACGCTGTGCCGGGCGGATATCACCTCGAAGAATCCCTCGCTTGTCGCCCGTTACCTGCGGAACTACGAGCTCGTGATGGAGAAGATCCGGGAGGTGGAGGAGAAGGACCGGATCCGTAACTGGCAGCCGCCGGTCAGGGGCGAAGAGATCATGGCCGCATGCGGCATCGGCCCGAGCCGGATGGTCGGCCAGCTCAAAGATGCCATTGAGGAAGCCATTCTTGATGGGAAGATCCCGAACGAGCACGATGCCGCAATGGCGTATTTGCTCGAAATAAAGGATGAAATCCTCAAAAAAGGCTCCCTTTCATGAAACTTTACCGTTTGAAAAACGTCTAATTCTGGGAATGGATCAGGCCCAACCGAGGAACGAAGGCTCAATGCCTGGTGTTTTTCCCACAGTCCAGGACCATCCCCAGCATGCACCTGTCCTTTCGTCCCACAATTACCAAGAGATGGAGTGTACCATGAGTGTGCGTCTCACAGCCCTGAGTATTGCACTGGTCGTTGCGGTCGCCGTTGCCGGAGCGCAGACCAGGACATTGACCCTTGAAGAGGCAACGAAGATCGCCCTCGTACGGAACCTGAACGTGGTGCAGGCAGAGAACAACGCGTCCTCGTCGGAAAGCAGCGTGCTTGCTGCCTACGGCCGCTATTTGCCGAACCTGAGTGCTTCCGGTTCATGGACCCGTACGCAGATGGAAGGGCCGATCTACACCCAGGGTGTCGCGATCCCCGGGTCGAACGCCAAACAGACGACGGGAAGCTTCTCGGCCGGTCTGAGTGCAGGCCTGACGCTCTTCGACGGATTCGACCGCGAAGCGAACCTGAACCGTGCACAGTCGATGTCGGATGCAACGGAACACACCCTGGTCCGCACGAAGCAGTCGATCGTGTTCCAGGTGGAGAGTTCCTATCTGAACGTCCTCCGCCAGGAGCAACTGGTGAAGGTCAGTGAAGAGAATTTGAAACGCGACCGCCGGCAGCTCGAGCGCATCGTTGAATCCAACCGCGTCGGTGCCCTGTCCCTTGCCGATGTCTACCGGCAGCAGTCGCAGGTGGCATCGGACGAGTTGAATCTGATCAATGCACAGAATTCGTTCGACAAGGCGAATGCCGACCTGGTAGCGCTCATCGGCCTCAACGTTGCCGATGAGTATCGTTTCGCGGATGCCACGATCTCGACCACCCTGGATTCCACCGAGCTCATTGCCGTACGCACCAAGTACCGGGACCTCGGGGTGCTGACGCACACCGCCCTGACCGCCCGTCCTGATCTTCTGGGCGCCAAAGAGAATCTCGACGCTTCGGAATCCAGCGTGACGATCGCACGTTCGAATTATTTCCCCTCGTTGAGTGCCGCAGCCGGATTGAGCGGCAACAATGCCGAGTTCGGCCGGCTGTTCGATTACAAGACGATCTACTGGGGCCTGCGTTTGAACTGGACACTGTTCGACGGCTTTGCCACGAACCAGGCGATCCAGAGCGCTGCCGCGAGCAAGCGGAACGCGGAGATCTCGGTTGCACAGGCCGAGCGGAACATCAGTGTGGAAATGAAGAAGGCGCTGCTCGACCTCGATGCAGCCATGAAGCAGTATGAAGTGAGTCAGAAGGGGCTTACCTCTGCAACCGAGGACCGGAAGATCGCGGAGGAGCGGTACAACCTGGGCGCGGGGACGCTGCTGGACCTTCTGGTGGCCAGTGCGGGCTTCGTCAGCGCCGAAGCGAACGTTGTGAATGCCTCGTACAATTATGTCATCGCGAAGCGGAATGTGGAATACGTCCTGGGTGAGCGGACCTACTAACGGAAGTTCAAGGAGACGTGGCAATGGCTAAGAATGGCAAGAAGTCCAGGAAGAAGCTCTTCATTATTCTGGGGATCGTGTTGCTCGTGGTGATCCTGGGCGTGATCCTCTGGTTCGCGAGCAAGAAGGAGCCGGTCCTCACGGTGCAGGTGGAAAAAGCCCAGTTGCGGACGGTGACACAGATCGTGACGGCGACGGGCAAGATCCAGCCCGAAGTGATGGTGAAGATCACCCCCGAGGTGAGCGGCGAGATCGTTGCCCTCCCGGTGAAGGAGGGGCAGCGGGTGAAGCGGGGCGATGTCCTGATGAAGATCAAGCCCGACATCTATGTTGCCCAGCGCGATCAGTTCGCTGCAGGGCTGCTCTCCGCCAAGGCGGGGCTCAGCAAGAGCGAACCGGAATTTCGCCGCGTGGAATCGCTGTTCAAGAAGGGCCTCGTCTCGGAATCCGAGTTCGATATTGCCCGCGCAGCATTTGAGTCGAACAAGGCGGCCTATGCCCAGGCCACGGCATCGCTGAATCAGGCGAACGAGAGCCTCCGGAAGACCACGGTCATCGCCCCGATGGATGGCACGGTCAGCCAGTTGAACTCCGAACTCGGCGAACGGGTCCTCGGTACGCAGCAGTTCCAGGGGACGGATGTGATGACCATTGCCGACCTGTCGCGCATGGAAGCCCGTGTCGAGGTCAGCGAGAACGATGTGATCATGCTGAGTGTCGGCGATACGGCGCGCATCGAAGTGGATGCATTCCCGGACCGCAGAGTGACCGCGGTGGTGTACGAGATCGCGAACACGGCGACATCGAAGGGGACGGGCACGCAGGAAGAGGTGACGAACTTTGAAGTGAAGATGCGGATCGTGAACGCCGATGTCCAGCTCCGGCCCGGGATGTCGATGACGGCGGATGTCGAGACCGAGACGAAACCGAATGTCATGACGGTGCCGATCCAGAGCGTGACGACCCGCATGCCGAAGGAAGAGGTGAAGCCCGGCGAGGGGGATGGCCAGAGCGGTATGGTGATGGCGGCGGGAACGACCCCGAAGAAGAAGGAAGAGAACAAGGCGAAGGAGATCGTGTTCGTGGTAGACGGCGGTGTGGTCAAGGCCATGCCCGTACGCCGCGGCATCAGCGACGACTCCTTTGTGGAGATCACGGAGGGCCTGAAGGAAGGCGCACAGGTCGTCTCCGGCAGCTATAAGGCGATCAACCGTGAACTCGAGGATGGTGCGAAGGTGCGGGTGGAAGAGCCGAAGAAAATGGGCGTGAAGAAAACCGGCGAGGGCTCGTAACATGAATGTCATTGAACTGCGGGACATCGTCAAGACCTATGACATGGGCGGGGCGGAGCAGGTGCTCGCGCTCCGCGGGGTCTCCATGGCCATCGGGAAGAATGAGTACGTGGCGATCATGGGCCCCTCCGGGTCGGGCAAGTCCACCCTGATGAACATCATCGGCTGTCTCGATACGCCGACCTCGGGGCTCTATCAGTTCAACGGCGTGAATGTCAGCGAGATGGACGACAACGACCTGGCGCGGGTGCGGAACAAGGAGATCGGGTTCGTGTTCCAGACGTTCAACCTGTTGCCGCGGTCGGATGCGCTGCACAATGTCGAACTTCCGTTGATCTATGGCGGCGTGTCATCGTCCGAGCGGAAACAACGTGCGCTGGAAACGCTCGACCATGTCGGGTTGGGCGACAGGGTCCATCACAAGCCGAATGAATTGTCCGGCGGCCAGCGCCAGCGTGTGGCGGTTGCCCGCGCCCTGGTGACCCGGCCGTCGATCATCCTGGCCGATGAGCCGACGGGAAATCTGGACACCAAGACCGGCGAGGAGATCATGGCGCTGTTCGAGGAACTGCACCATCAGGGGAACACCATCATCCTGGTGACGCATGAGGCAGACATTGCTGAGCACGCGCACCGTGTGGTGCGTTTGCGCGACGGCAAGATCGAGACCGACGAACTGGTCCAGAAACGCAGGGTCAAGACGGCAGCAACCGCGTCCTGACCGGAAGGAACTGACGGATGTATCTTCTCACAGAGTTGAAAGAAGGGCTCCTGATCTCGTTCCGCGCGGTCAGGGCCAACAAGATGCGGTCGGTGCTGACCACGCTGGGGATCGTGATCGGCATCGTGTCCGTGACGCTGATGTCCACGGCGATCGAAGGCGTGAACCGCGCCTTTGCGCGAAGTGCCGCAGCGTTCGGGACCGACGTGCTCTACGTGCAGCGCTTCCCCTGGGTGGGGAACGAAGATTGGGCGCTCATCCGCAACCGGCGCATGCTGGAAACGAACTTCGCATCGAAGATCGAACGGCAGTCGCAGTTGAGCGACGCGGTCGCTCCGGTCGTCGGTACGCGGCGGCGCGTCAATCTTGGCGACCTCAGCATGGATGATGCGTTCGTCAGCGGAACGACCCATCAGTATATGAACGCCGCCGGCGTGACCCTGGCCGACGGCCGGTTCTTTACCGCCGAGGAGTCGAGCGGCGGCCGGCCGGTCTGTGCCATCGGCGCGAATGTCGCCGAGACGCTGTTCCCGCGCGAGGACCCGATCGGCAAGGTGATCCGCGTGGGAGGGTATCCGTATACGGTCCTCGGCATATTCGAGAAGCAGGGCGGACTCTTCGGGGTGTTCACGTCGGATAACCGCGTCTTCATCCCGTTGCTGTCGTTCGAATCGCATTTTGGCGGGCGCCGGCGGGATGTGACCATCCAGGTGCGGGTGGCGGATGTCACGCAGATGGAAGATGCGAAGCTCGAGCTCGAAGGGATCATGCGGAATCTCCGCCATATCGCGCCCGGGAAGAAGAGTGATTTCAGCATCAATCAGCAGGAACTGCTCACCCAGACCTTTGCGCCCATCAGCCTGACCATTGCATCGATCGGCCTGTTCATCACGGGCCTCTCCCTCTTTGTCGGCGGCATCGGCATCATGAATATCATGTTCGTCTCGGTGACCGAGCGGACGAAAGAGATCGGCATCCGGAAGGCGATCGGGGCGCGACAGCGCACCATCCTGCTCCAATTCCTCGTGGAGGCCGCCGCATTGTGTCTGATCGGCGGGATCATCGGGCTGATGATCGCGTTCCCGTTGAGCCTCATCGTCGACCAGGTCTTGCCGACGGCCATGCCGCTGTCGGTCGTCTTCATTTCGATCACCATTTCCCTCGTCGTCGGGGTGGTCTCCGGCTTCCTCCCGGCGTACCGCGCGGCCAAGATGGATCCTGTGGAGGCCCTCCGGTATGAGTAAGATCGCGATGGAACTGGCGAATTTCAGAGAGAGCCTGCAGATGGCGCTCTCGGCGGTGCGCACGAGCAAGTTGCGGTCGATCCTGACCCTGCTCGGCATCGCGGTAGGTGTGTTCTCGATCATCTCGGTGATGACCGCTGTGGGCGTGCTCAAGAACAGCATCGAAGAAGGGATGATGCAGCTCGGAGCGAATACGTTCCAGGTGCAGAAATTCCCTGCGTTCAATACGGGCCCCGATGACCGCCGGCGATTCCGCAACCGGAAGGACATCACCATCGAACAGGCACAGGCGGTGCAGGAACGTGCGACACTCGCCGAAGCGGTGGGGTTCGAGGTCTGGAGCTTCGGTAAGGTCTTCGTCTGGCGCGGACAGAAATCCAATCCGAATATGCAGGTCGGTGGCGAGAACCTGGAAGGGCTGGTGACGAACGATTGGACCGTGGATGTCGGCCGTTCGTTCTCTGCCCAGGATGTGGATGAAGGCAGAAAGGTGATGATCCTGGGTCAGGCGGCAGTCGAGAAACTGTTCCCCCCGAGCATCAACCCGGTCGGTGAGGAGATCAGGGTCGACGGCACGATCTACCAGGTGATCGGGGTCTTTGCCAAGAAGGGCGGGGCGCTGGGCGGGAACCAGGACCAGTTCGGGGCGATACCGATCACGACCTACATGCAGAAGTACGGCAAGGCCGATCGCAGCGTGAACATCATGGTGAAGGCCCGCAGCAAGGAACTTCTGGACGACACCATCGAGCAGGTGCGATCGATCCTGCGTGCCGCACGAAAGGTCGATCCGGGTGCGGAGGATGACTTCGCCTATTACTCCAACGACTCGCTGATCAAGCAGTTCAACGAATTCACGCTGTACCTGCGTATGGGCGTTCTTCTGGTGAGTTCCATCGCCTTGCTCGCCGCCGGCGTCGGCATCATGAACATCATGCTGGTGTCCGTGACCGAGCGGACGCGGGAGATCGGCATCCGGAAGGCGATCGGGGCACAGCGGAAGGACATCCTGGCCCAGTTCATGATCGAAGCGATCCTCCTGAGTGAGATCGGAGGCGTCATCGGCGTCGCCGCCGGGATCCTCACCGGGAACATCGTCGGTCTTCTCCTGGAGGTCCCTGCGGTGATCCCGTGGGACTGGGCCGCGATCGGCATCATTGTTTGTTCATTGGTAGGACTTCTGTTCGGCGTCTACCCGGCCTGGAAGGCAGCCAACCTGGATCCTATCGAAGCTCTCCGGTACGAATAGGGAGTCAGGGTGCGGGCACCGCTACGCTTCGTCCTGCTGACGATGCTCATAGGGATCCTCAGTGTGCCGGTCGCCGCCCAGGTCGATCGGCAGCTGCCGGATAGTCCCGTCTTCAAACGGCGCTCCGTCACCACACCCCCGCTCATTCTCCCCTCGGATGCACTCTACGATCTCTGGCAGGCCTTCCTCGTGTCGAGGAAGGCGAATGCCGGCGACCCTGTTGCCCAGCAGGAGCTCGGCGTGCGGTATCTGCTCGGGCGGGGTGTCGAAGCTGACAGCACGAAGGCCGCCTACTGGTTCTTCAAGGCTGCCGAGCAGAACATGATCTCCTCCCGCTTCAACCTCGGCATCCTTCTCTACCATGGCTGGGGCATTTCGTGGAATCCGTTCGAATCCTATAGAGCGTTCCTGATCAGCGCCGAAGCGGGCATGCATGAGGCCGAGTTCGTTGTCGGCCTGCACTACACGGAGAACCTGGTGGTGCCGCGCGACTACGCCGCGGCCCTGTACTGGGTCCGGAAGTCCGCTGAAAGCGGCTATGCCCCCGCGAAAGAGGCGTTGCCGGAGCTGGAACGAGCCGCTGCACGCGACGCAGAGCAGAACAGTGCGGGAAGCGACACGGCACGATCGCCACTCGCGCTGTTCACGGAATCCGATGATGACTCGGCGGCGGGACAGGCGCTGGTGACGTCCGTGCTGACCGGCGGTGATCCGGAGTTGCGCAAGGCCCTCGGGTTGTCGAGCATGCTGGAAAAAGATATCGCTGTCGACTCGCTCCGCCTGCAGGGGATCACCGCAGCGGCGCAGGCTGGAAGCCCGGAAGCGCTTGCTCTCCTCGGCAGGAACTATGAGAAGGGTCTCGGCGTGCGGCGGGATGTGGTCCTGGCATGCAGCTACTACATCCGGGCACTGCGTATGGACTGGCCACGAGCATCACAGCTCCTCTCCCGGCTGGTGCAGGAACAGGGCGTGATCCCGCACATCCGCTCGCAGGCGCGTCACAACGATGTTGAGGCCCAGTATGTCTGGGTGGCGTTGTTGGGTCTGGGCTATGAGGGATTGTTGTTCAAGGAGCAGGCGATGCTGACGACGGGCCAGGCGATCCAGATGCTCAAGGCCGGCGTGGAGCGCGGACATGTTCCTTCCATGAATGAACTCGCCCTCTGTTATTATGCGGGGAGGTGGGTGGGGGCCGATCCGGCCGAGGCGTATCGTTTGTGGACGCGTTCGGCTGATGCGGGAAGCAGGGAAGGAGCGATCCGGCGTGCCGTTGTCACCCTCAGGCAGGACACCGACACCCTTGCACAGGCACAAGCCCTGTCGGTCCTCGAACAGGCTGCCGATGACGGGTCGATCCTTGCGGAGATGGCGCTTGCGTGGTGTTATGAAAAGGGGATCGGGGTACCTGTGCGGACCTCGGAGGCGGTGCGGCTGTACCGCGTGGCCGCCCGGCGCGGCAGCCAGGATGCGTACCGCGCGCTGCGCAGGCTTCATGATGGCATGCGTCCGACGGAGACGCGCTACCACATCGAGGAGCTTTAGATCGTCTCGCCGTCCAGGACACGCCGGATCGTCGAAAGCATTTCGGTGACGGTGAACGGCTTGTGCACCACCCCCCGTGCGCCCAGCGCCATCAACTGATCGGTCTTGTCCTTCTTGACGTATCCCGTACTGAACACGGCACGTACGCCCTCGTTGATGCGCTGCAACTCCGCGAAGACCTCATCCCCGGCCAGCTTCGGCAGCCCGAAGTCCAGCAACACGAGATGCACCCGATCGTGATGTTCGCGATACATGCGGACGCCATCCTCCCCATCCACCGCCTCGAGGACCTCGTACCCCGCGCGCGTCAGGATCTCGCGCACCAGCGTCCGGAGCATCTCTTCATCTTCAACGACCAGGATGGTCTCTCTGCCGCCGAGTTGAGCGATCAGTGTCTCCGATGGCATGCCAAGGGTTGACGGTGCGCGTGGTTCCACAGGGAAGGCCAGCGTGACGTGTGTTCCCGTCCCGGGGGTGCTCTGGATATCGATGTACCCCTTGTGGCTCGTCACGATGCCGTAGACGACCGACAGGCCGAGCCCTGTTGAAGTCGCCCGGTCGCGTGTCGTGAAGAACGGCTCGAACGCATGCCGCAGGGTATCGGCATCCATGCCTTCGCCGTTGTCGATGATCTCGATGCACACGTACTGACCGTCATTCGGATTGGGGAACCGGGCCTTCAGGTCCGCTCCGTTCACCATCCGGGTGGTGATCGTGATGGTGCCTCCGCGCGGGAGGGCATCACGGGCGTTCAGCAGGATATTCAGCAGGGCCTGGTGCAGCTGGTTCTGGTCGGCGGAGACGAACGGATTCACCGGATCCAGCTGCTCATGAAACGTGATCGTCCGCGGAAAGATCTCGATCACCATGTGCATCAGGTCCTGCAGGAGGCCGTTCACATCGATCGACGCGAATTGCAGATTTGCCTTGGTGGTCACACCGATCAACTGCTGGATCAGTGATGCCCCGCGCCGCACGGCCTGATTGATGGCCGTGACGCTCTGGGAGATCTTGGCGGGATCGTCCATGGTGCGCTCGAGCCGTGAGGAGTAGCCGAGGATGATCGCCAGGATGTTGTTCAGGTTGTGCGCGAGGCCGACGACCAGCGTGCCGATCGATTCCATCTTCTGGGCCTGGAGGAGCTGCGACTCCAGAGCCCGCCGCTGTGCTTCGGTCTTCCTCTTGTACAGAGCGACCTCGATCGACGAGTGGAGTTCGGTGTCCTCGAATGGCTTGATGAGGTAGCCGAACGGCTCCGTGACCTTGGCCCTCTCCACCGTCTGCTTGTCGGCGTAGGCGGACAGATAGATGACCGGGATATCGAAGCGGGCCCGGATCGCCTCCGCTGCCTCGATGCCATCCATGGGCCCTTCGATGCGGATATCCATCAGGACGAGGTCGGGGCGGAGGGTGTCCGCCCGCTGGATCGCGTCCTCACCCGTGGAGACCATATCCACGACCGAGTAGCCCAGTCGCCGGAGACGCGAACGGATATCGCCGGCGACGATGCGCTCGTCCTCCACGATGAGGATGCGCGGGCTGACGATCTGGGGTGACGCGTAGCGGGGGTCGAGTGACGGTGCTGTCGTCATGCCATCAGGCCTTCATCCGTTTGCCCTTTTCCTCATAGGTGAAGATCCAGCCGCAGACCTTCCCGGGGTCGATCTCGGTGAGATTCTTCCAGTATTCCCGGTTATGCATCGTCCGGGAACTCGTCTCGTCGTCGGGGAGGCTTTCGACCTCCTTGATGATCTGCGTGAAGCGTTGGCGCCAGTGTTTCATGTTCTTTTCGCGCAGATCGACCCAGCCGTCATGCGCCCAGCGGTCGATGCTGGAGGCGTTGATCGGGAATTCATCCTGACCCTGCGCCGGAGGGATCTTGATGTTCGACGCACGCACCAACGAACGGCCGTCCGGCAGGAGAATGGGGATGCCGATGGAGATGATCTGTGAACGGAGCTGGTCGTCCGCCTCGATCAGGTCGAGCAGACGCCGGCTGAGGATGCTCGTCTCGGTACGTGCGACCGTGCGCACATCGCCGAAACACACCTTCAGCAGGTACGATTCATAGAGCAGTTTGGAAAGCCGGGGCGGCCCGAGCATCTCGAACGCCACAGAATCCACGCCATGGTCCTGCTCGAGCTTTCGCATGGTCTTCAGGGCGCTATGGAACATGTAGCCCGCGCGGTATGTCGGCGCCAGCGTGGCATTGTCGAGCGCGTTGATGATATCGTGGCCCGTGTTGCCGGCCCGGATCTCGAACACCGTGCTCTCGGCGATCTCCTCCGGCGTCACGAACTCCATCTGTCCCGGCGTGGAGATCGCCTCAAATTCCCCGCGCGAGAAGTAGCCGTTCTCCCCCGTATCGATGAAGACCGAACGGAGTTGTTCCCCGCGTGCGCGGGCGATACCCGGCATGTGGGGTTTCAGGGTCTTGCCAAGTTTCACCGCACCGGACACCGGGCAGTCCTCCAGCGGAATGCCGCGGCCCCGCTTCGTGATGTCACCATAGCCGATCGCCTTCCATGCGATCGCCGCGGTCGGCTTGATCTCCTTGGTGATCGGGGCGTCGGGCGTGCGGCCCATCAGGAACAACAACAGCGTGTGCGCGCCTGCCACTGCCGACTTCGAGAGCAGCACGCGCGACGGGCGTTCTTCGCTGTGGGTATAGGGGATGTTCAGCCCCATGCCTCCGGTGCCGCTGGTGCCGATCTTCAAATAGATCTTCGTTCCGGCAATCTGCATCGACCGGTACATGAGCTGCACATGACGGATGAGCTGAGGGACGTACAGCGTGCAGATCAGCTGTTCGGTCACTTCGACGAGCTTGTCCGGCTTTTGTTTGCGCGACCGCTGAACGGCCTTTGCTTCCTTCAGGACCCTGCGCGACGACTGGAAGATGTCCTGGTAGGCGATGCCGGTCGCCGAGTTCACGCAATCCACGACGATCTCCGGCTTGAACTTCTGGAGCAGCTTGTACAGGCTTGAGCGCTCGAGCACCGGCCCGCTCAGTTCTTCGAGCATGTCGTCGATGATCATCGCACGGTACTTTTTGCTCGCGAGGATGCGATCACGCGGCATGTCCTTCAATTCCTCACGGACGAAGATGTTCCCCCACCAGGGGACGAAGAACCCTTTTCCTGCATCAGGATAGAGCCGTTCGAGGTCTGTGACAGCTTCGCGTGCTTCGGATTCGGTGAGAGAGGTGACGATAAGACGGCGGGGGTGTTCTTCCATGAACTTGCGGCAGACTGCGGACCCCACAAGACCCCAGCCGCCGATGATCAAGACTGTCTTGCCCTGGATATCCATGCGTACTCCCGGGTTGGAGAGGAGGTTAGTGCCCTAATGTACGCCGAGATGTGAGAATAAGCAACGGGGAGCAAGGATGGTTTTTGCGCCGGGAGGGATGGCTCCCGCGGTCAGCGGGTGCGGAGGGGGGGCTACCGGGTGGAAAGGCGGACCGAGTAGGTCCTGTTCGACCACCCCAGGTTGAGCCGCACAGCCTCGCCGTGGCGTGCATCGAACCAGATCGTGAGGCGGTCCAGGGTCTTCTGCGTCAGGCCGCCGGTCATCGGTATCCGGACGAGGTCAAGCCGGCTGTCGTATTCCGGGAGGGTTCCCGGTGCGCGCGTGCTGATGATGAGCGTGAAGCGATCCTGAGACGGGATGGAATAGAGCGTGTAGGATCCCTTCGGGATACGGGTTCCGCCTATCCGGATATCCGTACTTGTGGTGAACGCCGTGGACAGATTCGCGCCTGTACGCCATACGGAATCCCAGGGAACGACGACGCCCCAGATCGTGCGTCCGCGGACCGCCGGTCGCCCGTAGCGGATGGCAAGGCGGCCTCCTCCCAGGCGTGCGAACGATGAATCGGTGGGACTCAGCGTTGGAAGATGGGTGCGCCGTTCAAAGGGAACGGAGATGCGGGTGTTCTCCCAACGGAGAACGATCGATCCGGACACCCCCTTCCCACGTTCGATCGAGATCGAGAACGTATCGACCTGTGCGGCGATGTGCCGCATGGCGACGGGAAAGCGGGCAAGGTCCTGCCGCTCATCGTACTGCGTGCCCCACTGTCCCGTCTGCTTGTTCAGGATCATGGTCCATCCCTTCTTCCCGGGGATCGTCCAGACCATGTAAGTCCCGCGCGGAACGGGCATGCCACCAAGCACCATATCGAAGGTCGTGCGCAGGTGGGTTGCCTGATTCGCACCTGTCCGCCACACACGGCCCCATGGTATGAGGTCGCCCATGATAACGCGCCCCCGCATGGACGGCCGGCTATAGGAGATCGACACGATATTGGTGTCGACGGCGAAGACGACGGAATCGCGGGGGCTGAGGATCTTGCGGTCCTGTGCCTTCGCCGCGCTGAAGGACACGAGGACGCACAGGAAGAGCAGGGCTGTCAGACACTTCTGGATCATGGATCCGATGGCTGGAGAGCCATCACCCGCCCCGCGCACGAGCGCGGAGCGGGTGGAGCTCAGATGCGGTGCAGGGTCAGACCTTTTCCACAACGACGGCGGTTCCGTACGCGAGCACCTCCGTGACACCGGACATCACCTCGTTGGCATCATAGCGCATGCCGATGATGGCATTGGCGCCCATCTCGTTGGCGTGCTGGAGCAGGAGGCCATACGCCTCGAGCCGTGCCTTCTCGCAGAGCTCCTGCAGGAGGGTGATGTTCCCTCCGAAGATGGTCTGGATACCGGCGCCGATGTTGCCGACGATGGAGCGCGAACGAACAGTGATCCCGCGGACGATACCGAGAGTACGGACGACACGATAACCGTCCAACGTGAATGCGGTGGTGACCATATGATGGTCCATGGGTCCCTATTTGATCTTGATGGAGGAGATCAGTTTGTCGTAGGCGGCGAGATACTCACTGCTCTGCGGCTTGAACCAATCGAGGATGATGCGGTACACCTTGTCGTCCTTCACCATGAAGTAGACGCGGCGTTGGACATCCCGGGCTGCGGTGTACGTGAGCGTGATCGCCGGCTGGCCGCTGATGGTGGCCTTGCCCTGCGTTGCACCCGGATACTTGCCCTTGTTCTGCTCCACGACCTTTTCGGTGGTCAGGGCCTTGGCGCCGAACACGATGAACTGCACAGAGCAATCCTGGCGCACGCCACGGAGGCTGAGCGCGAGGTCGTTGTTCCCCTTTGCTGCATTCTCGAAATTGAAGTTCTCAGGATACTGGAACGAGAACAGCTTGGCATCGTATTCCGTGAATGCATCGGCGGGGAGTGTCGCATCGCGGCCCGGCTCAACGGCGCGGGGAAGGGTGAAGCTGCCAGCGACCGAATCAAAGATCGCGGCATGTGTCGCGTACATATCGCCGAACCCGCGGAACGCGATGTCATAGAGGACGGTGTCGAGCTCCACATAGAAGTGGTGGCCGGTCTCTTTGACCTTGGTGCTGTGGTTGGCGGTGTACGGGACCTTCGTCGCGGGTTTGCCGGCGATGGTCGCGGGGGCCGCCTGGCCCAGGACGAATCCGGAGCTTGTCAGTTCTGCCAGAATGGATGCCTTCTGCTCCGCGGGATTGCTGGCCTTGATCACATCCACGCTGATCAGAACGCCGTCGGGATATGCGCCTGTCGGATCCATGAAGCGCTGCCCTGCTTCAAGCGTGTTGTAAATGCGTGGACGGCCGGCTTCGCCGCCGGCTACCCAGCCCTGCGGATGCTCGAAGTGGAACCCGTACTGCGGATCGCGATACTCCTGCATCGCTCCGACCGGAAGGGGAGTGACCTCTTTTTTCCCTCCGCAGCCGAGAACCAGCAGGCTCACCAGAAACACTGCGATCGAAAGTCCCACGGTGTTACGCACGTTGGTCATGGCGTTCCCTTCTACTGTAAGTTGACGTGTTGATGGAGAATCAAAGTCGTTGTCGTGTGCCGGTGAGCCGGGCAGGTCGAGGCAAGATAGGGAAAAGGGAGGACTACATCAACATGATATTACCGGGCGTTTCGGGGAGAAAACACCGGGGCCGGGGTGCCGCTCCGGTCGAACGTACCTGATCCCGGAACTTCACACCGGCCCCTTCATGCGGGAGGAGAACCTTCCAGCCCCCCCTCCCGCCACCCTTCATGACGTCAGCTCATCGCCGAGCGTATTTCCTTCTTCACGGTGTTGCGGAGCTTTTCCATCTTTCCCCGTATTTCCCGTCCCACGCTCCGCAATTCCTCCTGCAATTTCCGCAGGTCCTGCTGCAATTCCATGCGGTCCCATTGAAACACCTTCATGTCCGGTGACACATGGGGGACAGCGGGTGCGCCATGCCGGAAATAGAAGCCCGCAGCCGGGATGCCATCCACTTCCATGTGGAGGGTCAGGGGGGTGCCCCTGCGGAGTACTGCCACCGCAACGGAGTCACCTTCCTTGAGTCCTTCCAGCGCGCCGTGCACATCCCCCGGTTCCCCGATCTCATCCTCACCGACCTTCAGGATCACGTCACCTGCTTTGAATCCGGCTTCTTTCGCTGCGCTTCTCTTCTGAACCTCTTCAACCAGGACGCCCTTGCCGGCGGATGCCCCGAAATACTCCGCGAGCTGAGGATTCAATTCCATGAGCGTCAGCCCGTTCACGGCATTCATGGAGGAGAAGACATTCATATGGAGAGGTGGCATGGGGACTCCGTTGGCCAGGGCGCGAACCCTGGGCACGGGGAACGACCCCACCGCGACCTGGAGGGTCTTTTTCTGGTCCTTGCGCACCACGGTCACCGTGGTTTTGGTCCCCGGTTCGGTCCTGCGTACCGCCTCCGTAAGCTCCGCGGCATCATCGATCGTGGTCTTGTTGAACTCCACGATCACATCGTTCTCCATGATGCCCGCCTCTGCCGCGGGGCTGTCATCAACAACTTCGTTCACGAGTGCTCCGGTCTTGACCGCGAGCTTCATTTCTTTTGCCTGCGCAGGGCGCAGGTCATGAATCCCGACCCCAAGGTAGCCCCGGTGAGAGTCCTCCGCGGTGCGGAGCCTGATCTTCGCTTCCCGGCGCGGTCCTTCTTCAGCATTGCCGCATGCACTCCCGGAAAGGACCAGCGGCAGAAGCACAACAAGTGTTGCCAGTGTACGCATCGTGTGTCTCCTGTTTGTGTGACGTTCCGGGAGTTGGACACAGGCATCCGTGTGTCCGTTGACATCCCGGTTCACTCTTCGCGCAGCAGTTGGATGAGCGCTGCCCGTGAACGTTCCGTGCCCATGCTGCCGAGATACATGACCGCGCTGTTGCGGATGTCGTCGTCGGGATGTGTCCGTGCGACCTCGGCCAGGAAATCCGTTGCCCGCGCATCACCGATCGATGCGATGGCATAGAGCGTCGTGCCGAGGCGGGGATCACGGTGGTGTTCTGTGCCGCTGAATTGACGGAACAATCCGATCAGCTCTTCCACAGCCTTGCCGCGTTCCGGTGCGCTCTGTGCATACACCTCGATGGCGGATCGCTGGAAGTCCGGTGCCGCATCGGTCCGGGCGATCTCAAGGAGCGCTGCCCGGGCTTCGGGCTGGCGCAGCGAACCGAGCGAGTGCACCGCCGAGAGGCGGAGCAGGGGAGGTTGGCGTGGATCCAAGACCACTTCTTTGAGTGCGCGGGGAGCATCGCCATTGCCTCCGGACCGTCCGAGCTCCTGCATGGCCTTCAGGCGCATGCGCGCTTGCGGGTCCAACGGTTGCAGCGGTGTGCGCGTACGTTGCGGCGGAATGCTGCGGATGATGATCGTATCACCATACCCGAACACCATCAGCCTGGTCTCTTCCACTGCCTCCTGGGTCGCGCGCAGCCGTCCCAGGTCCTCGCGCAGCCTTCCGATCTCCTGTCCGATCCCGATGCGGATCTCGTGCCGCGCAAGAGGCACGGTGCGGAATTCCTGCATCCGCGCGAGTTCCTGGCCGACCTCGAGCATGCGGAGGTCAGCGACCGCATCGTCGAGATAGGGGCTCCGGGGAAAATCGCGCAGGAGTCTGCGATACAGGGTCGCTGCCTTTGCGGGATCCTGGTCCTTCCACGAGTACGCGGTCCAGTACGCCGCGTCATCCGCGAACTGACTGCCGGGGTAGCGCCGCTGGAGTTCCGCGAACGACTTGCGTGCCGGACCCCACTGCTCCCCGAGGACCGCGGCATATCCTTCGCGGTACAGCGTATACGCCGGATCGTCAGGCCCGGGCGTGAATACGACGAAAGCGAATGGTGATGCCGCCGCCGGAGGCGCCTCCTGTCCCAGCGTTTCCGCCGGGAACGCCGCGACGGCGAGCATCGCCAAACGTACGGCCCACTCCCACCGCGGGGCCGTATGATGGTCTGATCTATTCCGCATACTTCACCTGTTGATAGAGCGTTTCAGCGATCCGCAATTTGAACAGCAGATTCTTCGATTCGATCCCCTGGCGGATCATGTCGACCCCGGGGGCCACGTCGTCGGGGGTCATGTTCGCAAGTTCGATCTGGATCTTTTCCAGGTCGTTGATCAGCCGGGCCGAGTGCGCATCCAACGACTCCTGACGGAGTGCCCGGGCTTCGATCACCAGTTCGCGTGAGACCCTGCGTTCGGTCTGGAGATCCGCCGGCTGGTCCCCGGGCACGTTCATGTTCGCCACACCCACAAGCAGGGTGCGCGACCGATGCAGATATTTCTGGAGACGGGTGGGTTTCACGATGGCCGATGAATCCACGACGCTGGCGTCAGCTACGGCCGGTGCCAGCGGTTCCGGGGCATGACGCATGACCGTCCAGGTGATCAGCGCACTCCCCGCAACGATCAGGATGGCTGCGAACGAGACGGCGATCCGGTACTGCGGGGTGGGGCCTGGTGCCATCCAGACGGCCAGCCGGCGGTACCAAGATACCGCCGGGGCGTGCGATGAGATCCGCAGGTCGACCTCGTTCAGGAGCGTGTTCCAGAATTCCTGCGGAAGCGATGCTGCGGGATCGGGCGGGGTTGGCCCCTGCGCGGTGATCAGCGCACGCAACTCTTCTTCTTCCGCGGCGCACGCTGGGCATGTGCGCAGGTGCGCAGAGACCGCATCCTGCTCCGCGTCGGACAACCCCCCTCGAATGTAATCGTACAGCTGGATCTGGATCGTGGTATGTTTTGTCATGCAAGCTCCTCCTGGAGATACTGCAACTTCTGCCGCAGTTTCTTCAGTCCCCGGAACAAATGGGTCTTCACGGTCCCCTCGGAACACCGCAGCATCGTGCTCACTTCCCGCGTGGACAGTCCCTCGATATGTCGCAGGGTGACGACCGTTCTCTGTAATTCCGGCAGTGTACGCAGCGCCTCGTCAAGATGATCGCGTATCTGCCGCGCATGGATGTCGTGATCATGCGTTGCGCCCGGTTCCGGGATCTCATCCACCCGGACCTCGCGTTTGCTGCGGGCCGATCGTGAGCGAATATGATTGAGAGCCACATTGGTGACGATCCGGTGGAGCCAGGTGTTGAACTCCGCATCGCCCCGGAATCCGGGCAGGGCGCGATGCGCCCGGACCAGGGCATCCTGCACGACGTCGTGCGCTGCCTCCTGGTCCTGCATGAAACCGTATGCAACGTTGTAGGCCTGCCTCATGTGGCGTTCGACCAGACAGCGAAATGCGCTACGATTCCCGTCCTGCGCCTCACGGATCAACTGCTGCTCGTCAGCAGCGGGCATGCGGGGATTCCTGGATTATCCGGATCTGTTGGTTGGACACGCGGGCCCCCGGGAGCGTTGACATCGGGCCGGGCGGGCTTTCGGGGCAGGGGGACCCGGTGAAAAGAGCGAGACCCGCCGTTGGTGATCGGCGGGTCTGGCCGTCCCTTGTAAGGACGTTGAAAAGACCGGGTTTGTTGCGGACGACGCTATTGGAATTTGAACTCTTTGACGTTGCCGTATACCGGGATGAAGATCTCAGGCTGCCGGAAGTTCGAGGTCGTCAGGAACATCCCTTCGGAAAGGATGGCGTTCACCTTCTCCGGTGAGAACTCCGCCGTGACCTCGGCCGACCCGCCGGGTTCGATGGGTTCCGCAGGGATCGCAAGCTTGAGTCCCGCCAGCTGGCAGCGCCATCCGGTGATCTTCAGCGGTTCTTTGCCGTTGTTCTTGATCGCCATGACCTGCGTGGACTTCCGGCCCACTTCCGCGTCCTTGAACCAGAAGTGTCCCGGCGTCAGCAGTATCTCATCGATGACCAACGCGGTGAATTCGATGACCACCCGCGGGTCGTTCGTGGCATTGGAATGGACCGTGACGGTCTTGTGGACCTTGCCGGTGAAGTTGCGCGAGTTGAAGGAGATGGCGATGACGGCCGATTGTCCCGGCGGGATCGAGCGCTGCGATGGTGCGGTGCCGGTGCATCCGCACGAGGCCTCGATGTCCGACAATTGCAGGACCTCGCTCCCGGTGTTTTTGATGAGGACCTTCTTTTCGGCGATCGTTCCTCTGAGCAACTCCCCGAAATCAAATGACTTGTTCTCCACGATCTGGATGGCCGGTTGGGCAACGCCGACGATGGACGTGAGGAGTATCGCTCCGACGAGTCCTGCAATGCGATGGAACATCATGACAAGGTCTTCTTTCGGGGACGTGACTAATAATCTGTGGACTTCGGGTAGCTCTTCGGAGCTTCCTGTGTGCGGGGAATGAAACCCGCGAGACGGACGCGGAACACTCCCCGGTCGCGTATGCCTGCGATAAGGATCCCGTGGCCCGCGTGCCACGCAAGCGACACCGGCGTGCCCGGCAACCCTTGTTCAAAAATGCGGGTCCATGTCGTCCCCCCGTCGATCGTCAGGAAGAGCATCCGGCCATTCACCATCGCAACGAAACTGGATGGGTCCTGCGGGTCCCGGCCGAACAGGACACGATCCGTCTGCTCCCAGGGCGGTGAGAATCTGCTCCACTCCGTGCCGCCATTCAACGAACGGTAGCAGGTCCCGGTGAACGTCCAGGCATACATGACCTTCATATCGGAAGGGTCCAGGGTCACGAAGGACAGCGAGTCGGCGCCCAGCCCGTACCGTGTCGTCTCCCAGGAGATGCCACCATCCGAAGTGATGAGCACGGAAGATGGCGAGGCCGGTGCGAACACCGAACCCGCATTCGAAGGGAGGAAGGAGAATGACCGGACCGGCGGGGTCTTGCCGTTGGGCCGTGATTCTCTCCACGTCGAGCCGCGGTCGGTACTGTTGAAGATACCTTTATCCGTGGATGCGAGCATGCGCGTCGGGAACCAGGGGTGCTGCACGAGGAGGTACGGTGTGGAGGGGATCGACCGTGCAAACTCGTGCCAATGCGCTCCCGCATCGGTGCTGCGGAATGGCCCGGCGTGGGTCGTTGCGTACATGTACTGCCGCTGGCGCGGATCAATGGAGATCGAGGTGACCTGACCGCCGCTCAACCCTTCGCCGATCGGGATCCATCGGGAAGAATCGGTGCGGAAATGGATCAGTGCATCGCCGGCTGCCGCGAAATAGCCTGCATCGGCGGGGTCGACCACGAGGAGCGTCGGGGTTGCCCCGCCGAGCTGTTCATCGGCGTGCGACCACGTTAATCCCCGGTCCACCGAGGACCTGAGGCCGATCGCGTTGCCGAATGCAAAGAGGCGTGTTCCCGCTGGTGCGGCCACCACCGTGGCGCCCAGCCGTGGCAGATCGGCGCCGAGCGCCTGCCAGCTCTCACCGAAATCGCGGGAGAAGAGGAGGCCTTCGTTGGTGCCGGCGTACACCACTCCCGCGAGTTGAGGATCGCTGCGCAGCGACCGGATCGTGTTGCCGGCTGCCCCCGGGTGTACCGGGCTCCACAAGTCACCGCCGTTGGTCGTGCGGAAGATGCTCCCTGCATCGGTCCCCAGCAGCAACGTGTTGCTTTCCCGCGGATGGATCAGGAGATGTGTCGACCGTGCGCCGAGTTGCGTCGATCCCCGCGCGATCGCCGCCCAGGTGTCGCCGCCGTCCGTGGAGGTCAACAGCCCGAACGTGCCCGCGGCCGCGAGGATGCGGTCCGGACGTCCGGGATCAACGATGATGGTCCAGATGCTCGCGAACGCCAGCGATGAATCTTTCTGGAGAGGGATGGGGTACCAGGTCGAACCGGCATCGGTGGAGCGATAGATGCCCCGCCCCTCGGTCCCGACGAACCGTCGCTCGGGTTTCCAGGGATCGAACGTGAACGAGAGAACCGGTAGTGGCAACTGCCCGGGGGCAGCGAGCGGCACTGCCCTCCATGTGCGCGCACTGTCAGCGGATCGGAACAGGCCGCGAGCGGTGGTCGCGTAGATCCCCGTAGGAGAGTCGGGGTCCCTGGCAAAGTCACGGACCGGGTAGCCACGTGCTACCGGGGTACGGTAGCTCCAGCTCCTGCCCGCATCGAAGGAAATGGCGGTCTCGCCGTTCGTGAGTCCGGCATAGAGCATCGATCCCGTCCCGACCGGGTAGACCGCGGAGACATTGAGCGCGTACGGGCCCGGCAGCGCTTCCCAGTGGATCGCTCTGGTTGAAGGGGAAGAACACGACAAGCCCGTCAGCAGGAACAGGATGGCCATACCGGATCTTACGACGGACGGGATACGGGCGTTGTGATGAACCTCATGATCCATGGCAGTCCTCGGTATGTTCACGCGAGCGGTTCACCGTGGAAGACGGTGACGAGGTCGGCGGCGAAGGCCATCAGGTCGCGTGCGACAGCCTTTCCTTCGCGCGATGAGAGTGCGGCGTCCATCGCGGTACGGGTGTCGAAGGAAGCTTCGACAAGGAAACTGAATTTGCTCTCGCCGATGGGCGCGCCGGTCACCCGCACGACATTCAATGCGCGCAGTCCGGGGAATTGGCGCAGCAAGGGGACATGGATCTCGAGGAAGTGCTTCTCGAATTCCCCATCGTCGGAGGGGCGTTTGTACAGCGCTACAAGTGTGATCATGCCGGTTCCGCGTCGTGAATGATCGATGGAAAAATATAGCGACGGGGGTGGGGAAAAGCAAACGCGGCCACGGGTACGGTCTTTTCTCTCTCCTCTTTTTTTCGTACCCTGTGGCATGAGCGCACCCGAACTCCCCCTGGATCTCTTCCATGATGCCCGGAGCGGGGAGCGGAATCTCCGCGCCTTGCATGAGCTTTTCCTGCGATCCGGGAGCCGGGCATCGCTTGACGACTTCTCCCGGGCGATCCAGACCACCCTCCATTCCGCTCCCGATCCCGACCTTGGCCTGACCAACCTGCTCCGGTTCTGTGAGGTGAGTACCAGCAGGGCATCCCTCTTCACCGACCTTGTGGAACATACGGTCCTGCTCGACATGCTCATGCGGGTCCTCGGGAATTCACGGTTCTTTGCCGATATACTCGTCCGCGATCCCGGGCTCTTCCGCTGGCTCACCGCTTCCTCCGTGCTCAACTCCGCCGTCTCCGCTGCTGAACTGGCGGAGGAGACCGCCGGGATCACCGGGATGTTCCTCGCGATCGATCGACGCATGGATGCCCTGCGCCGGATGTTCCGCAGGCAACTTCTGAGGATCGGCGCACGGGATGTCCTGGGTATCGCGGACCTGGTGTCGGTGACCACCGAGCTTTCGAGGCTCGCCGATGCGATGATCGACGCGACGGTCCGATGGACCTTCGACCAGGCGCGGGCGAAGGACGGGAACGTGCCGGACCTGCCGTTCTCCGTGATCGGCCTCGGTAAACTCGGCGGGGGGGAGCTGAACTACAGTTCGGATATCGATCTATTGTTTGTGTATGGTGATCCCGGCCCCGGGGACGATCCGGAAGCTGCGCTCTCATTCTTTCACGCGCTCGGCGAACGCCTGGTGCAGCACCTGTCGCGCGCGACCGGTGAAGGGCACTTGTTCCGTGTGGACATGCGGCTGCGTCCTGAATCCGGCGCAGGCCCTCTGGCGCGCTCGCTGCAGAGCTACCTTCTCTATTATGAGTCGCGCGGTGAGCTCTGGGAACGACAGATGCTGATCAAGGCCCGGCATGTCGGGGGTGACAGGGAACTGAGTGCCGCATTCCTCCGGGCCCTGGAGCCGTTCGTCTATCCCCGCGCATTCCTCGAACATCCGGCGGAAGCGATCGTGCGCATGAAGGCGCGCATCGAGTCGACACTCGGCGAGACGACGAACATCAAACTGATGCCCGGAGGGATCAGGGACATCGAGTTCATCGTGCAGGCACTGCAGCTCCTGCATGCCGGCAAGAATCCGAGGATGCGTGGCGGGAATACCCTTGCTGCACTTGTCGCACTCGGGGACGATGGGAAGATCCCGGTGCGCGATGCGAAAGGATTGGTGAAGGCATACACGTTCTACCGCACCATCGAACACCGGCTGCAGATCATGCAGAACACGCAAACGCATACCGTGCCTTCCGACGAGCGCGAACGGGGGTTGCTCGCCCGCCGGGTGGGGTTGCCTTCGGCGTCGATCCTGAACCAGGAGATCCGCGATCATCTCCGCCACGTGCGTTCTCTCTTCACGAAGGTCCTTCAGTCGGGCGAAGGACCGGTGGCCGCCGGGCTGGAGGCCGCCATCGATGGGGTCCTCACCGAGGATGCCACGCATCGCATTCTTGTCGATCTCGGATTCCGGGATGTGCGCCAGGCATTGCGCAACATGCGGTCCCTCGCGTTCGGGTCGACGCTCAGCGGGACACGTGAGACCGATACCCGTGCACGCACCGCGTTCCGCCAGGTGGCCACGGTCCTCTTCAATGATATTGCATCCACGCCGGATCCCGACCTCACGCTGCACAGCGTCACCCTCATCAGCGGGGCCCAACGCTTTCCGGGGTCGTTCTACGCCGGGATCCAGGATCCCCGCTTCCGGCGCTTCGTGATCGAAACGTGCTCCGCCAGTCCACGCTTTGCCCGGGCCCTGGGAGACCACCCGGTCCTCCTGGAGACCGTCGCCAACGACCCGTCGGGTTTGGAGGCGATGGCGCCGGACGCGCTTGCTCCTACGGATGATCCGGTACTCTTCAAGCTGTATCACGAAGTGCGGGCAGGGTTGCGCTTCGTCTTCGGGCTCTCCCGATATGAAGAACTCACCGCTGAGTTGTCCATGATCGCGGAAGCGGTGGTCCGGCACACATTGCACGCGCAGCTCAGGGGGCAGCACACTCCCCACCTTGCCGTGTTCGCCCTCGGAAAGCTTGGCAGCCGGGAGCTGACGTTCGATGCCGACGTGGACCTGTTGTGCATCGGGGAGGGAGCGAGCCCTGAGGAACTCAGCGGTCTGGAGCAACTCGCCGGCGATGCCGTCCGGGCGCTGACGGCTGTGACGGACCGGGGGAGGTTGTATGAGGTGGACATGCGGCTGCGTCCGGAGGGGCGGAACGCTCCGCTGGTGACCGAGCGTACGGCATACCGGTCGTATCTCGCACAGCGCGCATCGCTGTGGGAACGGCAATCGCTGACACGCCTTCGTTGGATCGCCGGGGATGAAGCGTTGGGCCGGGCAGTGCTGGAAGAGGTCCGCGACTTCGTCTTTGGATCGCCTCTGCCCCCGGGGTGGGTCCAGACCACCGTGGAGATGCGCAAGAAGATGGAGTCCCGGACGCGGACGCGCGGGGAAGCCATCATCGACATCAAGCTCGGTGCCGGCGGGATGGTGGATATTGAATTTCTCGTGCAGATGCTGCAACTTGCCGGAGCCGTTCCGGCGGAGGTCCGGGGAGCGGATGTCTTTGCCGTGCTGCGCGCGACGTCACCTCCGGTGGTCAGCGCGGCCGAACGGGATCTTCTGGCCGAGGCCTACAGCTTCTACCGTCGGCTCGAGTTGTCCATCCGGATCACCCTCGGCGAGCACGGTTCGATCCTTCCCGTAGAAGGCAAACTTGATACGCTGGCACGGTGCGCCGCACGGTCACGCGGACCGGAACTTGCGGCGCGGGCCACTTCCACCATGAGCAGGGTGCGGTCTCTCTTCCTTGAGATCGCAGGGCGGATGGAAACCACAACTCCGGGATCATGATGCAGTTCTTCACGCGACTCTTCCGGCATCCTCTTGTGCCTGGCGCTGCCATTGCGGCGTGTGCCCTGGTTGTCTACGTCCGGACCTTGCTGCCGGGCATCGGGTTCATTGACAGCGGGGAGCTCGTGACCGTCGTGCATTCGCTCGGGATCGCGCACCCGACCGGCTATCCGCTGTTCACGCTTGTGGGGTGGGTGTTCGCGCATCTCCCGTTCGGAGGGGAGGAGGCGTATCGTCTGAATGTCATGGCCGCGATCCTCTGTGCGCTCTCGCTCATCTTCTATTATAGGGTCGCGCAGATGATCCTTGCGGGGCCGGCAAAGAAGATGCAGGTGCCCGTGGAGATCGTTCAGGCTGCGGCCGCGGGAGGTGTGCTTTTCCTTGCGTTCTCGCGGACCTTCTGGGTCCAGGCCCTTGCCGTTGAGGTCTATTCGCTGCACATCCTGATGATCTCGCTTGTCCTGGTGCTCGTGCTGGAGGCCCGTGCGAAGGGTTCGCAGGTGCTCTGGATCCTTGCGTCGTTCGTGCTCGGGCTCAGTTTCACCAACCACATGACCACGATCCTCCTGGTGCCGGGAGTACTGTATTTCTACGGGACCTCGATCGGTAGCTGGCGGGGGATGGTGCGAGGGGTGCTCCGGCTTGTCCCGGCGTTCGTCCTCGGATTGTCCGTGTATCTCTATTTGCCGTTGCGGGCATCGGCCTCGCCGGTATGCAACTGGGGGGACCCCTCGTCTCCGGGGCGCTTTCTTTCGCACCTGAGTGGCAAGCAATACCGGGTGTGGATCTTCTCGTCGACGGAAGTGGCCATGAAGCACCTCGGTGCTTTCGTGCAGGGGATCCCGGGCGAGTTCGCGGTTGCCGGCCTGGTATTCGGTGTGATCGGCTTCATTGCGCTCTGGATGAAGGACAGGCAGATCGCGGCGGGCACGTTGATCATGTTCGTGGTGTGTGTGCTGTATGCGATCAATTATGACATCCAGGATATCGATTCGTACTATCTGCTCGCGTACATCTGTGTGGGAATGTGGGCGGCCGCGGGTCTTCTGGTGGCGGGGGGGTGGTTGGTGCGGGCGATCGGGATGCCCTGGCGGGTCGTTGGCGCACTGATGGTGGTTGCCGGATCGCTGCCATGCGCCGTGCACTATCGGGCAGTTGATGGGTCATCGGATCATCTTGTGGAGGATTACACCGCGAACATGTTCGCATCGCTGCAGCCCGGGGCGCTGGTACTGTCGTATCAATGGGACTACTGGGTATCGGCGTCGTACTATGTGCAGGAGGTGCGTCGGGAGCGGCGGGATGTGCTGGTGATCGACAAGGAGTTGTTGCGTCGGTCGTGGTATTTGAAGGAACTTGCGGCAAAGGCGCCGGTGTTCATGGAGAAGGTTGCCATGGAGGTGGATCTTTTCGGGCGGGAGCTGGCGAAGTTCGAGCAGGGGGTACCATACGACGGGCAGGTGATCGAGGCGCGGTACGTGGGGATGATCCGTGCGATGATCGCCAGGGGGATGGAGGAGCGGGCGGTGTATGTGACGTCGGAGATCGAACCGGAGTTCACGGCCGGGATGGTGCGGGTGCCGGAGGGGTTGGCGATGCGGGTGGTTGCGGACACGCTGTTTCATCCGACGCCGTTGAAGGAGTTCCGGGCGAGGCCAAATGCGAGGGGGGGGCGGCTTGAGGACATGATCTGGCGGCTGTACGGGGGTGCGTATCTTGCCCGGGGGGATTATTATCTTCTGCATGGGCTTGCGGAAGAGGCAAAAAATGCCTATCTTTGGGGGATTTCGATGGATCCAACCTCGATGGAACTGCGGTCACGGCTTTCCGGCCTCCGCTGATCTTTCTTCTGTTTTCCCACACATTTGTAGTTGACTATTTGTAAAAGTTTCTTATATTACTGTGCTTAGCCGTCAAAGGAAGCCCGTAGTCATCTCGCAAGAGTCGGGGATGACGAAGGGGTGTTTTGTCTGCTGGCGTAGCTCAATCGGTAGAGCAGCTGATTTGTAATCAGCAGGTTGCGGGTTCGAGTCCCATCGCCAGCTCTGGGATGTGGAAGGGTGGTACTGATCTTTGTGTATCGGGCAGGTAGCGAAGCGGTCAAACGCAACAGACTGTAAATCTGTCGGCTTCGGCCTTCGGAGGTTCGAATCCTTCCCTGCCCACGGATGAATTAAGAATTGAGAACTAAGAATTCTTAGTTCTTCATTGGAAGCAGAAGCGGGGTTGGTCGCGGTGAAAGTGTGTTGGCAGATGTGGCGTACCGCGGGAGTAACTCAGTTGGTAGAGTCACAGCCTTCCAAGCTGTTGGTCGCGGGTTCGAGTCCCGTCTCCCGCTCGAGGTTGGTGTGAAGTTGTTGCTTGCGTAGCTCAGTTGGTAGAGCACTTCCTTGGTAAGGAAGAGGTCACCGGTTCAATCCCGGTCGCAAGCTCAAGCGCGTGGCACGCAGCCCGCGTGAACCCTGCGTCAAAGATAGAGACCCGAGGACCCAGTGAGAGACATCATCACGTTGGAATGCACGGACTGCAAGCGCCGGAACTACTCCACGACCAAGAACAAGAAGAAGCAGTCGGGCCGCGTGGAGCACAAGAAGTATTGCCGTTGGTGCAGCAAGCACACGACGCACAAAGAGACGCGCTGATCCCGGCCGGGGCCTGTACGGGCCATGACGGGTCGGTGTACGCCACACGTCAGTAGCTCAATTGGCTAGAGCAGCGGTCTCCAAAACCGCAGGTTGGGGGTTCAAGTCCCTCCTGACGTGCAAAACATAATTATCCGTTATCCATGATCCATGGATAATGGATCATGTGAAAAAGGGGTCACGCCCATGAAAGATAAGATCATTGGATTCTTCACCGACGTGGTGAAGGAGATGAAGAAGGTCACCTGGCCGAAGAAAGATGATCTGCGCGATTCGACGGTCATCGTTCTGGTGGTCTGCCTCATCATCGCCGGCTTCGTCTACGCGGTCGACGCGGGGGTCACCCTGATTCTCCAGCAGATCCTGTAAGGGAAGGGGCGAGCGGTGGACAAGAAATGGTACGTGGTGCGGACGTATTCGGGCCACGAAAATAAGGTCAAACTGGCCCTCGAGAACGAGGTCTTGCAGTCCAATCTCGGCGAGAAGATCACCGCCGTGATCGTGCCGTCCGAGAAGGTGTTCGAGGTGAAGGACGGCAAGAAGAAGAGCAAGACGCGGACGTTCTTCCCGGGCTATATCCTTGTCGAAGCGGTCATGGACAAGGCGACCCAGCATGTGATCCTGAACACGCCCTCGGTGATCAGCTTCGTCGGGCCGAAGAACACGCCTGCGCCGCTGCAGCCGATCGAAGTACGCCGGCTGATCGGCAAGATCGAGGAGCGCAAGGATGTCGAAGTGCTGGAGGTCCCGTTCCGTGTCGGCGACGCGGTGAAGGTGATCGACGGCCCGTTCAACAATTTCAGCGGCTTCGTGCAGGAAGTGGCCGAAGAGAAGATGAAGCTGAAGGTGATGGTGTCCATCTTCGGGCGGAAGACGCCGGTGGAGTTGGACTTCAGCCAGGTGGAACTCGAAAAGTAGTGATTGATCATTTCGTAGAAGGCACGTTGTCATGAAAAAGATCGTTGGGTTTGTGAAGCTGCAGATCCCCGCCGGCCAGGCCAACCCTGCGCCGCCGGTCGGTCCCGCCCTCGGCCAGAAGGGCGTGAACATCATGGAGTTCTGCAAGCAGTTCAATGCGCGGACGCAAAAAGAAGCCGGGATGATCATCCCCGTGGTGATCACGGTGTTCTCGGACAAGTCGTTCACCTTCATCACGAAGACTCCGCCGGCCGCCGTGTTGCTGTCGAAGGCTGCGAAGGTCGAAAAGGGCTCCGCGGAGTCCAATCGTACGAAGGTCGGCCGTGTGACGAAGAAGCAGGTACGTGAGATCGCGACGATCAAGATGCCCGACTTGAACGCGAACGATATTGAAGCGGCCATGAGCATGGTCGCCGGCACCGCCCGCAGCATGGGTCTGACGGTCGTCGAAGACTAAGGGTTCGGCGTGTTCGCACGCCGGTGGGAGTTCGGCCATCCCGGACGATAATACCACACGATAAAGGCAACATCGCGATGAAGATGAGCAAGCGTTACACCGCCTTGACCAAACAGGTGGATCAGGACAAGCTGTATTCGGTGGAAGAAGCCGTCGCCAAAGTCAAGGCGACCGCGACCGCCAAGTTCGTTGAATCGATCGACATCGCCATCCGTCTGGGCGTCGATCCGAAAAAGGCCGACCAGGCCGTGCGCGGTACCGTGGCCCTGCCGCATGGCATCGGCCGTGAGGTGCGCGTCCTCGTCATGGCCCGCCCGCCCCGCGATGAAGAAGCAAGGGCAGCCGGGGCAGACCATGCCGGATTGGCGGAATACGTCCAGAAGATCCAGGCCGGATGGGCCGATGTGGACGTTATCATCGCTACGCCGGATGTGATGGGCGAGGTCGGTAAACTGGGCAAGATCCTCGGGCCCCGGGGCCTGATGCCCAATCCGAAGAGTGGCACGGTGACGCAGGATGTTGCGAAGGCCGTGAAAGAAGTGAAGGCCGGCAAGATTGAGTTCCGTGTGGACAAGGCCGGCATCCTGCATTCGAGCGTCGGGAAGGCGAGCTTCGAACCCAAGGCGCTTGCAGACAATATTCATGCGTTCATCAATGCGGTCAACCGCCTCCGTCCGCCGACGGCGAAGGGAACGTATATCAGGAGCATTCACCTCTCCAGTACGATGGGTATCGGAGTGGAAGTTGATCGCACAGCGCATACCGTGCATCAATAAGAACAAGTGTTACGCACTCACTAATCAACTGCTGCGCGTTCATTGCCCGGGGGGTATCACCGGGGCTTCTCTCTCATCGCGCACATACCTCCCGTGAGGTAGGAAGGACGTAATGAAACGTACGGAGAAAGAACAGATCATCGCCGATGTGGCGGAGGTCGCGGGCCGTGCGCACGGGATGTTCTTCACCGACTTCAGCGGTCTGACCGTGGAGCAGGCGACGGAATTGCGTCGTGAGCTCCGGAAGTCCGGTATCGACTATGTCGTCGCGAAGAACACCCTGATCCGGAAGGCACTCGAGCAGCTGGGCGGATACGATAAGGTATTCCCCGGCCTCAAAGGCCCGACGGGTGTCGCATTCTCGTTTGACGATCCGGTCGCACCCGCGAAGATCATTCAGAAGTTCAGCGACAAGCACAAAAAGCTCAAGCTGAAGATCTGCGTGATCGAGCGCGAAGTGTACGACGGCTCCCGTCTGGCAGAGATCGCCCTGATCCCGTCGCGTGGTGAAGTGATCTCGGGTATCCTGGGCAGCATCAACGCGCCGCTCGCCGGCGTCCCGGGTACCGTGAACGCCGTCATCCGTGAACTGGTCAGCGTCATTGACGAACTCGGCAAAAAGAAGGCCGCCTGAGTTCCAGCAACGATAGTGAAACGAGAAGAATAATCAAGGAGACACATCATGTCAGCAGTTGCCGAGATCGTAGAGAAAATTGAAAAACTGACCCTGCTCGAAGCGGTGGAACTGAAGAAGGCCCTCGAGGACAAGTTCGGCGTGACCGCCGCAGCCCCGATGATGATGGCCGGTGCCGCACCCGCCGCAGCAGCAGCCGCCGTCGAAGAGAAGACCGAATTCACGGTCGTCCTGAAGGAAGCCGGTGCCCAGAAGATCAACGTGATCAAGGTCGTCCGCGCTGCCACGGGCCTCGGCCTGAAGGAAGCAAAGGATCTGGTGGACGGTGCACCGAAGCCGATCAAGGAATCCATCTCCAAGGACGATGCGGAGAAGCTGAAGAAGGAGCTCGAAGAAGCCGGAGCATCGGTCGAGCTGAAGTAAGCAGGTAGTCCCCGGGGCTGACCGGCCCGCGTGAGCACCTCCGACGTTCCGGAACGGAGGGGATGCTGACGGCAGGCCGGTACGCCCTGGATTGTAACACACGGTCGGGTGAACCGCGTTATGTCTCTGACAACATTCTGTCGTACCCACAAGCAGGCCCTCTCCGTGTGGCTTGCTGTTTCTGTTTTTAGCGGTACGTGTGTCCCCGATGCCGTACACCAGACACTGACCAAGGAGTGGCGCTCTTGAAGAATCAAGCCAACAAGCGCATCTCGTTCGGCAAGATCCCGGAGATCATCGATGCACCCGATCTCCTGAATATCCAGCTCGAGTCGTGGGAGAGTTTTCTGCAGGCCGATGCGGCACCCGCACGGCGGAAGAACCGCGGGCTGCAGGCCGTGTTCAAGATGAACTTCCCGGTGACCGACGCCCGCGAGAATTTCCTCCTCGAGTTCGTCGAGTACTACGTGGAGAAGCCGAAATACGCCGTCCCCGAGTGCGTCGAACGCGGCCTCACGTACGCCGTGCCGGTGAAGGCCAAACTGCGCCTGTCGCAGAAGGCCGAGGACGGGAAGAGCTTCATCAATACCATCGAACAGGACGTCTATCTCGGCAATCTGCCGACGATGACGAACAAGGGAACGTTCATCATCAACGGCGCCGAGCGCGTCGTGGTGAGCCAGCTGCATCGTTCCCCGGGCGTGTTCTTCAGTGAATCCATGCACCCGAATGGGACGCCGATCTATTCCGCGCGCATCATCCCGTTCCGCGGATCGTGGGTCGAGTTCACGACCGACATCAACAACGTGATGTATGCGTACATCGACCGGAAGAAGAAGTTCCCGGTCACGACGCTCCTCCGCGCGCTGGGGTACTCGTCCGACGACGAGATCCTCACCCTCTTCAACCTCGTGGAAGAAGTGGATGTCGCCAAGGCCGACCTCGAAACCTACGAGGGACGGATGATCTGCAGCGACGTCGTGGACCGCAAGACCGGCGAGATCTTCCTCAACAAGGATACCCGCCTCGATGCCGAGATCATCAAGCGCATCAAGAAGGCCGGCGTCAAGAAGATCCGCCTCCTGCAACAGCAGGGGAACGAAGAATCCGTCATCGCCAAGACCATCCTCAAGGACAGCGTCCGGTCCGAAGAGGATGCCCTCACGGCCATCTACAAGCAGCTCCGCTCGGGCGATGCGCCCGATCTGGAGACCGCCAAGACCCTCATCGACCGCCTCTTCTTCAACGAGAAGCGGTACGATCTCGGTGATGTGGGACGCTATCGTATCAACAGCAAGCTGGGGCTCGACATTCCGGTGTCGACCACCACGCTGACGAAGGGCGACATCATCGCGATCATCAATTACCTCATCGAACTGCAGCAGAAGAAGCGCGCGGTCGATGATATCGATCATCTCGGCAACCGCCGTGTCCGCACGGTGGGCGAGCAGATCGCCGGACAGTTCAACATCGGTCTGGCCCGCATGGCCCGCACGATCCGCGAGCGGATGAACGTGCGCGACAGCGAGAATCTGACGCCGCAGGATATGGTCAATGCCCGCACGATCAGCAGCGTGATCAATGCGTTCTTCGGGACGAACCCCCTCTCGCAGTTCATGGACCAGACCAATCCTCTGGCCGAGCTGACGAACAAGCGCCGCATGTCGGCCCTTGGACCGGGTGGCCTGACCCGCGAGCGCGCCGGGTTCGAGGTGCGCGACGTGCACTATACGCATTACGGCCGCCTCTGCCCCATCGAGACGCCGGAAGGCCCGAACATCGGTCTGATCTCCTCGCTCTGTATCCATGCCCGCGTCAACGAGTTCGGGTTCATCGAGACCCCGTATCGCCGCGTGGTCAAGGGGCGGGTGCTGGACGAGATCGAGTTCCTGACGGCAGAACAGGAAGAGAACCTGACGGTCGCCCAGGCGAATGCGCCGCTGGATACCCGCGGCAATTTCCAGATGGAACGCGTCAAGGCCCGCTTCCAGAGCGACTTCCCCGTCGTGAAGCCGGACGAGGTCAATTACATGGACGTGGCGCCGAACCAGATCGTGAGCGCGGCGGCGGCACTGATCCCGTTCCTCGAGCACGACGATGCGAACCGCGCCCTCATGGGTTCGAACATGCAGCGCCAGGCGGTGCCGCTCCTCCGTCCGGAAGCCCCGATCGTGGGCACGGGACTCGAGGAGAAGATCGCCCGCGATGCGCGCGCCCTCACGGTCGCGGAGCGCAACGGTATCGTGACGTATGTCGACGCCGACCGCATCATGGTCGAGTACGACATCGACGAGAACAGCACCGAGGCGCTCATTTCCTTCGAGGACAAGCGCCGCGTGGAGTATCCGCTCACGAAGTTCTTCCGGACCAACCAGGACACCTGCATCAACCAGCGTGCCGTGGTGAAGCCGGGCGACCGCGTGCGGAAGGGTGACGTGCTGGCAGACGGCGCAGCGACGGAAGGCGGCGAGCTCGCGCTCGGACGCAACGTCGTGGTGGCGTTCATGCCGTGGAACGGGTACAACTTTGAAGATGCCATCATCGTCAGCGAGAAGATGGTGTCGAACGATGTCTTCACCTCGATCCATATCGAGGAGTTCGAACTGCAGGTCCGCGACACCAAGCGTGGCGAAGAAGAACTGACCCGGGAGATCCCGAACGTCAGCGAAGAGGCCACGAAGGACCTGGACGAGAACGGCATCATCCGCATCGGCGCCGAAGTGGTGGAAGGCGACATCCTGATCGGCAAGATCACGCCGAAGGGTGAATCCGATCCGACGCCGGAAGAGAAGCTGCTGAAGGCGATCTTCGGCGAGAAGGCGGGCGATGTGAAGGATGCGTCGCTGAAAGCGCCTCCGGGCATGAAGGGCGTGGTCATCAACACCAAGCTCTTCAGCCGCAAGAAGAAGGACGCCGAGTCCAAGAAAGAGGACAAGAAGCGGAGCGATGCTCTCGATCGCCAGCGCCGCAAGATGCTGGCCGAACTGCGCGAACGCCTTGCGTCCAAGCTGGGCATCCTGCTGGACGAGGAGAAGTCGGTCGGCGTGCGCGACAATGACGGGAACATGGTGTTCCGCAGCGGGACGACCTTCCGCCGCGACACCTTTGAGTCCTATGAGGACCTGGAAAAGCTGGACCACACGAAGGAGTGGGTCGAGGACAAGCGTAAGAACACCACGCTGAGCAAGATCTACACCAACTACTTCGACAAGCTGGCAGCGATCGAGGAAGAGTTCCGTCACGAAAAGAACAAGATCCAGCTCGGCGACGAACTGCCTCCGGGTGTGGTGCAGCTGGCCAAGGTGTACGTCGCCAAGAAGCGCAAGCTGTCGGTGGGCGACAAGATGGCCGGCCGTCACGGCAACAAGGGTGTCGTGTCGCGCGTGGTGCCTTCGGCCGACATGCCGTTCCTGCCGGACGGGACCGCGGTGGACATCGTGCTGAACCCGCTCGGCGTGCCTTCCCGTATGAACCTCGGCCAGCTGTTCGAAACGGCACTGGGGTGGGCAGGGCTGACGCTCGGAACGAAGTATGCATCGCCGATCTTCGACGGTGCGACGTGGGATGATGTGACGGCGGAGCTGCAGCGGGCCGGCAAGGGCAACACGTCCAGGTCGGTGCTGTATGACGGCCGGACGGGCGAGCGGTTCGACCAGGAGGTCACGACCGGCGTCATCTACATGCTCAAGCTGTCGCACCTTGTCGACGATAAGATCCATGCCCGGTCGATCGGGCCGTATTCCCTCATCACCCAGCAGCCCCTCGGTGGCAAGGCCCAGTTCGGTGGCCAGCGCTTCGGAGAGATGGAGGTCTGGGCGCTTGAAGCGTACGGTGCAGCACACGTGCTGCAGGAGATCCTGACCGTGAAGAGTGACGACGTCTCCGGCCGTGCCAAGGTCTATGAGGCGATCGTCAAGGGAGATAACCTGCCCGAGTCCAACGTTCCGGAATCGTTCAACGTGCTCATCCGGGAGCTTATGGGACTTGGACTGGATGTGAAACTGGAGTAGCGACACCACCGACTGAGGAGGTACCCATTGCTGCGTCACGAACGAGAAACGCGCAAGAGTTTTTCCAAGATCGTCATCAGCCTGGCGTCGTCGGACATGATCCTCGCGCGTTCCCATGGCGAGGTAACGAAGCCTGAGACGATCAATTATCGGTCGTTCCGGCCCGAAAAAGATGGTCTTTTCTGTGAGAAGATCTTCGGCCCGGTCCGCGACTGGGAATGCCATTGCGGCAAGTACAAACGCATCCGCTACCGGGGCATCATCTGCGACCGTTGCGGCGTTGAAGTCACCCAGAAGAGCGTCCGCCGCGAACGGATGGGGCATATCGCCCTGGCCGTGCCGGTGGTCCATATCTGGTACTTCCGCTCGCTGCCGTCCAAGATCGGCTACATCCTCGGGATGACGACCAAGGACCTCGAGAAGATCATCTACTACGAATCGTACGTGGTGGTCAACCCGGGGCTGACGGGACTGCAGCGGAAGGACCTGATCTCGGAGGAGCAGTATTTCGAGATCCTGGCCTCGCTGCCGGAGAACAACGACGACCTTGAAGTGACCGACAAGCGCCGCTTTGTGGCGCAGATCGGCGGCGAGGCGGTCAAGGCTCTCCTGAAGCAGGTCGACATCGAGTTGCTGGCGGCCGAACTGCGCGCGCAGATCCGTGAAGAGACCTCGGTGCAGAAGAAGCAGGAAGCCCTCAAGCGCCTGCGCGTTGTCGAGGCGTTCCGCGAGCGCGAGAATTCGCCGTTGAACCGTCCGGAGTGGATGGTCCTGGATATCGTGCCGGTCATTCCGCCGGAACTGCGTCCGCTGGTCCCCCTGGAAGGCGGTCGCTTTGCGACATCCGACCTGAACGACCTGTACCG
The DNA here is from genome assembly GCA_016707525.1 of Ignavibacteriota bacterium. Lineage (NCBI taxonomy): Bacteria > Pseudomonadati > Ignavibacteriota > Ignavibacteriota bacterium. The sequence continues at coordinate 213,830 of JADJHP010000002.1, forward strand.
CCGTGTGATCATCCGGAACAACCGTCTGAAGCGCCTGATCGACATCAAGGCACCGGACGTCATCCTCCGGAACGAGAAGCGCATGTTGCAGGAAGCGGTGGATTCGCTCTTCGACAACTCGCGCCGCATCAACGCGGTGCGGAGCGACAACAACCGCGCCCTGAAGTCGCTGTCCGACATGCTGAAAGGCAAGCAGGGCCGCTTCCGTCAGAACCTGCTCGGCAAGCGCGTCGATTATTCCGGCCGTTCCGTGATCGTCGTGGGTCCCGAACTCCATCTGCATGAGTGCGGGCTCCCGAAGGACATGGCGGTCGAGCTCTTCAAACCGTTCATCATCCGCAAGCTCATCGAGCGCGGTATCGTGAAGACGGTGAAGAGCGCGAAGAAGATGGTGGACAAGAAGGGGCCCGAGGTCTGGGAGATCCTGGAGCACATCATCGACGGGCATCCGGTGCTGCTCAACCGTGCACCGACGCTGCATCGTCTCGGTATCCAGGCATTCCAGCCGGTGCTGGTCGAAGGCAAGGCGATCCGTATCCACCCGATGGTGTGTACGGCATTCAACGCCGACTTCGACGGCGATCAGATGGCCGTGCACGTGCCGCTGTCGTTCGACGCCCAGCTCGAAGCACGCATCCTCATGCTCTCGAGCCACAACATTCTGTCGCCCGCCCACGGGTCCCCGATCGTCACACCGACGCAGGACCAGGTGCTCGGGTGCTACTACCTGACCAAGTCGCGCACCGGCGACGTCGGCGAAGGGCTCATCTTCTCGTCGCCCACCGAAGTGATCGTGGCGTACAACCACCGCAAGGTGGCGCTGCATGCCCGCATCAAGGTGCGCATCAACGGTCAGATCATCGAAACGACCACCGGCCGCGTGATCTTCAACCAGATCGTGCCACCGGAGGTCGGGTTCATCAACGAGTTGCTGAACAAGAAGCGGCTCGTGCAGATCATCTCCACGTCGTTCCGCCGGGTCGGCAACCTCAAGACGGCCGGATTCCTGGATGACCTGAAGAACATCGGGTTCCGCTATGCGACCAAGGGTGGCCTCTCCGTCGGCCTGGATGACGTCGTCATCCCGAAGGAGAAGGACGAGATCATCGCCAAGGCGCAGAAGAGCGTGGACGAAGTGGACAGCCAGTGGTCGCGTGGTTTCATCACGCGTGGCGAGCGGTACAACAAGGTGATCGACATCTGGACGCGTGCGACGAGCCGCGTGGCCGACCGCCTGTTCGAATCGCTGTCGAAGTCGCGCGAGGGCTTCAACTCGCTGTACATGATGGTCGACTCCGGCGCCCGCGGTTCCAAGGAGCAGGTCCGTCAGCTGGCCGGTATGCGCGGCCTGATGGCCAAGCCGCAGAAGTCGCTCTCCGGTGCCACCGGCGAGCTCATCGAGAACCCGATCATCGCCAACTTCCGTGAGGGGTTGTCGATCCTCGAGTACTTCATCTCCACACACGGTGCGCGTAAAGGTCTCGCCGATACCGCTCTGAAGACCGCCGATGCCGGGTATCTGACCCGTCGTCTGGTGGACGTCGCGCAGGACGCCATCATCACCATGCACGACTGCGGCACGATCCGCGGCGTGGTGACCGGTGCGTTGAAGGAAGGCGAGGACGTGAAGGAGCCGCTGTACGAACGCATCATGGGCCGTGTGTCGGTGCATGACGTGGCGGATCCAAAGACGGGCGAGGTGATCGTGGAAGCGGGAGAGATCATCGACGAGGAGAAGGCCGAACGCATCGCCGAAACCTCGATCGAGACCGTCGAGATCCGTTCCGTGCTGATGTGCGAAGCCAAGCGCGGCGTGTGCGCGCTGTGCTACGGGCGCAACCTGACGACGGGCAAGCTGATCCAGCCCGGCGAGGCGGTCGGTACCATCGCCGCGCAGTCCATCGGCGAACCGGGCACGCAGCTGACCCTGCGCACGTTCCATACCGGCGGTACGGCATCGCTCATCGAATCGCAGTCCCGCGTCCAGTCCAAGTTCGAAGGCAAGCTGCAGTACGAAGGCCTCAAACTGATCGAGGTCGACGACGAGGGGAAGACGAACGTGGTCGTGGTCGGACGCAGCGGTATCGTGAACGTCCTCGACCAGGACAACCGGGTGATGACCAAGTACGACGTGCCGTACGGCGGCCACATGCTGGTTGCCGACGGCGCCCATGTGGCGAAGGGTGAGATCATCTACGAGTGGGATCCGTACAACGCGGTCATCATCTCGGAACACGGCGGCATGGTGCGGTACTCCGATCTGAAGGAGAACGTGACGTATCGCGAGATCGACGACGAGCAGACGGGACACATCCAGAAGGTCGTCATTGATACGCGCGACAAGACGTTGGTCCCGAGCCTCGTGGTCGTGGAGCACCGCGGTACGAAGGAGCATAAGCTGGGCAGTTACATCGTCCCGACGCGTGCGCACCTTGCGGTGAACGACGGACAGGAGATCGCCCCCGGTACGATCCTTGTGCGCATCCCGCGCGACATCGGCAAGACGCGTGACATCACGGGCGGTCTGCCGCGCGTGACGGAGTTGTTCGAGGCGCGGAGCCCCAGCGACCCCGCGGTCGTGTCGGAGATCGACGGTGTGGTGAGTTTCGGTGCGCAGAAGCGCGGTGCGCGCGAGGTCATTGTCACGAGCCACGACGCGAAGGATGTCCGCAAGTACCCCATCTCGCTCGGCAAGCACGTGCTCGTGCAGAACAACGACGTCATCCGGGCCGGCGAGCGATTGTCGGACGGTGCCATCGATCCCCATGACGTGTTGCGCATCAAGGGTGTGGGTGCGGTGCAGGAGTACCTGGTGAATGAGATCCAGGAGGTCTACCGTATCCAGGGTGTGAAGATCAACGACAAGCACATCGAGACCATCGTGCGCATGATGATGCAGAAGCTGCGCATCGCGGAATCGGGGGACACCAAGTTCCTCGAGGGTGATTTCGTGGACAAGCTCGTGTTCGAGGAAGAGAACGAGTCGTTGCGCGACAAGGTGTTCGTGAAGGACAAGGGTGACTCCTCGAAGGTGAAGAACGGGCAGCTCATCACGCTGAAGAAATTCCGTGAATTGAATCTGGACCTGAAGAAGCGTGGGAAGAAGGTCATTGAGAAGCGGGAGCCGGATCCGGCGACATCGGAGCCCGTGCTGCTGGGCATCACGTCCGCGGCCCTGTCGACCGACAGCTTCATTTCGGCGGCCTCGTTCCAGGAGACCACGAAGGTTTTGACGGATGCGGCGATCGAGGGCAAGGTGGATCACCTGCTCGGGCTGAAGGAGAACGTCATTATGGGGCATCTGATCCCTGCAGGCACGGGTCTGAAGAAGTTCTCGGACCTTGTGGTACCGCCGACGGGTGTCAGGATGGCCTCAGAAGAGCCTCCTGTGGCCGAAACAGAAGTAATTCGGCCGCGGATACGCGAACGTCAAACGACGCCTTGACATTCGATGAAAAAAGTTGTACCTTGTAAGGCTGTTTTTATATCCATCTTCATCACGATCCTGTAGTTTTTCGGAGCCAACGTGCCGACGATCAATCAGCTCGTACGGAAAAGCCGCCGTGCGGTAACATACAAGAGCAAGGCACCCGCCATCAGCGGGAACCCCCAGAAGCGGGGGGTGTGCACGCGTGTGTATACGACCACCCCGAAAAAGCCGAATTCGGCCCTCCGGAAGGTGGCTCGTGTCCGTTTGTCCAACGGGGTTGAGGTTACGGCCTATATCCCGGGGGAAGGGCACAATCTGCAGGAGCACAGCATCGTGATGATCCGTGGGGGCAGGGTGAAGGACCTTCCCGGTGTGCGCTACCATATCATCCGTGGCACGCTGGATACCGCAGGTGTCGCGGAACGGAAACAGGGCCGGTCGAAATACGGCGCCAAAAAAGCCAAGAAATCGTAGCAAACCAATCCAGGTCTCGCAGTGAGAAAGAAACGCGCAGGAACCCGTATCCGCATCCCCGACCCCCGGTACAATGATGTACTGGTGTCGGAATTCATTAACAACATCATGGAAGGCGGCCAGAAGCACAAGGCCCGCCGGATCCTCTATGATGCCTTCGGGATCATCGAAGAGCGCACGAAGCTGAACGGCATCGACGTCTTCAAGAAGGCGATGTCGAACGCGCGCCCGATGCTGGAGGTCAAAGCCCGCCGTGTTGGCGGTGCCACCTACCAGGTGCCGACCGAAGTGCGGTCCGGACGGAGCGTTGCGCTGGCTATCCGCTGGCTTATCTCGTACGCCACAGCCCGCAAAGAGCGGTCCATGGCGCAGAAGCTGGCCTCAGAATTCATAGCTGCCTCCACTGGTGAGGGCAGCGCGATCAAGAAAAAGGAAGACACCCATAAAATGGCCGAAGCCAACAAGGCATTCGCCCATTTTAAGTGGTAAGAAGAACGTATGCCGCGACAATTTCCGCTTGAGCGGACGCGCAATATCGGCATCAGCGCACATATCGATGCCGGGAAGACAACAACGACGGAACGCATCCTGTTCTATACGGGCGTGCTCCACCGCATGGGCGAAGTCCATGACGGTGCAGCCACCATGGACTGGATGGAGCAGGAGAAAGAGCGCGGCATCACCATTACCTCCGCGGCGACCACCTGTTTCTGGGACAACCATCGTATCAACATCATTGACACCCCCGGCCACGTGGATTTCACGGCCGAGGTGGAGCGCTCGCTGCGTGTGCTGGACGGAGCCATCGCGTTGTTCTGCGCGGTCGGCGGCGTCGAGCCGCAGTCCGAGACCGTGTGGCGCCAGATGGACAAGTACGGTGTTCCCCGTATGGCGTTCATCAACAAGATGGACCGTGTCGGTGCGGACTTCCTGAACGTCGTCCAGATGATGAAGGACCGGCTCGGAGCCCATGCGGTGCCGATCCAGATCCCGGTCGGCGAAGGCGACATGTTCGCCGGCATCATCGACCTCGTCACGATGAAGGCGATGATGTATCGCGAATCCACGCTCGGTACCGAGTGGGACGAAATGGACATCCCGCACGACATGCAGGCCCGTGCCCAGGTCTACCGCACGAAGATGCTCGAAGCGATCTCCGACGAGAATGATACGCTGCTCGAGAAATACCTCGAGGGCAAAGAGATCACGCCCGAAGAGGTCCGTGCTGCCCTGCGCAAGTCATGCCTCAAAGTGAACATCATCCCGGTCCTCTGCGGATCGTCCTTCAAGAACAAGGGCGTGCAGATGCTGCTGGACTCGGTGATCCACTACCTGCCGTCGCCGATGGACCTGAACGAGGGCAAGCTGGTCGGGCACCATGTGAACATGACGGACAAGATCGAGCGCAAGGTTTCCGACAAGGAACCGTTCACCGCGCTGGCCTTCAAGATCATGTCTGATCCGTTCGTGGGCAAGCTGACGTACTTCCGCATCTACTCGGGCACGTTGAAGTCGGGTTCGTACGTGTACAACTCGATCAGCGACAAGAAGGAGCGTCTGAGCCGCATCCTCCGGATGCATGCGAACACGCGTGAGGATGTGGAAGAAGCCTATGCAGGCGACATCGTGGCGGCGGTCGGGCTGAAGAACACGCGCACCGGCGACACGTTGTGCACCGAGGACGATCCGGTGATCCTCGAGAAGATGACCTTCCCGGATCCCGTCATCCACGTCGCGATCGAAGCGAAGACGAAGGCGGACCAGGAGAAGATGGGCGAGGCGATGGCGAAGTTGTCCGAAGAGGACCCGACGCTGCGCGTATCGACGAACGAAGAGACGGGCCAGACGATCATCAGCGGTATGGGTGAGTTGCATCTGGAGATCATCGTCGACCGTATGCGCCGCGAGTTCAAGGTCGAAGCGAACATCGGCAAGCCGCAGGTCGCGTACAAGGAAACGATCCGTAAGAAGGTGCAGCAGGAAGGGAAGTTCGTGCGGCAGAGCGGTGGCCGCGGCCAGTTCGGTCATGTGTGGATCGAAGTGGAGCCGAACGAGAAGGGGAAGGGGTTCGAGTTCATCAACGGGATCGTTGGTGGCGTCATCCCGAAGGAATACATCAAGCCGGTGGAGCAGGGGATCGCCGAGGCGATGCGCAACGGTGTGCTGGCCGGGTATCCGGTTGAGGACATCAAGGTGAAGCTGTTCGACGGCTCGTTCCACGAGGTGGACTCGTCGGAAATGGCATTCAAGATCGCTGGCTCCATGGCATTCAAGGATGCCGCCCGCAAGGCGGACCCGGCGATCCTCGAGCCGATCATGGGTGTGGAGGTTGTCACGCCCGAGGAGTACATGGGCGACGTGATGGGCGATCTGAACTCACGGCGCGGCAAGATCTCCGGTATGGCGCCCCGCAAGGATGCGCAGGTGATCAAGGCGAGCGTGCCGCTTTCCGAGATGTTCGGGTATTCGACGACGTTGCGCTCCATGACGCAGGGGCGTGCCATCTACTCGATGGAGCTGTCGCACTACGATGAGGCACCGAAGAGCGTTGCGGAAGCCATCATCGAAAAGATCAAAGGAAAGAATTCTGTAACGGCGTAATATCCCCTTCTATCTAGAGGAGAATAGAGCAATGGCAAAAGAGAAATTCACGCGCGACAAACCACACTTGAACGTGGGTACCATTGGCCATGTCGATCATGGCAAGACCACGCTGACCGCCGCCATCACCATGGTGCTGGCGAAGAAGGGTCTGTCTGCGATCCGTACGTTCGATAGCATCGACAACGCACCGGAAGAGCGCGAACGCGGTATCACCATTGCAACGGCACACGTCGAGTACTCCACGGAAAAGCGCCACTATGCGCACGTGGACTGCCCCGGCCACGCCGACTACATCAAGAATATGATCACGGGTGCCGCCCAGATGGACGGTGCCATCCTCGTGGTCGCCGCGACCGACGGCCCCATGCCGCAGACGCGTGAGCACATCCTGCTTGCCCACCAGGTCGGTGTACCCCGCATGGTGGTGTTCATGAACAAGGTGGATGCGGTGGACGATGCCGAGTTGCTGGACCTGGTTGAGCTCGAGCTCCGCGACCTGCTCAAGAAGAATGACTATCCGGGTGACGAGATCCCCATCGTGCGTGGCAGCGCGTTGAAGGCGATGGAAGCCGCCGTGAAGGCGGATTCGAAGCCTGATGATCCGGCGTTCAAGTGCATCATGGAGCTGATGGATGCCGTGGATACGTACTTCCCGGTGCCGCAGCGTGACATTGACAAGCCGTTCCTGATGCCGATCGAAGACGTGTTCTCGATCACGGGTCGCGGTACGGTGGGTACGGGTCGTGTGGAACGTGGTGCGGCGAAGGTCGGTGACGAAGTGGAGCTCATCGGTCTGGGCGCGCACAAGAAGACCGTCATCACCGGTGCCGAGATGTTCCGCAAGGAACTGACCGAGGTGCAGGCTGGTGACAATGCGGGTCTGTTGCTCCGCGGCGTGGACAAGAACGAGCTCGAGCGTGGTATGGTCGTTGCGAAGCCGAACTCGGTCACTCCGCACAAGAAGTTCAATGCGCAGGTGTACGTACTGAAGAAGGAAGAAGGCGGTCGTCACACCCCGTTCTTCAACGGCTATCGTCCGCAGTTCTACTTCCGGACGACGGACGTGACGGGTGTTGCCACGCTTCCGGCAGGTACGGAAATGATCATGCCTGGTGACAATGTGGACAACCTCTTCGTGGAGCTCATCACCACGATCGCTATGGAGGAAGGCCTTCGCTTTGCAATCCGCGAAGGTGGACACACGGTCGGCGCAGGCGTTGTCACAAAGATCCTGGAATAAGGAGTACTGTTAACCGTGGCCGGTCAAAAAATACGTATAAAACTCAAATCGTACGATCACAACCTGATCGACAAGTCTGCGGAAAAGATCATCAAGACTGTCAAGTCAACAGGCGCTGTGGTCTCCGGCCCGATTCCGTTACCCACGAAGCGTACGGTCTATACTGTGCTTCGGTCACCTCATGTTGACAAGAAGTCGAGGGAGCAGTTCGAGACGCGCGCTCACAAGCGGCTGATCGATATTCTGAACTCGACGAACAGGACCGTTGACTCCCTGATGAAGCTGGATCTTCCCGCGGGAGTTGACGTCGAGATCAAGGTCTAGCCAGACCAACGACAACACAGGTGTACCCCCCGACGGTGGGTCCCGCTAAGGGACCTTCCCGAAGGGGCAGGAGAACGGCGTCGGGAGCAGTGTCCGCATTGGTGCGGCCTCTTGGCGGCAAGTGCATGCATACATGGATGGTGGTATGACAGGACTACTTGGAAAAAAACTCGGCATGACCAGCATCTTCGATGAGACTGGTCAAGTGATCCCCTGCACGGTGATTGAAGCCGGCCCCTGCTACGTCACGCAGATACGTACCAAAGAGCGTGACGGGTATGAGGCGGTTCAACTCGGGTTCGGGGAGAAGAAAGAACGGCTCGTCAGCAAGCCGCTTCGCGGACATTTCGCGAAGGCCGGAGCGAAGCTGGCGCGTGTCGTTCGTGAATTCCGCGGCAACGGGAGCGCAGAGATGCAGCCCGGCCAGGAACTCACGGTCGACCGGGTGTTTGCCAAAGGCGACGTCGTCAAGGTGGTCGGCACCTCCAAAGGGCACGGCTTCCAGGGCGTCGTGAAACGGCATCACTTCGGCGGCGGCGCGCGGACGCACGGTCAGAGCGACCGTATGCGTGCACCGGGCTCCATCGGCTCGTCGTCGTATCCGTCGCGTGTCTTCAAAGGACAGCGTATGGCGGGACGGATGGGCGGCACGCAGATTACGGTACGCAACCTGACGGTGGTCGGCGTGATCGCGGACTCGAACCTGCTTCTGATCAAAGGTTCGATCCCTGGCGCGGTGAACGGCGTCGTGGAAATCCACAAGCTCACGACTCAACAGTAACGAACGAGTGCGGCGATGGAACTCAACGTATATAAGAAGGACGGGACGAAGAGCGGTGAGACGGTCAAGCTCTCGGAGGAGATCTTCGGGATCGAGCCGAATCATCATCTGATCTACCGTGCGGTGCGCGTGTACCTGGACAACCAGCGCCAGGGCACGTCCAAGGTGAAGACGCGCCGGGAAGTGCGGGGCGGCGGTAAGAAGCCGTTCAAGCAGAAGCATACCGGCATGGCCCGTCAGGGTACCTCGCGGTCGCCCGTGATGGTCGGTGGTGGTTCGATCTTCGGACCGGAGCCGCGCGACTACACCAATCAGCTCCCGGCCGGCATGCGCCGTCTGGCCCGGAAGTCCGCGCTCTCGCTCAAGGCCAAGGAAGGTCTGATCCGCGTCATCGAGGATTTCTCGACGTCCGCGCCGAAGACCAAAGAGATGGTGGGTGTGCTGAAGGCGCTGGAACTCGGAACCACGAAGACGCTCCTGCTCCTTGCCAAACCCGATGCCAACGTCGTGAAGTCCGGCCGCAACATCCCCGGGCTGTTCGTTGCGCAGGCCGACAAGGCGTCGACCTATGATTTCGTGAACACGCAGGTGCTGCTCATCCAGAAGAGCGCGCTTGAAGTGTTGCAGAATACGTTCAAGAACTAAGAGCGCGTGAAGCGACCATGACTGGCATTCTGAAGAGACCGATCGTCACGGAAAAGATGACTGCGCTGCAGGAGAAGGGTCAGTATGCCTTCGAAGTCTCCCTTGCGGCCAACAAGATCACCATTGCACAGGCAGTGGCGAAGAAATTCAACGTCACCGTCCTCGACGTCCGTACCGTCCGGTACAAAGGCAAGGCCAAGTCGCAGATGACCAAGCGCGGGCGTTTCGAGGGCCGGACCTCCGCTTGGAAAAAGGCGATCGTCCGCCTGAAGGAAGGCGATAAGATCGAGTTCTTCCAGAATGTTTGATAGTCAACAGCGATAGAGAATCACCATGGCCATACGTAAACTCAAGCCGGTGACACCGGGAACGCGCTGGGCATCTGTCCCCGCCTTCACCGAGATCACCAAGAGCCGTCCCGAAAAGGGATTGATCGAACCGTTGCGCAAGAGCGGCGGTCGGAACAACACCGGCCGCGTGACATCGCGCCACCGTGGGGGCGGGCACAAGCGCTTCTACCGCGTGATCGATTTCAAGCGGGACAAGACCGGCATGGATGCGAAGGTGACGGCGATCGAATACGATCCGAACCGTTCGTCGCGCATCGCGCTGCTGCAGTACGCGGACGGCGAGCGCCGGTACATCATCGCACCGGAAGGTGTGAAGGTGGGCGACGTGCTTCGTTCCGGGACGGATGCAGAGATCCGCACGGGGAATGCGATGCCGTTGTCGAACATCCCTGCGGGCACGTTCGTGCACAACATCGAACTCCGCCCGGGGAAGGGTGCGCAGGTCGCGCGCAGCGCAGGCATGGCCGTGCAGCTGATGGCGAAGGAAGGCAAGTTCGCCCAGCTCAAGATGCCGTCCGGTGAGGTCCGCCTGGTATCCCTCGACTGTATGGCCACGATCGGTGGCGTCGGTAATGCCGATCACGAGAATCTGAGCGTCGGTAAGGCCGGCCGCAACCGCTGGCTGGGCATCCGCCCGCAGTCCCGCGGCGTCGTGCAGAATCCGGTCGATCACCCGCATGGTGGCGGCGAGGGCAAGTCGCCCCAGGGCAATCCTCACCCGGTGTCACCATGGGGATGGCATACCAAGGGCAAGAAGACCCGCAAGCACAAGAAGGCATCCAGCAAGTTCATCGTGAAACGAAGGAAGTAAGCGCATGAGTCGCTCGCTGAAAAAAGGACCGTTCGTCAGCGTCCGGCTGCTCGAACAGGTAGCCGCTCTGTCGAAGGGGAATCAGAAAAAGGTCATCAAGACCTGGTCCCGTGCATCGACGATCACGCCGGACTTTGTCGGCCAGACGTTCGCCGTGCACAACGGGAACAAGTTCATTCCGGTTTACATCCACGAAGGAATGGTCGGGCATAAGCTGGGTGAGTTCGCCCCGACCCGGTTGTTCCGCGGACATCCGGGCGTAAGAAAAGAAGAAACGTCGAAACCGGGATAAGCAGCCATGGAAGCTAAGGCGATCAACAGATATATTCCCACCTCGCCGCGTAAGATGCGGCTGGTCATTGACCTGATCCGCGGGAAGTCGGTGGACGAGGCGCTGCACATTCTCCACTATTCCACGAAGCATGCGTCGCGTGTCGCGGAGAAGGTCCTGCGGTCGGCGGTTGCCAACCTGCAGAACAAGGACGATGCAGGCCGCATCGAGCCGTCCGGGATGGTCGTGAAGACCGCGTTCGTGGACAGCGGGATGTCGATGAAGCGGATCCTGCCGGCCCCGATGGGGCGTGCGTTCCGGATGCGGAAGCGTTCGAACCACGTGACGATCGTGGTGGCGGCGAAGGAAGAGAAGGCGAAGCCGGTGCAGCCGACGAAGAAGGCAGCGAAGCCGGCGGCAGAGAAGAAGGAAGCCCCGAAGAAGAAGGCGGCCACGAAGACCGCAAAGCCGGCGAAGCCGGCCGCAAAGGAATCGAAGTAACCGACATACGAAGGAGTCGTCGTGGGACAGAAAACACATCCGATCGGTCTGCGTCTGGGCATCATCCGCTCCTGGGATTCCAACTGGTACGATGAGAAGTCGTTCGCCGGGAAGTTGGAAGAGGACCGGACGATCCGCAACTACGTGCGGAACCGTTTGAAGAAGGCGGGTATCTCCCGCATTCTGATCGAGCGGACGCCGAAGCGTGCGGTGATCACGATCAACACTTCGCGTCCGGGCATCGTCATCGGCCGCAGCGGCAAGGAGATCTCGCAGCTCGAGGAAGAGCTGAAGAAGATCACCAACAAGGAAGTGAAGATCCTGATCAACGAGATCAAGCGGCCCGAGCTGGATGCGTATCTGGTCGCCGAGAACATCGCGCAGCAGCTGGAGGGACGCATCGCGTTCCGCCGGGCGATGAAGAACGGTATCACGGCTGCGATGCGCATGGGTGCTGAGGGTGTCCGCGTGAAGGCCGCCGGTCGTCTGGGCGGCGCGGAAATGGCGCGCACCGAGCAGTACAAAGAAGGACGAATCCCGCTGCACACGCTGCGTGCCGACATTGACTATGCGACGGCGACGGCGCGGACCATCTACGGAGCGATCGGCGTGAAGGTATGGATCTGCAAGGGCGAGGTATTGGATGCACAGCAGACCATGCAGCAACCGGCACAGCCGCGCCGCGGGCAGTAATCAGATCAAGCAGGAGTAGCACATCATGTTGATGCCGAAACGTGTAAAATTCAGGAAGGCGCAGCGCGGACGCATGCGGGGGAAGGCGACCCGCGGCGCGAAGATAGACTTCGGGGATTTCGGTCTGAAGGCTCTGGAGCCCGGCTGGATCACCCAGCGGCAGATCGAAGCGGCCCGCGTGACCCTGACCCGCATGATGAAGCGTGAGGGGCGGATCTGGATCCGCATCTTCCCGGACAAGCCGGTCACGAAGAAGCCTGCCGAGACCCGTATGGGTAAGGGAAAAGGCGCGCCGGAGTACTGGGTGGCGGTGATCAAGCCCGGGCGTGTGATGTTCGAGGTTGGCGGTACAACAAAGGCCACGGCGGTCGAAGCGCTCACCCTTGCGTCGCACAAGCTGCCGATCAAGACGAAAATCAGTATCCGGCCCGATTACGAGGGAGCCTGATCCTAGCACGGAGAGCGTATGAAGGTACTTGAACTGAAAGATCTCTCGATCGACGAATTGAAGCGTCGGCTGTCCGACGAAATGGAAAACCTGGCGAACCTGCGCTTTCAGCTGGCGACCAGCCAGTTGGAAAGCCCGATCCGCGTGCGGACGGTCCGCAAGGACATCGCCCGGATCCAGACGGTGCTGCGCCAGAGGCAGGCAGTGCCCGCGGCCGGACAGACCACACAGACTGAGAACACCGAGGTGAAGACGTCATGACCCCAGAGTCGGCAGCCGTAGTCGCCCCCGCCCGCACCACGCGTCGCAAGACCCGTGTCGGCAAGGTGGTGAGCACGAAGATGAACAAGAGCATCCTGGTGACGATCGAACGCCGGGTGCCGCATCCGCTCTACAAGAAGTATTTCCGCCGGACCACCAAGCTGATGGTGCATGATGAGCAGAGCACCGCTGGCGTGGGGGATACGGTGAAGATCATGGAGACCCGGCCGATGAGCAAGCAGAAGCGCTGGCGCCTGGTGTCCGTCATCGAAAAAGCAAAGTGAGTGATCGTCCACGGAGTAAACGCACATGATCCAGGAAGAAACAAACCTCGTAGTGGCCGATAACTCGGGCGCCAAGAAGGTCCGGTGCATCAGGGTTCTCGGCGGGTCCGACCGCAGATATGCGGGTCTGGGCGACCAGATCATCGTCTCGGTCAAGTCCGCCATCCCCAACGCAACCGTGAAGAAGGGTGAAGTTGCCCGTGCGGTCATCGTGCGGACGCGGAAGGAGACACGGCGCAAGGACGGATCGTTCATCCGGTTCGACGAGAACGCGGCCGTACTCATCAACGATACGGGCGAACCCCGCGGCAGCCGTATCTTCGGGCCGGTGGCCCGCGAACTGCGCGAGCGCCAGTACATGAAGATCGTGTCGCTCGCACCGGAAGTGTTATAAGGAACCAGGCGCATGAAGATCAGGAAGAATGACTCCGTCATGGTCATCGCGGGCAATGCCCGAGGGAAGACCGGCAAAGTGCTGAAGGTGTACCCCGAGAGGGAGCGCATCATCGTGGAAGGCGTGAATATCATGAAGCGCCACACGCGTCCGAGCCAGAAGAACCCGCAGGGCGGCATCGTCCAGCGCGAAGCACCCATCCACGTGTCGAACGTGATGTTGCTGGACCCGAAGCAGAATCAGCCCACGCGTGTCGGTACCAGCGTGGTGAAGGACGAGACCACCGGCAAGAAGCGCCGCATGCGGGTGGCGAAAGCAACGGGCGAGATGTTTTGAGTCGCCCACTGAACGATAATCACATTACCCTGAAGCCGGTATGAGCGACGAGAAATCCAAGAAGCCGAAGAAAGAGGCCCAGCGGCCTGCCAAGGAGAAAGAGGCACCTGCCGAGAAGGCCCCCAGGGCGAAGGGCCCCAGGGAGAAGGTGGTGGCCCGCATGAGCATCATGTACAGGGACCAGGTGATCCCCACCTTGATGAAACGGTTCCAGTATTCGAACGTGATGCAGGTGCCGCGCCTCGAGAAGATCGCCATCAACATGGGCGTGGGCATCGCCACCCAGGATGCCAAGATGGTGGAGGTCGCTGCCAAGGACCTCGAAGCCATCGTGGGCCAGAAGGTCGTCATCACGCGCGCAAAGAAGTCGATCTCGAACTTCAAGCTGCGCGAGAAGATGCCGATCGGCTGCCGGGTGACGCTCCGCCGCACGGTCATGTATGAGTTCCTCGACCGCTTCATCAGCGTGACGGTCCCCCGCATCCGTGACTTCCGCGGGTTGTCCGACACGTCGTTCGACGGGCGCGGGAACTACACGATCGGGATCAAGGAACACACGATCTTCCCGGAGATCGACGTGGACAAGATCGCGCGGATCTTCGGTATGGACATCACGTTCGTGACGACCGCGCGGACGGACGAGGAGGCGCAGGAACTGCTGCGCGCCTTCGGCATGCCGTTCGTGAAGCGGCAGGAAGTACTCGAGACACCGAAAGCATAATCTGACAGGAGCTGTCCCACATGGCAAAGACCAGTTCAAAGGCCCGGCAGGCGAAGCGCGAACGACTCGTGGCGAAGTATGCCGCATTGCGCAAGGAACTCAAAGAGAAGGGTGATTACGCCGGCCTCCAGGCATTGCCCCGGAACAGCAGCCCGACGCGCCTGCACAACCGGTGCATCATGACGGGACGCCCGCGCGCCTACATGCGCAAGTTCGGGATCTCACGCATCGCCTTCCGTGACCTTGCGTTGGAAGGAAAGATCCCCGGTGTGCGCAAAGCGAGCTGGTAAGAGGTACGGGACTAACCACGTTTACAGTGTGAGTTGCAGGAGAATGACCTTATGACAATGACCGATCCCGTCGCCGACTATCTGACCAGGCTGCGGAACGCCCTTCAGGCAGGCCACAAGCGTGTGGATGTGCCGACCTCGAACCTGAAGCGTGAGATGACCAAGCTGCTGGTGGAACACCAGTATGTTGCCGGGTTCACCGAGATCAAGGAGACCGCCCAGGGCGTGATCCGGATCCAGTTGAAGTATCAGGATACCAGGCCGGTCATCGCCGGACTGAAGCGCGTGAGCCGTCCGGGCCTGCGCAAGTACGTGGATGCGGATGCCATTCCCCGGGTACTGGGTGGACTCGGCATCGCGATCATCTCGACGTCGAGGGGTCTGATGACCGACCGGCAGGCACGCGATGCGCGCGTCGGCGGCGAAGTTCTGTGCGAAATCTGGTAACGAAGGAGAGACCACCGTGTCACGGATTGGAAAGAAACCTATCCCCGTTCAGCAGGGGGTGAAAGTGCAGATCGCGGAGCGCGAGGTGACCCTGACGGGCCCGAAGGGTTCGCTCAAAGCCGCGGTCCATGCCAACCTCAGTGTCGAGATGGCCGACGGTATCCTGCAGGTGAAGAGACATTCGGAAGCGAAGGGCGACCGCGCACTGCATGGACTGTGGCGCGCATTGCTGCAGAACATGATGGTCGGCGTGTCCACCGGCTATTCCCGCAAACTCGAACTCGTCGGCGTCGGGTATCGCGCCGAGATGAAGGGCAAGCGTCTCCAGCTGCTGCTCGGCTTCTCCCACCCGATCCTGTTCGTTCCGCCCGGTGGGATCGAGATCACCGCGCCGACCCAGACCAGCATCCTCATCAGCGGCATCGATAAGGCATTGGTCGGACAGGTGGCAGCCAAGATCCGTTCCTTCCGTCCGCCCGAACCGTACAAGGGCAAGGGCGTCAAGTATGAAGGCGAGCGTATCCGCAGGAAGGCCGGCAAGGCCGCTGCTGCGGGCGGGGCCAAGTCATAATCACAGGTCTGCACCGGGAGTATTATTCGTATGATCACGAAGAAGAAAATAGAACATCGCCAGCGGACGAAGAAGCACATCCGTCTGCACCTTGCGGGATCGGCTGAACGCCCCCGCCTGACGGTCTTCCGCAGCCTGAAGCATGTGTATGCGCAGCTCGTGGATGACGATCAGGGGAAGACCCTGGTCGGCGTGTCGGACCTGACGGAGGAGCTGGTGGAGCAGGCGAAGGCGGCGAAAGGGCAGGTGGCCGTCGGGAAGTTGGTGGGGCAGTTGGTTGCCCGCCGTGCGAAGGAAAAGAACATCGCGCAGGTAGTGTTTGACCGTAACGGTTTTCGGTACCATGGCGTGATCAAGGCCGTGGCCGAAGGCGCCCGCGAGGGCGGCCTGAAGTTCTAAGGCGCCGCACGCGTCGGGACCCGATTCACTGTCGGGTCGTCTAATGGCAGGACAGCGGCCTTTGGAGCCGTGAGTAGAGGTTCGACTCCTCTCCCGACAGCAGTGCGAAACGACAACAGTTAACCATGTGGTACGTTGCGAGGGACATCGGTGGCACGAATCAAAGCGAGTGAACTCGAACTCAAGGACAAACTCGTCCACATCAATCGCGTCGCAAAGGTCGTCAAAGGCGGCCGGCGCTTCAGCTTCAACGCGATCGTCGTGGTCGGGGATGGCAAGGGTCATGTCGGCATCGGGCTGGGCAAGGCGAATGAAGTTGCCGATGCGATCGCCAAGGGCGTGGATGATGCCAAGAAGGGCGTGACCATGGTCCCGCTCCTCCGGGGCACCATTCCGCACCCGATCATCGGGCGCTACGGTGCTGCACGCGTGATGCTCAAACCGGCTTCGCCCGGTACCGGCCTCATCGCCGGCGGCGGCGTGCGCGCGGTGCTGGAATCGGCGGGCGTCCGCGACGTGCTCACAAAATCCATGGGCTCATCGAATCCCCACAACGTGGTGAAGGCAACGATGGACGCCCTCACACGACTGGTGGATGCACGTGCCGTTGCGAAGCGGCGCGGCATGGACCTGAAGGGCCTCTTCGGCACCACGGCCGCGGCCCCAACACCGTAACAGAGGACGAGACGACGATGGCAGATATGCTGAAGATCACACAGACCCGGAGCATCATCGAGCAGTTGGAAGCCGCGAAGCGCACGATCAAGGCGCTCGGGCTCGGCCGACCGAATTACTCGGTGATCCAGAGGGACACGCCGGCGATCCGCGGGATGCTCCGGAGAGTCGCGCACCTGGTGCGCGTCGAAGAACTGAAGAAATAAAGCTGACTTGCAGGAAAGTGAAGAGACCATGGCAACGGATATTCTGAGTACGCTGAAACCCGCACCCGGGTCACGCAAAAAAAGGAAGCGCATCGGACGCGGTCAGGGCTCCGGCCACGGCGGGACGTCCACGCGCGGCCACAAAGGCGCTGGTTCCCGCTCCGGTACAAGCTACCCGGCGTGGTTCGAAGGCGGCCAGATGCCCCTCGTCCGACGTATCCCGAAGCGCGGCTTTTTCAGCCCGTTCCGGAAGACCTATCAGATCGTCAACCTTGCGACCCTCGAGAAGCTGGCGACGGGCGGCAAGCTGCATGACGGTGCGGTGACGCCCGAGGTTCTGCGGAAACTCGGCGTTGTGAAGACCGGCCGTCTGCCGGTGAAGATCCTCGGCACGGGCGAGCTCAAGGCGAAGCTGGACATCGCCGCCCATGCCTTCAGCACGTCCGCTCTGCAGAAGATCGAAGCTGCAGGCGGGAAAGCCCAAACGATCAGCGCACTTTCCAAAGACTAATGGCAAAGCTCGGCGAGAGTTTCCGGAATATCTTCAAGATCCAGGAGTTGCGGACGCGTCTGCTGTTCACGGCCGCGCTTCTGATCGTCGTGCGCATCGGCGCACACATCACGCTCCCCGGCGTCGATGCCTCCCTGCTTGCACGAGCGGAGGCGAGTCAGACGGCCAACACGCTCTTTGGCCTCTATGACCTCTTCGTCGGCGGTGCGTTCAAGAATGCGGCGGTGTTTGCGCTCGGTATCATGCCCTACATCAGCGCCTCCATCATCCTCCAGCTGCTGGGTGCGGTCGTTCCGTACTTCCAGAAGCTCTCGAAAGAGGGAGAAGAAGGGCGCAAGAAGCTGACCCAGCTGACCCGCTACGGCACGGTCGTCGTCTCCGCCCTCCAGGGTTGGGGCGTGAGCGTCCGCCTGACCAGCATGAACATCGAAGGCATCCCGATCGTCCCGATCGAGATCCAGGGGCTCGCCTTCACGATGAGCACCGTGGTGTTCCTGACCGCGGGCACGATGTTCATGATGTGGCTCGGCGAGCAGATCACCGAGCGCGGCCTGGGCAACGGTATCTCGCTGATCATCTTCATCGGTATCATCGCACGGTTCCCGCATTCGATCGTGGATCAGTTCCGGGTGAGCCAGAACATCATCATCGGCCTCATCATCCTGGCCGTGATGATCGCGATCATCGCCGGTGTCGTGCTCGTCACACAGGGCACCCGCCGCATCCCGGTGCAGTATGCGAAGCGCGTGGTCGGTCGCAAGGTGTATGGCGGCGTCACGCAGTACATCCCGCTCCGCGTCAACACGGCGGGCGTCATGCCGATCATCTTCGCACAGTCGATCATGTTCATCCCCAGCACGATCCTCACCTTCTTCCCGGAGAGTGAATGGATGCAGAGCCTTGCGGGATATCTGGAGTACACCTCGATCACCTACTCGATCATGTACGGTGCGATGATCGTGTTCTTCACCTACTTCTACACCGCGATCGCCTTCAATCCGAAGGACGTCTCGGAGAATATGCAGAAGCAGGGCGGGTTCATCCCGGGCATTCGTCCGGGCAAGCATACGGCGGATTTCATTGACAATATCCTGACGAAGATCACGTTGCCGGGGTCCATCTTCCTGGCGATCATCGCGATCCTGCCGGCCTTCGTGTCCCGCTTTGGGGTCACGCCGAGCTTCGCGCAGTTCTTCGGCGGTACGAGCTTGTTGATCATGGTCGGTGTCGCACTCGACACCCTCCAGCAGGTCGAGTCGCATCTGCTGATGCGGCATTATGATGGGTTCATGAAATCGGGTCGCCTCAAGGGGCGGGCCCGCTGACGATAGGTATGTCACGCGTCATCCTGAAGTCCGCCGGCGACATCGCCCTCATGCGTGAGAGTGGCCGGATCGTGGCAGAGGTTCTGACCCTGGTGGGATCGCAGATCCGCCCGGGGGTAACGACGCGGGACATGGATGCACTGGCCGAGGATTTCATCCGGAGCCAGGGAGGCCTGCCGGCCTTCAAAGGATACGGCCCCGACCGCCGGAACAGATTCCCGGCGACGCTGTGTGTGTCGGTGGATGATGTGGTGGTGCACGGCATTCCCGGCAAACAGGTGCTCGAAGAGGGGCAGATCGTTTCGGTGGATGTCGGCGTGAAGAAGGATGGGTTCTACGGTGATGCGGCCCGGACCTTTCCCGTCGGGAAGATCAGCGAGGAGAAGCGCAGGCTGTTGCAGGTGACGGAGGCGTCGTTGCACGAGGGGATCCGGCAGGCGCGCGCAGGCAACCATCTCCACGATATCTCCGCAGCGGTTCAGCGGTGTGCGGAAGCAGCAGGATACGGTGTGGTGCGGGACCTGGTCGGTCACGGTGTTGGGAAGAGTCTGCACGAAGACCCGGCGGTGCCGAACTTCGGAACGGCGGGAACGGGGATGGTGCTGAAGGCAGGCATGACGCTGGCGATCGAGCCGATGGTGAATGCAGGGACGTATGTGGTGCAGATGGATGATGACGGTTGGACGGTCCGGACATCGGACGGCAGGCCGTCAGCGCACTTCGAGCATACCGTGGTTATCACGAACGAGGAAGCCGAGATACTGACACGGCATGGCTAAACAGGGTCCCATAAAAGTTGACGGCGTCATCACCGACACATTGCCGAACGCGATGTTCAAGGTGAGTCTGGAGAACGGACATACGATCCTGGCCCACATCTCGGGGAAGATGCGGATGAATTTCATTAAGATCCTGGTGGGTGACAAGGTCACGGTGGAGCTGTCGCCGTACGATCTGTCGAAGGGCCGGATCACGTACAGGTACAAATAAGGACGGAGCGGACAGGACATGAAAGTTCGGTCATCCATAAAGAAGATCTGCCGGAACTGCAAGATCATCCGGCGGAAAGGGGTGGTGCGGGTGATCTGCACCAATCCGAAGCACAAACAGCGTCAAGGCTAAAGGAGAACAGGCGTGGCTCGTATAGCGGGAATCGACCTGCCCAAGAAGAAGCGTGCAGAGATCGGTCTGACCTACATCCATGGCATTGGCCACACCACGTCGCGCGCGATCCTTGCGAAGGCGGGAGTGGATGTCAATAAGAAGATCGGTGATCTGACGGACGATGAGGTGCAGCGTATCCGCAGCATCATCACGGCCGACCACAAGGTGGAAGGCGCGTTGCGGAGCGAAGTGCAGATGAACATCAAGCGGTTGATGGACATCGGTTGCTACCGCGGCATCCGTCACCGTCGCGGGTTGCCGGCACGTGGACAGCGGACGCGCACGAATGCCCGCACACGGAAGGGCCGCCGGAAGACGGTCGCAGGGAAGAAGAAAGTCGCAGCCAAGACCTAATAGTTTGTAGAACATTTCAGGTACGGAGGTACGCGTGGCAAAATCCACCCCGCAGGGCGGTTCGAAGGCGGACGTTGTCCGGAAGAAGAAAAAGATCCAGGTCGACGTCAGCGGCAAGGTGTTTGTCAAGGCCACTTTCAACAACGTGATCGTGACGATCACGGATGTGTACGGCAACACCATCAGCTGGTCGTCCGCCGGCAAGAACGGGTTCAAGGGTTCGAGGAAGAACACCCCGTTCGCCGCACAGGTGTCAGCGGAATCGGCGGCCAAGACTGCGCACGATATGGGGTTGCGGAAGGTGGATGTGTTCGTGAAGGGTCCGGGTTCCGGCCGCGAAGCGGCGATCCGGGCACTCCAGACAGCAGGACTCGAAATCGGAAGCATCCGGGACGTAACGCCGATCCCGCATAATGGATGCCGTCCGCCCAAGAGACGCAGAGTATAACGCAGGAAGGACGTTTATGGCAAGGTATACCGATCCCAGCTGCAGGTTGTGCCGTCGCGAGCGGCAGAAGCTGTTCCTCAAAGGGACGAAGTGCTACACCGAGAAGTGCCCCGTAGAGCGCCGCGCATTCCCGCCCGGCCAGCACGGGCAATCCCGCCGCCAGAAGGTTTCGGAATACGGCGTGCAGCTGCGCGAGAAGCAGAAGGTGCGCCGGATGTACGGTCTCCAGGAGACCCAGTTCCGGAACACCTTTGCGAAGGCGCTCAAGCAGACCGGCCGTACCGGCGAGCTGCTGGTGAAGCTGTTGGAGCGCCGTCTGGACAACGTGGTGTACCGGCTCGGCCTGGCGCCGTCGCGCAAAGCCGCGCGCCAGCTCGTGGTGCACGGACATTTCACGGTGAACAACACGCCCGTGGACATTCCGTCGTACCTGCTGAAGGCCGGTGATGTCGTGAAGGTGTGTGACAAGGCCAAGAAGATGGAAGTGCTGCACTCCTCCATGAAGCGCATGAAGGATACGGCGATGCTTCCGTGGCTCAGCCTGGACAAGGCGACGATGACCGGAACGTTCCTGAACGTGCCGGAACGCGCCGACATCCCGCTTAACGCCGACGAACAGTTGATCGTCGAATTGTACTCGAAGTAAGTGACAGTCACAGAGGGTGACAAGACCATGACCATCGGAACACTCCAGATGCCGGAGAAGATTCACCTGGACGAAGCGTCCCATACGCCGACGTTCGGCCGCTTCATCGTCCAGCCCCTCGAACGAGGGTTCGGTGTCACCATCGGCAACTCGATGCGGCGCGTGCTCCTCTCGTCGCTCCCGGGGTATGCCATCACGGCTTTCCGTGTGGACGGCGTCGCCCACGAATTCTCCTCCATCCCCGGCGTTGTCGAGGATGTGCCGGAGGTCGTGCTGAACATGAAGCAAGTCCGCATGAAAATGGTCAATAAAAAGACCAACCGTGTGGTGGTGCCCGTGAAGGGCCCGCTCGAACTGACGGCGGGAGAGATCCAGAAGGCCTCGCCGGATATCGAGATCCTGAATCCGTCGCTGCATATCGCGACGCTGAACGCCGACGCGCAGTTCGAGATCGAACTCCGTATCGGCCGGGGCGTGGGGTATGTGGTGGCGGAAGAGAACAAGACGCCGGACCAGCCCCTGGGCGTCATCCCGATCGATGCCACGTTCACGCCGATCACGAACGTGCGCTATTTCGTCGAGACCACGCGTGTGGGCCAGCAGACGGACTATGAGAAGCTGACGATCGAGGTGGAGACCGACGGGTCCGTGACGTCCGAAGACGCCATGGCCTATGCCGGCAAGATCCTGCGCGATCACATCCAGCTCTTCATCAACTTCGACATCGAACCCGAAGCACCGAAGGAGGAGTCCGCACAGGACGCCGAGTTCCAGCGCGTGCGTAAGGTGCTCATGACCCCGGTCGATGAGCTCGAACTGTCCGTCCGCTCGCACAACTGCCTCCGTGCGGCGAACATCAAGACGATCGCCGACCTGGTGCGGCGTGATGAAGGTGAACTGTTGAAGTTCCGGAACTTCGGCCGCAAATCACTGGCCGAGCTTTCGGAGATCGTCGAGGCCGAGCATCTGACGTTCGGCATGGACGTGGACAAGTATCTCAAAGACACAGAGTGATCTGATCATCTAGCGGACGACCATTATGCGACATCGTAAATCAGGCCGTAAACTCAAACGCACAGCGAGCCACCGTCGGGCGACCCTCAATGCCCTGGCGACGGCCTTGCTCCGTCACAAGCGGATCCATACCACCATTGCCAAGGCGAAAGAGACCCGCATGGTGGTGGAGAAGATGATCACGCGTGCGAAGAATGCCCGCAAGGCGGATGCATCCGCGGCGAACGTGGGTGCATCATCGGAACGCGCGAAGAAGTTCATCGAAGCCGGCGGGCATGCGCGCCGCGAAGTGGCCCGTCACATCAAGGACCGCGCCGTGGTCGCCGAACTGTTCGATGTCATCGCCGAAAAGGTGGCGAGCCGTCCGGGTGGATACACCCGGATCCTGAAGCTCGGCCAGCGCTACGGTGATGCCGCCGAGATGGCGGTGATCGAGCTGGTGGACTTCAACGTCGGGCAGGAGCCCGCAGCGAAGAAGGCCGAGAAACCGGCAAAGAAAACGACGCCCAAAAAGAAGGCCCCGAAGAAGACGAAGGGTGACGCGTCGGCGAAAGCCGAAGCCGCCACCCCGGCCGGGTCCTCCGCACCTGCAGCGCAGTAACGCTTCCCTTCGTTCCTTCGCGTATGAAAATTGGATCGGCTGAATTTGTTCTGGGAGCTGTGAACCTCCGGCAGCTCCCCCGGGACGGAGCCAGGGAAGTCGCCTTCCTTGGTCGCTCCAATGTCGGTAAATCCTCCTTCATCAATAAGCTGTGCAACCGCAAATCTCTTGCGCGTTCCAGCGCGGATCCGGGCAAAACGCGCGAGATGAATTACTACCTCGTCAACGGTGAATTCTACTTCGTGGACCTGCCCGGCTACGGCTATGCACGCCTCCCCGAACAGATACGCTCCAGCTGGGGCAAACTCATCGAGCAGTATCTCAAGAGCCGCACCCAGCTTTCCCTCGTCCTCCAGCTTGTGGATGCCCGTCACGAACCGACGGAACTGGACCTGATGATGGTCGGGTGGCTGGACTATTACGAGATCCCGTTCCTCATCGCACTGACCAAGGCGGACAAGCTTCCTTCCAGCAAGATGCCGCGGATCGTGCAGGCTGCGCGTGATACGTTCGCACGGTTCTCCTACTGCCGCGATGTGCTTCCGTTCTCTTCGGTCAGCGGACTCGGAAAACCCGAGGTCGTGAAGATCATTGGAGATCATCTGCAGACCCCTCCGGACCAGGTGCGGAAGACCGGCTCCCGCTAGGGATCCCGATCACCCCGGCGCCTCTCTCGCTCGCGTGCCAGGTCGCCATTTTCCACGAAGAACAGGCCCAGGACTGTGACAGGCGGGCGGATGATCGCTTCACGCTTGTGAAGATCGCGGTCCGGGGACCATATCGTTCCGTTCGCGCGAAGCGGTGAACGCGGCACCCTGCCGCGGTCTTCTATTATAATGACCGCAGACGGTTTGACGGTGCAGAAGTGAGAATGCGATGAAATACGCCACAATTTCCTTCAAACACTTGACAAACACAACACGCCTATTTATATTAACACACCACCAACGTACTGCCAACCCCAGAATCGGCAATTCCACTCACAAGTAGGAGACGCCCCGGCAACGTTCGATACACTTTTCATCTGTCTTACCGTAGTATCCCCGTGCGCGTGATCGATTCTCGATCGATGTCCAGACGGACATGATCAGCACACTTCCAGCTGTACGGCCTCGTTCAGAAGAGCAGTGACACCGCGGTGTGTACGACCGCCAGGAGCCTGCTCCTTTTCAGGAGACCATAATCCTCATCGAGTGTGATGCCGGTCATGGCGCCATGCCGACAACGGGGGAATAATTTGCAGTAACCGCTATTGTTTTTCCAGCCAATACAACAAGGAGGCACAATATGCAACGTAAGCTCTTCATGGCTCTACTCGTCGCAGCCTTCGTACCCGCACTTGTCCTGGCATCAGGCAAGTTCAAAGGGAAGGTCACGGACGCGGGCACGGGAGAACCTCTGGTAGGAGCAAACGTTGTTATCGTCGGGACCCAGATGGGTGCGGCGACCAACGTTTACGGCGAGTTCGCTATCCTCAACGTTCCTGCCGGTACGTATACGCTTCGTGCGATGTACGTCGGCTATCAGGCCATCACCATTTCCAATCTGCGCGTCAGCAATGATCTGACGACGGACGCGAACTTCCAGTTGCCGAGTGAAGGCGTGACCGTGGGCGTGGTGGAGATCGTGGCGGAACGTCCGCTCGTGAATAAGAATGCAACGAACGCAGTACGGATCATCGACAGTGAGTTCTTCGAGAAGATCCCTGCCCGCGGTTTGAATGCAGCCATCCAGACCCAGCCCGGCGTCGTCATTCAGAATGGCAACGTGTACATCCGCGGCGGTCGTGCGGATGAGGTCGGGTACTCGATCGAAGGCGTGCCGGTGAACGATGCGTTGTTCGGTGGCCGCGCTGTCAGCATCACGGCAGAAGCCCTCGAGCAGGTCCAGGTCCAGGCCGGCGGTTTCAATGCCGAGTACGGCGGGGCCAACGCTGGTCTCGTGCAGTCCCAGTTGCGCACCGGTAACCAGGATCAGTGGAAGATGACCCTCCTTGGTGAGACCGATCGCTTCATGGGCCTCAACAAGGCAAAGAAGCTTGGGACGTATTCCTACGGCTACGGCGATGCAACTGCCACCTTCGGCGGACCGGTCTTCAGCAACAAGATCCGCTTCTTCGGTAGCGCGCAGGCAACGTACCTGGGTGACCCCTCCGTGTCCGTCCGCAGCCCGTATGATTTCTCCGGGGCCAATGCGGTCATCACGGATCCCGTCATCTCGGCTGCTCATCGGACAGCAAGTCGTGACACGCTGGACATCGTCCTTCCCGGCGGCAACGCGCTCGGCGGCTACAACCGCGCGCTCGTCGGATCGGCCACCCTGCTCTTCGACCTGACCCCCATTCAGGTCCGCGTTGCGGGGTCCTACTCTGTGACGAAGTCCCAGAACCAGACGACACTGGCGAACCTGTTCAACCAGGATCGTCTCCCGATCAACACCGCGAAGAACGGTTTCGGCAATTTGAAGATCTCCCATGTGATCTCGCCGACCATGTTCTATGAGGCGAACATCGATTTCACGACCAACAGCTTCCGCACGGAAGATCCGCATTTCCTCGACAACATCTATGCGTATGGCGATTCTGCCGCGAACGCAGCCCTGGGCTACCAGCTCCAGTCGAACTCCCTCAACTATGGCCAGTACCAGTTGTGGGGTGGTGCCTTCGCGCTGAACCAGCCGGGCACGCAGGTGGCCGGGTTCGCGCGCCGCATCCAGACCTCGTTGGGCGGCCGTTTGGACTTCACGTCCCAGATGAAGTCGCATGAGGTCAAGGTCGGTGGTTCATACCAGCGCTATACCATCCGCAACTACGATCCGAGCGGGGAGCTTTCCTGGTACCGCCTGAGAGAGGAAGCCGCTTCCCCCGAGGAGTTGGAGCAGACCCTGATGAAGATCGGTGGCACGGGTGCCAACACCTATGGCTACGATGTGTTCGGCAACGAGATCAGCAGCGACGAGATCGGGGCCGATGGCTCCCTCCTGAATCTTGCGCCCCGCAAACCGGTGTTTGCGGCTGCCTACATCCAGGACAAGATCGAGCTCGAGGATATCATCCTGAACATCGGTCTGCGCTATGACCTCATCAATCCTGACAGCAAGGAAGTCTCGGATCCGTCCCGCCTCGGGTTCACGGGTACCGATTTCATCCTCGCCAGCGATGTTATCGCGACAGAGAAGACCAGCCAGATCAGCCCGCGCCTCGGATTCAGCTTCCCGGTGACGGACCGCACGGTCTTCCACGCACAGTATGGCAAGTTCATCCAGCAGACCCAGTTGCGCGACTCCTACCTCGGTGCCTCGCAGATGGCCGGTATCATCAAGGGCGGTTTCTTCGTCCAGGGTACCTGGGGCTGGGGTCTGAAGCCGACGAAGACCACGCAGTACGAAGTGGGCTTCTCGCAGCAGATCGCGGATTTCGCATCGTTCGATATCAACGCATTCTATCGTGACATTCAGGATCAGGTTGCGTGGACGAACGTTGCACCGGCAGCCGGCACCGCCCTGCAGAACTACGGTATCCTTGTGAACCGTGACTTCTCGACGGCCCGTGGTCTCGAGGTGAAGATCAATGTTCGCCGCGTGAACCGCATCTCTGCACAGATGTCCTACACATTCTCGAACGTCAGTACCACCGGTTCGAACACTGCCAGCACCGCTGGCCTGTGGTCGGCTGGCTCGGTGGTGTCGTTGCCGCACTACACGTTCCCGGCGGACTGGAATCAGACGCACCGTGGTTCGGTGTTGTTCGACTACCGGTTCGGCAAGAACGACGGCGGTGCGATCCTCGAACGCCTCGGCCTGAACCTCTGGCTGAATTTCAACAGCGGCCACGCCTTCACGCGCGTCATTGCGCAGCAGCGCGGTTCCGTCCCGGGCGACCCCCGCTTCCGCATCCCGGTCGAACCGATCGGTGCCTCGACGACACCGTGGTACTTCCAGCTTGATGCACGTCTGGACAAGAGCTTCTCCGTTGGTCCGCTCGATCTGAACGTGTACCTGTATGTGATCAACGTGCTTGGCACGCTCAATCCGGTGAACGCGTTCTTCCGGACGGGTGACCCGGCTGACGACGGCTGGTTCTCGACCGAAGGTGGACGCGCGGACGCGCTGTCCAACGGTCCGCAGTATGTCGACTTCTGGCGTCAGACGACCCTTGGTGACAACTCCGGAAACTACGGTCCGCCGCGGCAGATCCGCTTCGGATTGAGACTTGATTACTAATACCTAGGAGGATCTCCGATGTTGAAACAACCACGTGTATGGACAGTGATTCGCTCCGTCGCTGTTCTCCTAGCGTTCGGCGCAAGCCTCGCCCTGGCGGATCTTCCCGCTACGGAGAAGGCGAACCGTCTGGAGAAGACGAATGCGAACGATTTGTACCGGCCGTTCCTCATCAACAACGTGTTCAATTACTACGGGAACAATGGCGACGGATCCTACAACAAGTACTCGACGAACAACGGCGGTTTCGAGTTCTATAAGGGTACCGGCAAGACCACGATATTCGAAGAAGGCGTGGTCTGGGGCGGCTACCACAAGGGCCGTGCTGTCCCGAAGGTTGGCGGGTCGGTGTACCGCCATGGCCTTCAGGCCGGCAAGCTCCTGAGCAACGGTACGGCAACGACGGATCCGGTCGCGGACAATGCAGCGCTCGCGAAGTACCGGGTCTTCCGTGTCCGTCCGGACATCAATCCTACGTTGGAGTTCGCAGCGGTGCAGAACAAGATCCAGACCGAAGAGGTCGATCTGATCGGCCGCTATGAAAGCTTCACCGCGCAGGAGATCTACGATCAGTACATCGCCGACTGGAATGAATGGCCGGCAACTGATGGTGCGCCGTATAAGGACATGAACAACAATCAGATCTACGAGCCCACGATCGACATCCCGGGCCAGCCGGGCTCCGACCAGACGCTCTGGTATGTGTCGAATGACATGAGCTCCTCGCGTACGCAGAACCTCGCGGGTTGCCCGCCGATCGGCGTCGAGATGCAGCGCACGGTCTGGGGTTACCGCCGCGCGGGTGCTCTTGGCAACACCATCTTCGCCAGCACGCTGCTCATCAACAAGAGCGGCGCGCCCATCGATACGATGTACATGGTGCAGTGGTCCGATCCGGATCTCGGCGATGCCGGCGATGACTATGCCGGTTGCGACACGACCCGGAGTCTTGGCTTCGTCTATAATGGTGATGCGATTGATGCGACGTACGGAGCGGCCTGTCCGGCCGTCGGGTTCGACTTCTTCCAGGGGCCGATGGTTCCTTCCCCGGGCGACTCCGCCCTCTTCCGTCTGCAGTATCGCCAGGGCTTCAAGAATCTGCCGATGACGTCGTTCGTGTTCTTCTCGCAGGGATTCACGGCATTCTCCGATCCGGCCCAGGGGCCGAACGGTGATGTGCAGTGGTACCGCCTGATGAAGTCGACGACCGCCCCCGGCGGATTGCCGTTCGTCGATCCGAATACGAACCAGGAAACCAAGTTCTGTCTTGCGGGTGACCCGGTCATTGCACAGGACGGTTCCGCAGGATGGGTCGACGGTCAGGGCGGCCTCACGCCGCAGGATCGTCGTATCTGCTTGATCACCGGCCCGTTCACGATGGCAGTGGGTGACACGCAGGAACTCGTCGTGGCCAGCGTCGCCGGTGTCGGTGGCGACCGCCTCTCCAGCATCTCGCAGATGCGCGCAGTGGACGATAAGGCACAGGCAGCGTACAACAACCTGTTCTCGATCCCCGCTCCGCCGCCTGCTCCGGTGGTGACCAAGGCAGAGTTGGACGGGAAGCTGATCCTCACCTGGGGTGAGGCAGCGGACGTCAAGAAGACCGAAGGTACAGTTGATCAGGGCTTCGCGTTCGAAGGGTACAAGGTCTATGAGTATCCGCCGCCCGCAGTCGGTGGCGATCCGATCCTCCTCGGGGCCTTTGACCTGAACAACGGCATCACGACCGTCCTTGACACGATCTATGACCCGGCGGCCGGTGCCAACATCCCGACGGTCGTCCAGGCCGGCAACGATGGCGGCATCATCCGCAGCATCACGCTGACGACCAGCAAGTTCACGGGCGGACCGCTCATCAACGGTACGACCTACTACTTCGGCGTCACCGCGTACAGCTACAACGCAAATCCCCCCGCAGCAGCCGGTACGCATGCTCTTGAGAGCTCGCCCTCCGGTGCAACGTTCCCCGCCATCCCGCAATCGGCCGCCCCCGGCGTCCGCTACGGTGGTGCAGCGGGTGATACAATAGCGATCACGCGTGCGTCCGGGTCGAGTGACGGCAGTGTGTTTGCCGAAGTTGTCAACCCGACGGCCCTCACGGGTGGATCCTACCGCGTCGTGTTCGGCACGAACGGTGGGGCGCCGGTGTGGCATCTGGTCCGTACGCTTGGTGGCAGGACCGACACGCTTGCCCGGAACCAGACCGATCAGTCCGGTACGGACGCCGGTACGGTGATCGCCGATGGTATCGCGATCAGGGTGAGTGGTGCACCGAACGACTTCAAAGAGTTCCTGACCGTGAGCAACGCCGCGGGTGCGATCAATCCGCCGGAGGCTGGTGCGTTCGCATTCAATGCCTCTGAGTTCCCGCACACGCTGGTGGCCGACCGTCCGGACGGAACGAAGCAGCAGACGACCGGTCTGACGGCCTCACAGGGATGGGGTATTCATACGGGTATGAACTCCGCCACGATGGACTTGCACTACCCATTCTTCGTCAGTCGCGTGACGCAGGGCGGTGCGCGGTGGTCGAAGATCGTGCCGTACGATTTCGAGATCCGCTTTACGGCGGCCGGTGGCAAGGCTTTGTTTGCGGGTGCCTTCACGGGTGAAGCTGATGAAATCGTCGATGTGCCGTTCGAGCTCTGGAACATCGGCATCAATACGCCGACCAATACAGCGGATGACTATCGTCTGTTCCCCTACATCCTCGATGTTGACAACAGCAGCACGTTCAACCTGCTTACCAAGGCAGGAACGGACACTGTTGACTTCGGTGGTGGCGGACCGACGCACTCCATTTCCGGTGGCGCGAACGATCCGTTCACGGATTGGGTCTACTGGGTGAAGCCGAAATATGTCACCCCGGGCCAGGCTGGCTACGACGCTATCGTCGCGGCTCACGCGGCCTCGATCGCCGCGGCCGGTGATCCCTATCTGGATCCCGCAGTGACGGATGGTGACGTCATGCGTCGCATGGTCCTCGTGCTGTGGAATGGCGGCACGGTCGCATCCGGTGCCTACGGGCAGCAGATGCCGCAGGCCGGCACGACCTTCCGCATCATCTCGACGAAGCCGAACACCCCGACGGATGCCTTCACGTTCACGGCACCGTCGGTGACGAGTGACGCTGCGCTGGCGAAGGAAGACATCCGTCTGATCAACGTGTACCCGAATCCGTACATTGGCTTCAACCCCGCGGAAACGAACCGGTACGCGAAGTTCGTCACGTTCAACCATCTCCCCCGCAAGGCAAACATCCGCATCTTCAACCTGGCGGGCGTGCTTGTTCGCACGATCGTGAAGGATGATGGAACGCAGTTTGCACAGTGGGATCTTAATAACACGGCCGATTTCCCGGTCTCGGCCGGCATGTACATTGCGTACATTGATATGCCGGACCTTGGCGTCACGAAGATCCTGAAACTGGGTATTGTCCCCGAACGCCAGTATCTCGATCGCTGGTGAGACACCACGCCCGACCGCTGCCGGCCAGACCGGCCGGCAGAGGCGGGATTCAATCGTCAATGAGAAATCGGAATTCTAAGGAGATAGTTATGAAGAACACACTAGTGCGGTCGGTCCTGTGCCTGCTGCTCGCGGTGTTCGTCGCTGGGTCAGCAGACGCTGAGAACCGGAGCCGTATCGGTACAGCCGGCGCGCAGGAACTCCTGATCCCGGTCGGCGCGCGAGGTATCGCCGTCGGCGGCTCATACATGGTCTTCTCCACCGGCGTCGAAGCCATCTACTGGAACCCTGCGGGTCTCGGCAAGATGACCAACGGCGTCGAGGCGATGATGTCGTCCATGAACTATATCGCTGATATCAACGTGGTCTACGGAGCTCTCGGCATCAAAGCCGGCGAGTTCGGCACCATCGGCTTCTCCATCAAGTCGATCGGATTCGGCAAGATCCCCGTGACCACGACCACGTTCCCGGACGGGACCGGCGAATCCTATTCGCCGACATTCCTGACCCTGGGTGCGACGTACTCGAAGTCCCTCACCGACCGCATCTCTGTCGGTCTGACCGCGAACCTCGTCAACGAGCGCATCCTCGAGATGAGCGCGTCGGGTGTCGCGTTCAACGTCGGTATCCAGTACCAGAACCTCGGTACGCAGGGACTGAATCTGGGTATCGCGGTGAAGAACATCGGTACGAACATGCAGTTCGCCGGGTCCAACCTGCTCCAGCAGGGTGCGTCCGCAACCGGCCTGCGTGGCACGCAGTTCTATGCAGTGGAAGCAGCATCCAACGAAATGCCCTCCAGCCTGGAGATCGGCCTTGGTTATACGCACAAGTTCGATGATCAGAACCTGGCGACCGTTGGCGGCCTCTTCCGCAACAACAACTACCAGGAAGATGAGTACAACCTGGGCCTCGAGTACTCGTTCGACAATCTGCTGTTCGTGCGTGGTGGCTACACCATGCCCGGCCACTCGACGAACGATGCGCTCGGCCAGCGCGGGTATCTGTACGACTTCACGGTGGGTGCCGGCGTTCACTACAACACGGGCGAACTCGATCTGACGTTCGATTACGCCTACCGGCATATGAAGTACTTCGATGCCAGCAACATCATCACGCTGAAGGTCGGGCTCTGATCCGGCATTCGCAGCATCAGTGACGTGCAGAAGGCCGACATGGAGACCATGTCGGCCTTCTGTCATCTTAGACTGTGACATCCCGGGATGTGCTCCGGGCCGAACCATGGATCCCAACGTATGAAACGACACGCGATCGCCGGCGCACGGTGGCTCGGCGCCCTCCTGCTGCTGGCCACGACATGGAACCCCGCCCCGGCAGGGGAGGATTCCCCCTACTTTCCCCGCGACGGAGCCCGCGCCGTCCATCAGCGCAGCCTGGATATCACGACCCCGGTCGTCGTGATGGTGGTCGCCCCGGAGCCCGGCTCCGAAGATCCCGCACTGCTCGCTTACCTGAGGGCGCATCAGGGCTTCCGCACTGCCGTGACATTCCTGACCAATGGCGAAGCTACGGCAGGCGATACCCTGTCGCAGTATCCCGTCTGGATGACCGGCGAACGTAAGCTGGAAGCGCACCGGGCTGCCCGCCTCCTCGATGCGGAGGCGTGGTTCATCAATGCACCCGATGCCGCCGCCCCGGATCGTTGGACCGACCTTGCGCAGTTCTGGGATTCCACCGGAGCGACGAAACGGCTTGTGGAAGCCGTGCGCACCGTCCAGCCCGATATCATCGTGCTGACGGCCGACCCGCGTGGGCCGGCAGGGCGCATGTCTGCCCGAGATACCGTCGCACTGTCGACCGTGCGAAAGGCCATGAGCGTCGCTGCAGGGTCACGCGATACATCGATGAGCAGAGGCCTTCTCCCGTGGACGGTGTCGCGGTTGTACGCCGCACGGCCTTCGGCCCGCGTTCCCGCAGCATATACCCTCCGTCACCCCCTCCTGCATACAACACCATCCACAATGGCCGATGCGGCGGGCGCGTTGTACCGGACACTCCGCTTGCGCATCCGGGGATGGGCCGGAAGGGCATCCTCGTATCACGAGATCACCAACGGGGCCCTGACGGCACCAGCGACGCCTCCCGAGAAGATCGGCCTTGAACTGTCGGACCCCGGCACCCACCTGCGGAGCGTTGCACAGGGGGCCCGGGCTGCGGTCCGGACGAATGCCCGGGGGATCCGTTCTGTTGCAGTGAAGGACCTCCTCCCGCTCATCGCGTCAACGGAGTATGCGATCGTTCAGCAGAAGAAGGTCCTTGCGCGGCGAGAACGCCGGATCGCCATCGCATGGAAAGAGGCGCTCGAAGATCTCCGCTGTGCCGTACGCGGGATCTCGCTCCCGTTCAGCGCAAGCGACAGCGTGCTGACCGCCGATCAGATCTTCTTTCTTTCCGTTGCCCCTGACCCGGCTACGCGGGGGAAGGGGGAGACCATCATCATTTTCCCTCTCGCGGTCTCCGGCGAATGGACCGTGAACGAAAAGATCGGCTACTTCTTCCCGCTCGACACCGCATCGAGGTTCAACATCCTTGCCCCGACCGAGGTCCAGTACACGGTCCCGGCAAGTGAGTTCGGACTTTCCCAGTCGCGGATGGAGACGGTCTTTCCCTTCGTGGTCATCCATAAGAACCCCCGCCGCGAGTTGAGCTACATGTACCGGAGAGACGTGCGGCTGCGGTTCGGTCCGCGCCGGACATTCACCCTGCGCACACCGCTGGTGTACGATGCCCCTTCCACGCCGGTGATCGTGGAGTTGCAGAATATCTCGCGTGACAGGTTCCGGGGAGACCTGGTCCTCTCGGACACCACGGGGGAGCCGGATCACCTCCCTGTGGAGTTCACCCGTAAGGACGAAAAGATCGTTGACACCCTCTATCTGCCGGGTGAAACGGCGAAGACGACCGACGGCAGGCTGTTGTTGCTGGAACTGTCCGGGCGCGGCGGGAAGCGGTCCGTCACGGCGCGGGCGTTCAGTGTCAGAGCAGATTCGAGCGTGCGCGCCGGACTGCTGAGTTCGATCTTCGATTCTCCCCTCGAAGAGGTGCTGCGCATCGCCGGCCAGCCCCGGGCTGATCTGGCGGCGCAGGGCGTGGAAACCGGAACACATCCGTCAACGACTCTGCTTATCGACCGGGACTACCTGTCCGATACGGTGTCCACCGCGGTGGTTCGGAGGGGGATCGCATCCTGGATACGGAACGGCGGGCATGCCGTGATCTTCCCGCAACGCGGGGGTGGGGCCGCATGGCTCGGCGAGACCTTCGGCGCCTCATTCCGTGGGAGGGATCCGGTCCCGCCCGGGAGTCCGGTGACCTCGCCGTGGAACGGTGCCGTGACCGCCCCGAACACCATCGTGCAGGTGGATTGGGACGGATGGGTAGAGACACGGGCCTTCGAGGAGATCGTCTCTTCGCGCGGGGACGGGAAGGTGATCATGGCGGCCGCGGACGGGTCGGTGAGGCTCATCGCGAATTATCCGGTCGGGAATGGATCGATCACGCTCGTTGCTGCTGACCTGCAGTCGCAACTCATGAACTATCATCCGGGTGTGTACCGCCTGATGGCGAACCTGATCGCTCTGAAGGCACGGTGAGCAATGCCGGCGGCTTTCATCTTGGCCGGGGACTCAGTACATTAGAGCAATGGACCGGTACCGCTGCTTCGGAAAAGAGGGACTTGTGGTGTACTACTGACAGAGCCGTGCGGGCTCATGAGCGATCCCCACCGGATGGTATGAGGAGTGCCCCTGTGAATGTTCCGCGCATCCTGATGTGTCTCACCCTCGCCGCGTCGGCGTGCGTCCGTACGGGCATCGCCCAGCCCGCGCACACGATCGCGATGATTGGAACCGCCGTGGACGTTGATGTGGCGGGGCATGTGTTCGTGCTGGATCGGGAACGGGGCACGCTCACGCTGTACGATCCGGCATTGAAAGCCTTGGCCACTGTCGGCGGGCAGGGGTGGGAAGGTGGAAGTTTCGATCAGCCGGCAGGGATCTGGGCAAAGAACGGGCTGGACATCTACGTGGCGGACTTCGGGAACCACCGCATCCAGCGCTTCGACCGGACGTTGACCTATGTGTCGTCCCTGTCGTCGCGCACGTCCGATGACAATGCGATCTCCTTCGGCTATCCGGCGGATGTCACCGTTTCTCGATTCGGGACGCTGTATATTTGTGACACGGAGAACAACCGGATCGTGAAGGTGGATGCGTCGAACCGGATGGAAGGCTCCTTCGGGGGGTTTGGAGGTGGGGCAGGGAAGCTGGACCACCCTGTGCAGGTGGAGATGGGTCCCGGAGATCAGGTGTATGTCCTCGATCCGCCGCGCATTCTTGTGTACGATCTCTTCGGCAATTATCTCTCCATGCTTGCCGATGGCCTGGTGCGCGCACCGGCTAGGATCGCCGGAGACGAACGCGGGATCGTGGTGGCGGATGGGACGGACCTGCTGTTCTTCGATCCCTCCCACCGGCCGGTGCTCCGCCTGGCGGTCGCCGATGTGACGGGTGAACCGGCGGGAGCTGTCCTCTCCCTGTGTTGTGCGGGAGGCAAGGTGTACATCCTGACGCCCGGGGCTCTTCATATCATTCCGGATCCGCGCGGTACCGGCGGGTTGCTTGACAAAGAACCCGATAATCATTAGCATACGTCACTCTTCAGAAAGGAATTGCGATGGCCAAGAGCCTCAATAAGGTGATGCTGATCGGAAACCTGGGAAAGGATCCCGAGATCCGCTACACAGGTGCCGGGTTGCCGGTCGCAACGTTCTCACTTGCGACGAACGAATCCTGGAAAGATCAGGAGGGGAATCCCCAGGAGCGGACCGAGTGGCACAACATTGTGGCCTGGTCCAAACTCGCGGAGATCTGCCAGCAGTACCTCAAGAAGGGGAAGAAGATCTATATCGAAGGGCGCATCCAGACCCGCAGCTACGATGATAAGAACACAGGCACCAAGAAGTACATGACGGAGATCGTCGCAGCGAACATGATCATGCTGGACGGTGGCGGTAGCCGCGGTGCAGGTGATGGTGCGGACGCATTTCCGGTCTCCGATGGGGCGCCGCAAACGGAGGCGAGCAAGGAAGACCTTCCGTTCTAAAGAAGTTATCAACAGTGTTATCCACATAGTTGTCCACAGGATCCTGTTGTGTGACCATGACCGGCATGTCGCTAATCGCTTATAAATCAATCGATTAGCAATATGTCGGTCCCGTATGTCAGGACGGCAGGGGCACATGCCGGCACAACTGTGCGCATCGTCTGTGGATTATTCAGGACAGGGCATTGAAAGCAAAACTGGCTCTCGAAAATGGTACCGTATTCACTGGCGAATCCTTCGGCGCGGCCGGGGAGATCTCGGGTGAGGTGGTCTTCAACACAAGTATGTCCGGGTACCAGGAGATCTACACGGATCCTTCCTACAGCGGACAGATCGTCACACTGACGTATCCACTCATCGGCAACTATGGTGTGAACGACGAGGATATGGAGTCATCCGGCCCCCGGGTGGCAGGTGTGATCGTGAAGGAGTACACCGAGACCCACAGCAATTTCCGCTCGTCCTCCTCGCTGGGTGACTGGCTTACGCGGCACGGCATCACGGCGGTGCAGGGCATTGATACGCGCATGTTGACGCGCATGATCCGCACGCAAGGCGCTTTGCGTGGTGTCCTGTCAACCACGGAGCTGGACGACAAGCGCCTTCTGGAAAAGGTCGCCTCGGTGCCGTCGATGAACGGGCTTGATCTGGCGACGAAGGTCACCTGCGACAGGTCGTACGAGTGGAAGGGGACGGATACCACGCCGTTCGCGCTTGGCGTGCAGGGGATCGATCCCGGACGCCGCTTCCGGGTCGTTGCGTACGATTACGGGATCAAGTACAACATCCTCCGCCGGCTTACGGCCTTCGGGTGCTCGGTAACGGTCGTCCCGGCCGGCTTCCCTGCCGCCGAAGTGCTTGCCATGAAACCCGACGGTGTCTTCCTTTCCAATGGCCCCGGCGATCCTGCCCCGGTGACCATCGCGATCCAGAATATCAAGGCGCTCCTCGGCCGCGTGCCGATCTTCGGTATCTGTCTCGGCCATCAGTTGTTGTCGATCGCGCTCGGCGCGAAGACCTACAAACTCAAGTTCGGACACCGTGGCGGCAATCATCCGGTCAAGGACCTGCGCACGGGGATCATCGAGATCACGTCACAGAACCATGGCTTTGCCGTGGATCCGGATTCCGTTGACCAGTCGGCGATCGAGATCACGCATCTCAATCTGAACGACACGACGAACGAGGGGATCCGCCATCGTTCCTTGCCGGCGTTCTCGGTGCAGTATCACCCCGAGGCCTCTCCGGGGCCGCATGACAGCGACTATCTGTTCCGCGAGTTCATCGCCCTCATGTCCGGCGCACCTGTACCGGCACGTACCGCCTAGCACGGCCGCTATGGAAGCGGGATACACAGCGCTGTGCGGGATCTATGACCGGTGGCAAACGCTGCACGGTCCGGAATTCACGTCGGTCATCCTCCCCCGGTTGCTCGCCTCGGTTGCTCGCCACGTCCCACCGGCACGCATCCACTGCGATGTCGCCTGTGGCACCGGGACACTTGTCCTCGAACTGGCGAAACGCGGTTGGGCCGCGAGTGGCTCCGATGCCTCGGCAGGCATGATCGCTGAGGCACGGAAGAAGGCTGCGGCCGCGGGTGCAGCGGTGACATTCGACGTGCAGGACATGCGGGACTTCACGCTGGCGACCCCGGCCGGCCTCATCACCTCATGCTTCGATTCCGTCAACCATCTTCTCACGTTGCGCGACCTGAAGGCCTTTTGCGTATCAGCGTCGCGTGCACTTCTTCCCGGGGGGCTCCTCGCATTCGACACGAACACCGAGCGGTGTTACCGGAAACTCTGGCACGGACCGATCACCGAGACGCACCCGGAGTTCATCCTTGAATTGAAGAATGGCTATGCCCCGTCGCGGCGGCGTGCGCATTCGGCAGTGACGGTCCGCTATCCGGAGGCCAGGGGGGGAAGGATCGAAACGGAGCGTGTTGAGGAACGGTGCTTTACGCGGAAGGAAATGCTGACCGCACTGCGGGCTGCAGGATTGACGCCTCTGGAAGTGCACGATTTTGCATTCAGCTTCGCCCCGGAGTTCGGAAAACTCAAGACCTGGTGGGTTGCGCGCAAGGCGCAGTGAACTCCCTCAGGCAAACCCCTCGTACCGGTACGTCTGTCCCGCGTCGCGCACAAATCCCAGTTCTGCGAGAAGTCCGGCGAGGGCATCCGTTCCTGGCGTGGTGCCGTTGCAGGAGCGCACATGGATCTGCCGGAAGGGCCGGATCTCCGACGGCCGTTTCGTCAATGCCATCAGCGAGCGCAGCGCCTCCATCAGCATCTCTCCATCGGCGTCGGGTGCGCTGAAGAGCCGCTCGCCGTTCAGCTCAGCGAGGAGCACGGGCGTTCCACCCGCGAACACGCAGTAGGTTGAGGGGGTGCGGACATTCCGGGCGCCTGCGAAAGGCAGGTCGATGCCGTTGCCGTACGGGTTCGCCGGATCGCAGGCATTGAGCATGACGATCCGCGATCCCGGGGCTTCTCCGCGGACACGCCTGATCCGGTCGACCGCTTCGGGTACGGCGAACTGCATTCCCGAAAGCCCTTCCACGAAATACCCCCTCCTGATCTCGCCGCGCATCTCACGGCGCTGCAACTCTCCGATCAGTTCCGGCCAGAGCGCGATCTCATCCCGCCGGCAGAACTCCCGGGCAAGAACGCCATGCCGTGCGAGGAGCACATCCACGCGCCGTGCGGCGCGTTCCGCCGGATCCAGAGCGGGGCCCAGCACGGCGGGAAGGTGGAGGATCGACCAGCGGCCGCTCCAGCCGGGCACATCGCGCAACGCCTTGCGTGCATGCTGAACGATCGGGGCAAAACGGCGACGCGAATGCGGCCCGATCACCTGCACCGGCTCGACCGGTTCCTTGCCATCCGATCGGGTTGCACGCTTGAGTGCCAGGATCTCCGGGAGATCGTCATTGGTGATCAGCCGCGACCAGAAGAGCTCGGCGAGGGCGGCGTTGAGCGCAGCGAGGGTGAGTCCGGAACCATTGCGGATATCCTGCAGGAACGACGCACCGTTCTCTTTCAGGAAGCGGTAGACGCGCCCAGGTGCCTCGTTCAAGTTCTCCAGCAATGAGGGATCGGAGGGCTCGAGGAACACGGCCCCCTCTCCACGTCGGAATACGCGCAGCTTTCCGGGACCATCGCCGCACCAGACGAACCCCGGCAGCGCAGGGAGCGCGGGCGCGTCCGGGTGCGGATGCTTCGCGCGATACGCCGGAAGCACGTGCATCTCCCAGTACTCCGCCGGAAGCGAAAGCCCGGCAAGATGGTCCAATGTGAGCTCGAGTGCATGCACCGGGTCCGCTGACGCCGGGGGCTGGACCGCGCCATGCCATTCGATAGCGAAACGGGTGAATTCGGGAAGGGTACAGGGATGGATCTCCTTCCTGAGAAGGATGATCGAACGCCTGTGGATGGTCTCCAGGTTCGGCCTGTAGCACCATTCCTGTTCCGCCGTTCGCCCTTCCGGCGCAGGGCGGAACCGCCCTTTCACCATGGAACGGTCGTTCGTCCAGCGTGTCGTTGCGCGGTGGATGCGGTCTTCGGAAAAGCCATAGCGCCGTGCCAGCTCCGATGTGCTGACGGGCCCGTGGTGCTCCACGAACCTGCGAAGTATTGCCGCCGAGGCTTCGTCGTCCGTGATCCGGGCGTACTGTGCGCTGTTCTCCCCGGCGATCCAGAGTGGCGTTGGAGTACTGTCCGTCCGCGCCGCACGCCCGTTGCCGGCGAGTATTTCGAGCATCGCCCGCGCATCTCCCTCCACGCGTTCAGCGACCTCTTCTTCTGAAAGATCGCCGAGCCGCACGAGCAGTTCCATCAATTCTTCTGGCGTGCGGGCCCGGTATCCTTCCCGTGCGTGCTGCAGTGCCGATTCCACATCAGCGATCGCTTCGGGCTTGATCAGCGAGCCCACCGCCTCGATGTCGACCACCGATGCAAGCAGTTCACGGTTGAGGGTGAGGTACTGGCTCTGGCGGTCCTGCCGGGGCTGGTCCCATTCATACATGTACACGGCGATGAAATCGAACAGGAGTCCTGCCGCGAAGGGCGAGGGGAATTCGGTGTGCACGGTGGAAACCGTCAGAGAGCCATCCACGAGCCGCCGCAGGAGCTCCCGGAACCGCGGAAAGTCCAGCACGTCGTTCAACACTTCGCGTACCGTCTCGATCACGATCGGGAAATCTTCGAACTGCCGGACCGCATGGAGCAGATCGGTCGCACGGAGCCGCTGGAGCCACAAAGGGGTGCGTTTGCCCGGCATGG
Organism: Ignavibacteriota bacterium; assembly: GCA_016707525.1. NCBI lineage: Bacteria > Pseudomonadati > Ignavibacteriota > Ignavibacteriota bacterium. The sequence goes on from JADJHP010000002.1 coordinate 254,145, forward strand.
CGCGCGGCATCAGCAAGGCCCGGCCGGCATTCTGCCGGAACTGGCCCCCGAACAGCGGGGCATGGAGGATCTCGTCGAGGACGAACTGCTCCACGTCTTCCGGGACGAGCCCCGCAAAGAGATCGACCGGGATCTCGTCGGCGTCGTGGCACCGGAGCAGGATGCCATCGTCGTTGTACAGCATCTGCGGTTCGACGCCCGTGCGGGTTGCCATGACATGGGCCAGGTACAGGCCAAGAAGTCCGTTCACCCGTCGGCCGAAGCAGCAATGCACAACGACGCGCGGGTCGCCCACTTCATCGCGGAATGATTCAATGATGAGGTGACGGTCCGTCGGCAGGCAGCCGGTGGCCTCCTTCTGGCGTCGGGCGTATTCGAGCACGTTCCACGCGCCGCGGGGGTCGACGGGGTACTCTTTCTGGATCCAGGGAAGGGCGCCTGCCGTGTCGACCCGTGCCTCCAATTCGCGCCGGAACGCACCGATCTCGCTTCCCAGTTCAAAACTTCTGCCGATCCCTTCGCCACGCCAGAACGGCATCCTCGCGGGCTGGCCCGGCGCAGGCGACACGATGATGCGGTTCGCGTCGATGTCCATGACGCGCCACACACTTGAACCGAGAAGGAACGTGTCACCCGTGCGGCTCTCATACACGAACTCCTCATCGACCTCGCCGACCCGTGTGCGTCCATCCTCCAGGTACACACCGAAATAGCCACGGTCCGCGATCGTGCCGCCGCTCGTCGTCGCGAGATGGCGCGTTCCGGGCAGCGCTGCGAGCATATTGTTCACGCGATCCCAGGAGATCCGTGGCCGGAGGTCTCGAAACGCTTCGTGAGCGAAGCGCCCCGCGAGCATGTCCAGGACCCGCATGTACAGATCACGTGAAAGCGTGTGGTAGCATGCCGAGCGGCGGACAACGCTGAACAATCTGTCCACAGGCCACGGCTCCACAGCGACCATGGCGATGATCTGTTGTGCAAGGACATCCAGCGAGTTCTGCGGGATCGTTGTGATCTCCACCTCATGCTCTGCCATTGCTCTGGCCACGACCATGGATTCCACCAGGTCTTCGCGGTGGCTGGCGTAGATGCGTCCCTTGCTCGTTGCGCTCACGAGGTGACCGGACCGGCCCACCCTCTGCAACCCACGGGCGATCCCGTGTGGCGACTGCAGTTGGATGACCAGGTCCACGGTCCCGATGTCGATACCGAGTTCCAGTGCGGAGGTGGACACCAGTGCGCGGAGTTCACCGGCCTTGAGCTTCTGCTCCATTTCCTCGCGGGCCTCGCGCGACATGCTGCCGTGGTACGCCTGGACGAGTTGGGGGATGTCCGCCACGGGCTGCGGGGCATGGTCCGGATCGGACCAAGCGGTGGACCGGGGAACATTGTAGAGTTGCGTCACCGGGCCGGGAACCTCCGTCAGCCGCTCGTTCAGGGCGGCGGCCACGCGTTCCGCGAGACGGCGGTTGTTCACGAAGATGAGCGTCGTCCGGTGCGACCGGATGTCCTCCATGATCTCATCAAAGACCAGCGGCCACACGCTGTCCTGCGGTAACAGAGAAAAGTCATCCGGTGCGCAGATCACCTGCAGGTCCATCTCTTTGCGCCTGCCTGCATCCACGATCGTGACCGGGCGTGGGAGAGAGCCTTCCGTGCTCCCGGGTCGGGCGCGAACCCTCCGAGGAATTCCGCGATGCGTTCGAGCGGCCGCTGCGTTGCCGAGAGTCCCACGCGCACCAATTCCTGGTCCGCGATCTCCTGGAGCCGTTCGAGGGAAAGCGACAGGTGGACGCCCCGCTTGTTCCCGCACACGGCGTGGATCTCGTCCACGATCACGTACTGGAGTGTGCGGAAGATCATGCGGGTCACCGGGGACGTCAGCATCAGGTAGAGCGATTCCGGCGTCGTGATCAGGATATGCGGTGGATCGGTGGCGATGGCGCGGCGCTGCTGCGTCGACGTGTCCCCGGTGCGCACTGCCGTGCGGATCGGCGGCAGGGCGATGCCTTCCTCCAGCGCTTCTTTTCTGATGCCTGCGAGCGGGGCTTCGAGGTTACGCGCAATATCGTTGTTGAGGGCTTTCAGCGGTGAAACGTAGAGAATGCGGATGCCGGGAGCGAGCGGGGCGTCGAGCAGTTGTTCGACGACGTGATTGATGGCCCAGAGGAATGATGCGAGGGTCTTACCGGACCCGGTCGGGGCGAGGATGAGGGTGTTCTCGCCTGCGGCAATAGGGGGCCATCCGAGCCGCTGCGGCGGACTCGGGTCACCATAGGCGCGCCGGAACCATCGGCGCACCAGGGGGTGAAATGCTTCCAGCGGATCGTCCTGTGCCATGGCTCAGGACTTTCCGCCGGAGGCTTCAGATCGTTGCAGGCGGTGCGGCGTGCAGAGCCACGCACAGTCCGCGGACCACAGCACCAAGGCGGATCGCATCGAAAATGAGCTCCGGAGTGCCCCCCTCGTTGCGGACGGCGATCTCGTGGCTGTTGACGCAGGACTGGCAACCGTTGACGGCACTGACGACGAGGGAGGTGAGCTCAAAGAACATCTTGCTGAGCACCGGCCGCGCCATGATCGTCATTTTGATCCCGGCCTGCATGGTCTCATACTGCTTGTTGTCGGTGAAGTGACGGAACCGGTAGAACACGTTGAGCGTCGCCAGAAGGGAGGCGATCGCATAGGCTTCGGCGACCTCGGCATCTGTGGCGCCTTCATTCTTCGCCGAAGCGGAGAAGGATGCCGCAAGATCCGCGGCGCGTTCGTTGGCGGCCACGGCGAGGGCGATGAGATACGCCTGCTTCTTTCCACCGAGATTGACCGATCCGATCGTGTTCTTCAGATTGATGCGAAGGTCACGGATATACTTGTGGTCTCCCGCTACGAAGGCGGTCAACGCGGGGTACGATGCATCTGCCAGGCCAAGGTCGGCCAGCAGGTCTGTACGGGTCTCTTCCATGGGTGCCATTCTGGTTCAGGACAGTTGCCGGTCGCACGGCCGGAGAACAGGTCCGTCCCCGCTTTGTCTGCGGGGGGGGGACGGATCGGTGTTCGTGCTCATGGATCAGGGGTGAAGGACTTCTTCGCCCTTCTGCCAGTTGCAGGGGCAGAGCTCATCGGTCTGGAGCGCGTCCAGAACGCGGATCGTCTCGTCCACGTTGCGTCCGACGTCCAGGTCATTGATATTGACCCAGCGGATGATCCCTTCCGGATCCACGATGAAGGTCGCGCGCAGTGCGACCTGTTCCGGGCCGGTGAGGATCCCGAGGGCCGTGGTCAGGGTCTTGGCATGATCGGCGACCATCGGGAATTTCAGATCCTTCAGGTCCGCATGGCTGTTCCGCCATGCGAGATGAACATTCCTGGTATCGGTACTGCCGCCGACGAGGACCGCATCGCGATCACGGAACTCGGAGAACTTCTCATTGAATCCCTTTATCTCGGTCGGGCAGACGAAGGTAAAATCCTTCGGCCAGAAGAAGATGACAAGCCACTTCTTCTGCTTCTGGATCTCGGAGTAGGAAACGGATGAGAATTCCTTCCCCTTCTCGCGGGAAACGCACGCATCGAGGTTGAAGTCAGGGAACTGCTGTCCAACGGTGATCATGGATGTCTCACATTGGTGATTGGTACAGGGATGGTGGAATTGGTGTCCCGATTATAGCGGATTTTCCAGCTGGAAGCAAGCCAACCGCGGAGGGACCCCCCATATGGGTCTGTAACACAAAAACCCGCCCTGGAGTTCTACGAAACCGCAACCGGAGGCGCTTTTTGCCCGTACAAGGAGGGGTAGTTACCGATCCCTTTTCCTGCGTTTCCCCGGAGGTTTGCACATGAAGAGATCCCGTCTGATCATGGGTGGAGTTGTCGTCGTTGCCCTGGCAGGAGCGGCCTACCTGGTTTTCGGGCGTTCCAACAGTGAGGCCGATGGAGGCCCGGTACGGATCAAAGTCACCCGCGACAATATCGTCGATAAGGCCCTTGCCGTCGGCACCATCGAGCCGGAGAATGAGATCTCCGTGAAATCGAAGGTGTCGGGGGTGGTCAGCCGTATCTTCGCCGATGCGGGAGCATTCGTCAAGGCCGGGCAGCCTCTGCTGGAGGTGAAACCGGATCCGACGCCGCTGGAGCTGGCAGATGCCAAACGGCAGGTCCAGCTCCGCGAGGTGGAGATGGTGAATTTGACCAAAGAGAAGGTCCGGCAGGAATCGCTGAAGAAGAAAGAGCTTTCTTCCGACAGGGAGTACGAAGAGTTCGAGCGCAAGTTCAACGAGGCCCAGCTGCAGTTGAAGATCTCCCGCGAGCGCCTGGCGCTGTTCGAAAGCGGGAAGGTGACCATCGAAAATACCCACATCGAGTCCATCATCAAGGCTCCCATCGATGGCTACGTCCTGAGCAAGACGGTTGAGGTCGGTGATCCCGTCACCCCCCTGACCTCCTATCAGGAAGGCACCGTGTTGATGAAGATGGCGAACATGGAGCGGCTGGTGTTCAAGGGTTCTGTGGACGAGATCGATGTCGGCCGGTTGCGCGAGGGGATGGAGGCGGAACTGAAGATCGGTGCCCTGCCGCTGGCGAAGATCGCCGGGACACTCTCCAAGATCTCCCTCAAGGCCGAGAAGAAGGAAGCTGCCACCGTGTTCCCGATCGAGGTCACCGTTCCGCGGGGGAGCAATGCCACCCTCCGTGCGGGTTTTTCGGCGAATGCCAATATCTTCATCCAGCGCAAGGACAGCGTGCTCACGATCCCCGAGCGGTGTGTGACGTTCCGCAACGATTCAGCATTCGTCAAGATCCCGGCCGGCACGTCCGGCGAAGAAGAGCGGCAGATCACGACCGGGTTGAGCGATGCGATCAGGATCGAAGTGTTGTCGGGCCTGGCGCTCGGCCAGGAGATCCTCGAGAAACCGGTGAAGAAGATCGAATGAGCGGCGTGCTCAATACGCTCCGGGAGTTCATCCGCGATCTGCGTGCACAGAAGCTCCGCACCGCGCTCACCGTGTTCGGCATCATCTGGGGCACCGTGGCGATCGTGGTCCTTCTTGCCTTTGGCATGGGTTTCAAGAAGCAGCTCTCGATCAATATGCACGGCATCGGCGAATCCGTCGCGATCCTCTGGCCGGGCAGGACGACGAAGCCGTGGCAGGGATTTGGTGTCGACCGCCCCATCCCGTTGCGGGAAGAGGATGTGCGCCTGATCATGACGCAGGTCCCGGATGTGAAGGAGATCAGTCCGGAGTACATGCGGAACGAGACCTCCGTCCGCGTGGGTGAGAATATCATCAATCCGGCGATCTCCGGCATCATTCCCGTCTACGCCAATATCCGGAACATCATCGCGGCGCCCGGCGGGCGTTTCATCAACGACCTCGATGTCAAGGAGCGCCGGCGCGTGACCATGCTGGGCGACGAGACCGCCCGGCTGCTGTTCGGTGAGACCGACCCGATCGGCAGATTGGTGTACGTCGGCGCTGTGCCGTTCACCGTGATCGGCGTGATGCAGAAGAAGATCCAGAATTCATCGTACAACAGGCGTGATGCGGACCGGGTCTTCATCCCTTCCACGACCTTTGCCGCGGTGTTCGGGGAGTCGGGGCTGAGCAATATCGTCCTCACCACGAAGGACCCGATGCGTTCGGAAGCCACGATGGAGGACGTTCGCGCGGTGCTGGGGCGCAAGTACAAGTTCGACCCGGCGGACAAGGATGCCGTGTTCATCTGGAACACGGCGGAGATGGAGGAGTTCCTGTTCGTGTTCTTTCTCGCGTTCAACATCTTCATGGGGATCATCGGCAGCTTCACGCTCGCGGTCGGCGGATTGGGTGTTGCCAACATCATGTATATCGTGGTCCAGGAACGGACCAGGGAGATCGGGATCAAACGGGCGGTGGGGGCGAGGAAGCGGGACATCATCATGCAGTTCTTCATGGAAACGATGTTCATCATCCTGCTGGGCTCCTCGGTCGGGTTCGTGATCGCCTACGGCATTACCCAGGCGCTCCAGCAGATCCCGATCCGTGAGTTCGTTGGGGCTCCCGAGATCTCCATCGAGGTGGCGCTCGTCACTGCGGCGGTCCTTGCGGTCGTCGGCCTTCTGGCCGGGCTCATGCCCGCACGCCGCGCCGCCAATCTCACGATCGTCGACTGTCTGCGCACCTGAGAGGACCGGAACATCATGTGGCGTGAATTGTTCAACGATTTTCTCCAGGACCTGAACTCGCAGCGGACGCGGGCATTCCTGACCATCATGGCGATGACGTGGGGGACGATCGCCGTGGTCCTGCTCCTCTCGTTCGGTGAGGGCCTCGGCACGCAGATGCTGAATGGTCTGATGAACGCCGGGAACCAGATCATGATCCTCTACGGCGGTGAGACCGGTATGGCGTATGACGGGGTCCCGAAGGGGAGGCGCATCCGGCTCAGCGAAGAGGATGCACCGTTGCTGCTCGCGGCCATTCCCTCGATCGCCGAGGTCACCGCGCAGTACCGGGCCGGCGTCCGCCTCGCTGTCGGGAAGAACTCCACGAACACGGAATGTGAGGGGGTCGACCCTGCGTTTGAAGAAATGCGCCGGATGTATCCGGCGGCCGGCGGGCGATTCCTGAACGACAGGGATGTGGCCGGCCAGCGGCGTGTTCTCGTCCTGGGCGATGAGATCGCCAGAGACCTCTTTGGCACCCAGGACCCGGTCGGACAGACCGTGATGCTGGAGCGGGTGCCGTTCACGGTGATCGGCATCATCCAGAACAAGATCCAGACGAGTATGAACAACGGTCCGGACAGCCGTCGGGCCATCATGCCGAACTCGACCATGCGCACCATGTTCGGGTGGCAGTATGTGAATTCTCTCGTGGTGCGGCCCGGCGACCCGGCACGCCAGGAGGAAGTGAAGAAGGAGATCTTCCGGGTGCTGGCGCGGAAATATCATTTCCACCCTGATGATGAACGAACCCTGTTCATCTGGGATTTCATTGAAGGCGAAAAGATGAGCCGGAAGATCGGCACGGGCGTGGCGATGTTCCTCTTTGGCGTCGGGTTCCTTACCCTGCTCATCGCCGGCGTCGGCGTCGCCAACGTGATGTACGTGGTGGTGAAGGAGCGGACGCGCGAGATCGGCATCCGGCTGGCCGTCGGCGCCCGGCGCCGTCACATCCATGCGCAGTTCATCTTTGAAGCCCTCCTTCTTGCCGTGATCGGCGGGGCCCTCGGCATGTTCATATCCTGGGGTGTCATCGCCATCGTACAGCTCCTCCCTTCGGATGATGGGGCGATGCGATTCCTGGGCAAACCGATCCTCTCCGTGGGAACGATGCTGTTGACGGGTGGGGTCCTCATGGTCATCGGATTGCTGGCAGGTTACTTCCCGGCGCGCCGGGCAGCTGCCGTGGATCCGGTAGAGAGCCTCCGTTACGAATAGCGGCGTTTCCGCATGGAGGGGCGGTGCATGCACCGCCCCTACAATCGATATGGCCGCCATCACGACGCATTCCGCCACCGGTCCGGCGCTGGTCACCCCACATTCGCCACCGGTCCGGCAGTGGTCACCCCGCACTCCGCTTCCCGACCGGGTTGCATCATGTCCCCTCCCTTCGTACATTTCATGATGTGCTCTGATCAGGGCCGGTGCGTCCGGAATGCCGGGCCTTGTGGGTTGATGGCGCACGAAAGGGACGAGTCGAATACAGTGGATGGTCAATGAGGAGAGATGCGATGAAGCAGGGGCTTGCGTTGGTGGTGCTTGCGTTGTGCGTGGTGGTGTGGACCGGCTCCCTCCGGGCACAGGGGTCCGGCAAGGGTGTGAAGGCCGCGGCGGTGGAGAAGTTCGACCCCGCGCGGGATCCCGAGGCCGACGTGAAGGTCGCGATGGGTGAAGCGAAGCGTACCGGGAAACGGATCCTCCTGGACGTCGGCGGCGAGTGGTGCATCTGGTGCCACAGGCTCGACACGCTGTTCATGAAGAACCCCGATCTGGCGGACCAGTTGCACCAGGGCTTCGTGGTCGTCAAAGTGCACTATAGCCCCCAGCAGAAGAACGAGCGATTCCTCTCGGGGTTCCCGAAGATCTCCGGCTACCCCCACCTGTTCGTCCTGGACGAGAACGGCATGCTCCTGCACTCGCAGAACACCGGCGAACTCGAGTCGGGCAAGGGCTATGATACGGGTAAGGTTGTGGCGTTCATGGATTCCTGGGGAAAACCATACGTGAAAAAACTGGGCAAGGAACGCCGGTAGTCGTATCAGTGTTCATACGGTACAGGTCGCACGGGTCGTCCATTCAACAGTCATTATCCTGATGAGGTGTCCATGAAACTGTTCCATATCCTTGCTTCCGCAGTCCTGCTCCTGGGCTTCACCGCCGGCATTGCTCTCGCCGCCGATCCCGCGCCGAACTTCACACTGAAGACGGCCGACGGGAAGACCGTTGAGCTGAAGCAGCTCCAGGGAAAGGTCGTGATCGTGAATTTCTGGGCGACGTGGTGCGGTCCGTGCCGCCGTGAGATCCCGGGCATGATGAAGGTCTATGACAAGTACAAGGCGAAGGGTGTTGAGATCGTCGGCATTTCCCTCGACCGCGGGGGGTGGGACGATGTGAAGCCGTGGCTGGCGAAGAACCCGATCAACTATCCCATCGTGATCGGTGACGGTGCGCTCGCGGATCTGTACGGCGGGATCGAAGGGATCCCGACGACGTTCGTCGTGGACCGGAAGGGGAACATCCTGAGCAAGCACGTCGGGTCGGTGACGGAGCAGGAGTTCGAGAAGTTGGTGAAGGGCGCGTTGTGATGCAAGGGAGAAGGACGTAGGGAGCAGGAGAAGGGAACGGGGGCAGGGCCTGCATAGGGAAAAGGGCAAGAGAGATTCCGCTTCTCTTGCCCTTTTCGTATTTCACGGCACTGCTTCTTTCTTCGCTCTTCTCTCGTACAGCCCCTTCAGCACTTCGACCATCCGCACTGGTAGCACACCACGCACCCGCTCACATGTTCCACCGTGCTGCCGCATTCGGGGCAGGTGGAGCGTGTGACGGTCGTGTTCGCGTGGACCGGTGCATGCACATGTGCCGGTGACGGCGGGGTGGCCTGCACGGATGAAGGTTGCACGATGCGTCCCGCCACGATCGCATCACGTTCCTCGAGATAGCGCTCCAGCACCTTGCCGATGGCATCGGGCGTCGACATGATCATGCCGCCCTGGCCGTCCCACACCGGCGACGGTCCGGAGATGCCTTTGAGCTGCTTCACGACCTCACGTGCTTCGATGCCTGAACGGAGGGCGAGCGAGATCAGGCGCGAAATCGCTTCGCTCTGTGCTGCCGCATTCCCGCCCGCCTTGCCGATGGTCGTGAACACTTCGCACATCCCGTTCTCATCCTCGTTCACCGTCACGTAGAGGTAGCCTTCGCCGGTCTTCACCCGTTCCGTGACGCCGTGGGTGCGGTTCGGGCGCTGGCGGGGTCCCTTCACCACGGGATGGGGTGCCGCGGCCCGTGCCGCTTCCTGCGCGGCCTGCTTCTTCACATACTCTTCGGTCTGCAGGATGCCTTCGCGGCTTCCTTCGCGGTACACCGTGATGCCCTTCAACCCTGCCTTGTATGCCGTCATGTAGATATCCCCGACGGTCTCCACGGAGACATCTTCGGCGAGGTTCACGGTCGAGGAGATGCTGCTGTCCACATAGCGCTGGATCACGCCCTGCATCTTCACCCGGAAATACGGGTCGATGTCGTGGGCGGTCACGACGAAATCGGGCAGGCTCACATCATCGCCGAAGAGCTTCTTCACCAGCGGATGATAGACCTTATATTCGGTGAAGGTCTCGCCGTCGTGATTCTTCACGCGGCGGCGGTAGCTCGTGCAGAACACCGGCTCGATACCGGAACTGGTCTGCGCCACGATGGAGCCGGTCCCGACGGGCGGGACGGTCAGCACGGTGCTGTTCCGGATGCCGTACTTCTTGATATCGGCCTGGATGTCGGCCGGGAGGCCCTGGATGAACTTGCTGCGTGAGAACCCTTCCCACTGGAAGAGCGGGAAGGCGCCCTTTTCCCGGGCCAGGGCGATGGAGGTGCGATACGCCTCGTCGCGGATGACACGCATGATACGGTCCGTTTCATCCAGGGCCGCCTGCGAATCGTAGCGGATCTTCATCAGAATGAGCGCATCGGCGAGGCCGGTGATACCGAGCCCGATACGGCGGTCGGACGCCACGGCTTTCTTGATCTTGTCCAGCGCGTGGTTGTCCATGTTGTATTCGATGATGTCGTCCATGAAGCGCGTTGCCACGCGGGCCACCTCGGCGAGGCGCTCATAGTCGAACTGTCCTGAAGCATCCACGAACTTGCTGAGGTTGATGTTCCCCAGATTGCATGCCGTGTAGGCGGCGAGAGGCTGCTCGCCGCACGGGTTGGTACTGACCAGCGGGTTCGCGTACTCCACATTGTGATGATCCCGCATCGTATCCCAGAAGATGATGCCGGGTTCCGCCGAGGCATGGGCGTTCTTCACGATCTTGAACCAGAGCTCGCGCGCGTTGATCGTGCGGTAGACCTTGCCGTTCCAGCGCAGCTCGAAGGGGCGGTCGTTGCTGACGGCGTCCATGAATTCATGGGTGATGAGGACGCTGATGTTCGCATACTGGACGCGTGTGCGCCGTGCGTCGTTCTTGATCGTGATGAAGTGCTCGATATCGGGATGGTCGACACGCATCGTGAGCATGAGGGCGCCGCGGCGGCCTGCCTGCGACACCGTGTTCGTGCTTTCGCTGAACAGGTTCATGAACGCGGTCGCGCCGGGAGAATGATCGATCGTTGCGTTCACCTGGGCCCCCTCGGGCCGCAGCATGGAGAGGTCCACACCCACACCACCACCGGTCCTGTAGACCATGGCGGATTCACTCAGGGCGCGATAGATACCTTCGAGGCTGTCCTCTTCGATCGGGATCACATAGCAGTTCGACAGGGTGGGGCGGCGGCGTGCATCTTCGCGTCCGGCACCATGCATCACGCGTCCGCCCGGCACGAACGTGAAGTCGAACAGGATCTCGAGGAACCGTTTGTGCCATTCATCTTTGTTCGTCTGTTCGACCGATGCAACGGCGCGTGCGATGCGGTCCCACAGATGCATCGGCCCCTGCTCGGAGGGTGCAAGGTACTTCGACCGGAGGACATCCGCTGCCAGCTCGTTCTCGCCGTAATAGTCGCGGCAATCAAGGGCGAGGTCCATGACGGATTCGTTCATCGGAAATGCGGGGGGGATCGGAGAAGCATAGCGGGTTGTCTGGGCGGAACCGGTCATCGTTTCCTTGCGTGCCATGTAAAGGACTCCCTGAACGTATGCGAGAATCAAGAACAATCAACCACATCCGTCCTGGATGCGGAACGGAGAAGCATGAGCTCGATGTCAACAACAGGTGATTCGCCGGCCTGTAGTGGTGTCTGTAGCTGGAATGGAAACCTCTGCTGACATTCCGAAGACCCGAGGATCCGGCACTGATGGCGATCTCAAAAAGGCCTGTAATAGCTTACACTTCCAGTAATCAATTTCAGCATTGCTTGAGACTGGCGGAAAAAATATACGAGCATGTGGGAGAGAAGTCAAGTTAATATTTGCGTCTTTCGTCACATGACTTTACATCATTCATGCGCTGGTCACATTTGACCACACCGCGATCCGCTCTCACGAAGATGATCCCGCCGCCTTGCATTTGTAACATGCCTGCCCTATTATGGGGTGCCTAACCCCCTCTCCTCCACACAAGCAGGAATCCCCTCATGGCAGTTGCGGTCGAGTTCCGTACGATCCCGGAGTTGTTCCAGAGGCTGACTGCGAAGTTCGCTGGTGAAACGCGCCCCGTTGTGCGGTATAAGTCAGAGGGCTCGTACAAAGGGATCAGCTACAGTGACCTGCATGCGCGCGTGGAAACATTCGCGAACGGATTGGCGGCGCTCGGCGTCGAACGCGGCGACCGTGTCGCGATCGTGTCCGAGAACCGGCCGGAATGGATCATCGCCGATCAGGCGATCGTCGCGCTCGGGGCGGTGGATGTGCCGCTGTACCCCACGATGACCTCGAAACAGATCGAGTTCATCTTCAATGATGCGGGGTGAAGCTCGCCATCGTCTCCAACCAGTTCCAGCTCAACAAAGTGATGCGCGCCTATCCGGAGATCAAGACCCTCGAGAAGGTGATCCTCATCGTCGAGAAGGGGCCGATCCCCGAACCGGATACCGTGGGCTGGACCTCCGTCATGGAGGAAGGCGCCCGGTACCGGGCCGACCATCCGGAGATGCTGGAAAAGAGCATTGCGAAGGTGAAGCCCGACGACCTGCTGACCATCATCTATACATCGGGCACCACAGGGGTCCCGAAGGGCGTCATGCTCACCCACAACAACCTGGTGAGCAATGTCATCAGCTCTGCGCAGGTGATCGATTTCGGCCCGGCCGATACGATGTTGTCATTCCTCCCATTGAGCCACACCTTCGAGCGGATGGCCGGGTACTATACGGCATTGGCCTGTGGGGCGACCATCGCCTATGCCGAGAGCGTGGATACCGTGCGCGACAATATGCTGGAAGTGAATCCCACGATCATCACGACGGTCCCACGGCTCTTCGAACGCATCTATAGCAGGGTGATCAAGCAGGTGGACGCCGGCTCGCCTCTTAAGAAGAGGATCTTTTACTGGGGGATCGACGTCGGTCATCGCTATGCGCGCGCCGTGCGTGCGGGGTCGGTGCCGCTCTTCCTCCGGCTCCAGCGCGCGATCGCCAACGCTCTCGTGTATTCCAAACTGCGCGAGCGCACCGGCGGCAAGATGCGCTTCTTTGTGTCCGGCGGTGCGGCGCTCGGCAAGGAGTTCGGGGAGTTCTTCGAGGCTGTCGGCCTGGCGATCATCGAGGGATACGGCCTTACCGAGAGCTCACCGGTCATCTCCGTGAACCAGATCAACCGCTATAAGTTCGGAACTGTCGGCCACGCCATCCCGGGTGTGGAGGTGAAGATCGCCGGGGACGGTGAGATCCTGGCCCGCGGGCCGAACATCATGAAGGGCTACTATAATAATGAGGAAGCGACCCGCCAGGCGATCGACGAGGACGGCTGGCTGCACACCGGCGATATCGGCCTCATCGACTCCGAGGGATTCATCCACATCACTGACAGGAAGAAGCATCTCTTCGTGAGCTCGGGGGGCAAGAACATCGCTCCCCAGCCGATCGAGAACCTCTTCCTTTCGAGCAAGTACATCGAGCAGTTCATGCTCATCGGCGACAGGCGGATGTTCCTGACGGCGCTGATCGTGCCGGATTTCGACTCCTTGAAGGAATACGCCGATTCCCGCAATATCCCGTATACCTCCATTGCCGACCTGGTGAAGGATCCGTCCATCAATGACCTGATCGACACCGAGATCAACGATATCCAGAAAGACATGGCGAACTACGAACGCGTGCGGCGGTTCACCCTCCTGGAAAAGCAATTCTCCATCGAGGAAGGGGAATTGACCCCCACCCAGAAGGTGCGGAGGAAGGTGATCGAAGAACGGTATGGCCATCTGATCGATAATATGTACGAAGGGATCAGCTAAGAGCCGGTCCCGGGCATCATACGTTGCCCGGGGTATGGAACTACATCATCCGGGGGGATCGTTGGATCCTGTAGGGAGCGGTGTTCCCGGAGGGGCAATGGTCCCCCCGATTCGTTGACATTCGTGGCCGTTTTCGGTACATTTCGTACCTAAAGGCGTGTTTTCTCCCCGAACGCGTGGCTGGAGCAATGGAACAATACATTCCGATAGCGATCATGATCCTCATCGGCGTCGTTGCCGGGGTCGTGTTCGCCAACATCAACCGGTTTCTCGGCCCCCGCAAACCGACAGAAGAGAAACTCTCCACCTATGAGAGCGGCATGGAGCCGGTCCGCACGGCCCGCGAACGCTTCTCGGTCAAGTTCTACCTGGTGGCCATGCTGTTCATCGTCTTCGATATCGAGATCGTGTTCATGTACCCCTGGGCGGTCGTCTTCCGCCAGCTCGCCCCCGCAGGCATCATCGGGATGATGTTCTTCCTCGTGATCCTGGTGATCGGGCTGATCTATGAGTGGAGAAAGGGAGGGATGGACTGGCGATGAAAGCCAGGCAATTGATGGATCGACGATTGTCAATGGAAGATTGACAATCGTGAGAGGGAAGGGAAGGTGGAGCGATGGGTATAGACAATCTGCAGGGTGAAGGGTTCCTGACCACGACACTGGATCAGGTGATCGCATGGGCGCGGAAGAATTCCCTGTGGCCGATGCCGATGGGGATCTCCTGCTGCGCCATCGAAATGATGGCCACGGCGTCGCCGCGGTTCGATATTTCCCGGTTCGGCTCCGAGGTCATGCGGTTCACACCCCGCCAATGCGACGTGATGATCGTCGCCGGCACGGTGACCTACAAGATGTCCACGGTGGTGCGCAAGATCTACGACCAGATGCCGGAACCCAAGTGGGTGATCTCCATGGGAGCGTGTGCCTCCTCCGGCGGCATGTTCCGTTCCTATTCCGTCGTGCAGGGGATCGACCAGTTCATCCCGGTCGACGTGTTCGTGGCAGGCTGCCCGCCGCGCCCCGAAGCCCTGTTGAACGCGCTCATGGAATTGCAGAAGAAGGTGCAGCGCGAACAGACGGGCGACAGAGTGCACGCAATGAAAAGATCTTCATCCCGGAATCCGCGTCATGACCCAGGCCGTGCTCGACCGTCTCAAGGAACTCTGTCCGGATGCCATCGCCGGTACATCGGAGTTCCGTGGTGAACTCACGATCATCGTTCACGCGTCCGGGTTGCTGACCGTCTGCAATGTGCTCAAGTCCGACCCGGCATTCGCGGTGGACATGGCCATCGACATCACGGCGGTGGACCGTTTCCGGGCGGAGCAGCGGTTCGAGGTGGTCTATCACCTCTACTCTCTGACGCACAAACGCTATGTGCGGCTGCGTGTGCCCGTCGATGCGGACCCGCCGGTCGTGGACAGCGTCACCGGCATCTGGGCGTCGGCGAACTGGCACGAGCGTGAAACGTTCGACATGTTCGGCATCACGTTCAAGGGGCATCCCGACCTGCGCCGGATGTACATGCCCGAGGAGTTCGAGCATTTCCCCCTGCGCAAGGATTTCCCGACCATGGGGATACCCGACTCTCTGCCACTGCCCCGGCGTTGACAGGGGACCGTCACCTGAATCACGACCATCGGAAATCATCCGTGCCAGCAAAATCATCACACGAACCACGCCGCAGCCAGATCCTGGCAGCGCTGGAAGATCAGGATACTGCGGTCCTTCTTGACGACCCGCTCGATAATACGATGATCCTGAATATGGGTCCGCAGCACCCTGCGACCCATGGCGTGCTCCGGCTGCTCATCAAGCTGGATGGGGAGACGGTGCTCGCTGCCGTTCCGGAACTCGGCTATCTGCACCGCGGCTACGAGAAGATCGCGGAAGGCTCCACGTATCACGAGTTCATCCCGCACACCGACCGCCTGGATTACCTCTCGCCGCTGTCGAACAACGTTGCGTATGTGCTGGCGGTCGAGAAACTCGCCGGCATCGAGGCTCCCCGCCGCGCCCAGTTCATCCGTGTGCTGGTGTGCGAGATGGCGCGCATTGCCTCGCACCTCGTCGGCGTGGGCAGTATGGCGATGGATGTGGGTGCGCTCACGATCCTTCTCTGGGCCTTCCGCGAGCGTGAGAAGTTGCTGGACATCTACGACGTCCTCTGCGGCGCACGGTTCACCACAAGCTACGCCCGCATCGGTGGCCTCCAGCAGGACTGGGTGCCGCAGTGCACCACGATGCTCCGCACGTATCTGGACCATATGGAGACCGACCTCAAGGAGGTCGAAGCACTCCTCCAGCGCAACAAGATCTTCGTCGACCGCTGCGAGAATGTCGGGTACATCTCTCCGGCGGATGCGATCGCCTGGGGCGTGACCGGCCCGGTGCTCCGTGCCGCGGGTGTTCCGCGTGACCTTCGCCGCGACCAGCCGTACCTTGTGTACCCCGAGCTCGACTTCAACGTCATCACGCTCACCGAGAGCGATGCGCTGGCGCGGTTCTATGTGCGCCTCGCGGAGATCCGTGAAAGCGCGAAGATCCTCCGGCAGGCGCTGGATGCACTCCCCGAGGGCCCGTACAATCTGTTCGAGACCAAGAAGGTGCTGCCCGGGAAGGAACGCACCTATACGAAGATGGAGGAGCTGATCCACGACTTCATGCTCATCAATATGGGCATCAATCCTCCGGTCGGCGAGGTCTACCAGGCGATCGAGTCGTCGAAAGGCGAGTTGGGGTTCTACATCGTTTCGGATGGCACGGGCCATCCCTGGAGGATGAAGATCCGTTCCCCCTCGACCTGCAACCTCTCGGCACTCCCGATCATGCTGAAAGGCGGCATGATCTCTGATATCGTCGCAGTGATCGGCAGTCTGGATCCTGTGATGGGTGAAGCAGATAAATAAGACACGCAGGGGGCGGCACATGCCGCCCTGCCTGTGCACCCCACAGCAAAGGCCCTATGAGCGAGACACACGCGGCACGTTTGTCGGAGGAGAATCTCCGGCGCATCGACGAACTGAAGAAGCGCTACCCCCATCCCCAGGCAGTGGTCCTCGAGGCCCTGTGGATGTGGCAGGGTGAGCACGGCTGGATCTCGGAAGACGGGATGCGGTACATCGCACGCCTTCTGAGCATCCCGGACCATCACGTGTTTGGCGTGGTGTCGTTCTACACCATGTTCAACCGCCAGCCGGTCGGCCGCCACAAGATCGAAGTGTGCACGAACGTTTCCTGTATGCTCCGCAACAGCGAACGGATCCTCACGCACATCGAGAACCGCCTGGCCATCAAGGTGGGCGAAACCACCCCGGACCGGCGCTTCACGCTCGTGGAGGCGGAATGCCTCGGCTCCTGCGGCACCGCACCGGCGATGCAGATCGGCGACAGGTACTATGAGAATCTGGATCCGCAGAAGGTGGATGTCATCCTGGAGGGACTGAAATAGCATGGAACCCCTCATCCTCCCTCCGATCCCCGACCTGCACACGATCGAAGTGTATGAAGCCCACGGCGGCTACGCCCAGCTTCGCGCCGCGTTGGGCAAGACCCCTGAAGCCATCACCGACGAGGTGAAGCGCTCCAACCTTCGCGGCGCGGCGGCGCCTGTTTCCCGACAGGCCTGAAGTGGACGTTCATGCCCAAGGATTCGCCGAAGCCGAAGTATCTGTGCATCAACGGGGATGAGAGCGAGCCGGGCACCTTCAAGGACCGCCAGATCTTCGAATGCAATCCGCATCTGCTCATTGAAGGCGCTATGATCGCCTGCTATGCGATGGGCATCACCACTGCGTACATCTATATCCGCGGCGAGTACAAGCACTGGATCGACCTCCTGCAGAAGGCGGTCGACCAGGCATATGCCAAAGGGTACATCGGCGCGAACATCATGGGCTCGGGCTTCAGCACGAACCTGTATCTGCATCGCGGCGCCGGCGCCTACATCTGCGGCGAGGAATCGTCGCTGATGAATTCCCTCGAGGGGCAGCGCGGGTATCCGCGCGTGAAGCCGCCCTTTCCGGCACAGAACGGACTCTGGGGTTGCCCGACGACGATCAACAACGTCGAGACCATCGCCAATGTGCCCGTCGTCCTCCGCCTCGGGGCCGAAGCCTATGCGAAGATCGGTTCACCGAAACATCCTGGCCCGATCCTCGTGGGCGTGAGCGGACACGTGAACAAGCCGGGTGTGTACGAGATGCCGACCGGCGTGCCGATCCTCGACATCATCAATAACTATGCGGGTGGCGTTCCGGGTGGCAAGAAGATCAAAGCCATCATCCCGGGTGGCTCCTCCACGATGATCCTGCGCGGCGAGAACATCGAAGGCGTCTGTATGGATGCCGACAGCCTCAAGGCCGCCGGGTCGTCCGTCGGTACCGCCGGATTGATCGTCATGGATGAGGACACGGACCTCGTGCCGGTGCTTGCGCGCATCGCACATTTCTATCACCATGAATCCTGCGGCCAGTGCACGCCGTGCCGCGAGGGGACCGGTTGGATGGAGAAGATCCTCCACCGCTTTGCGCACAACGATGCGGCCGGGGCGGACATGGACCTGCTGCTGAACGTTGCGAACAACATCGAGGGGAACACGATCTGTGCCCTCGGTGATGCCGCAGCCTGGCCGGTGCAGAGCTTCCTCAAACGCTTCCCCGAGGAGTTCGAAAAACACCTGCGGGTCCGGGCAGGCGCATGAAGATAGCGATCACACGCCTCTCTCCCGCCACGCACGATGTGCCGCTGCCGGGCTATGCCACCGAAGGCTCGGCGGGCATGGATATCCGCGCCGCGGTCGACGCCCCCATGACCGTTGCGCCGGGTGAGACGGTGCTCGTGCCCACGGGATTTGCGATCGCCGTCCCCCCGGGGTTTGAAGCACAGGTCAGGCCACGCAGCGGACTCGCCATCAAGCACGGTATCGGGGTGCTCAACTCTCCCGGAACCATCGACTCCGATTACCGCGGTGAGGTCAGGATCATCCTCAGCAATTTCGGCAAAGCACCGTTCGTGATCCAGCGCGGAGAACGTATCGCCCAGATGGTGATCGCGCCGTTCGTGCGTGCCGAATGGGAAGAGCGGGATTCGCTGGAGGACACGCAGCGCGGTGCAGGTGGTTTCGGTCATACAGGGAGGTGAGCATGCCACGTCGTCGGAACCCGGCGCCCGTCAGGTCCGTGCGGAGCGAACCACCCCCGGTCCAGCCACCGCCACCCCCTGAACCTGCCGTACCCGTCCGGCCCGAGACTCTCTTTCACATTCTCGCGCTTCTCGCCCTCGTCGCGGTCGCACTCACGGTATCCTCGATCCTGTCTCCTTTCGTCCTCCTTGCGGGAGCGGTCTTCCTTCTCTTGCCCTATCGCGACCACGAGTTCGTCCGCCGCTCGCTCATCCTTGCAGCGCTGCTCGTCGGACTCTGGGCGTTCAACACACTGTTCGGCATCCTGGCGCCGTTCCTGTTCGCGTATCTCCTCGCATACATCTTCGATCCGCTCGTGGGACGGTTGGCGAAACGGGGGATCCCGCGCTGGGCCGGGAGCGCCGGTATCGTCCTGGTCTTCGTCGGCATCATCGCGTCGGTCGTGATCTTCGTTCTCCCGCTGGTGGTCGTGCAATTCGAAGGGATCCTGTCGGGTGTGCGCGTGCTCCTTGTCCAGGCGGACGATTGGCTGGAGTCCGGTGCGATCGTTGACTTGCTCGGCAGATTCGGCATCCAGGCCTCCAGCGTGCAGGAACTGATGCAGACGCAACTCGTTCCGCGCGTCGAAGGTATCATGACCGGGCTGGTGGAAGGGATGCTCGGCCTTGTCACCAGCGTCACCTCTGTGGCGCTGCATATCATCAACGCGGTCATCATACCCTTTGTGGTCTTCTACCTTCTCAAGGATTTCCCCGCGATCTCCGCCCGGTTCTACCGGTCATTCCCCGCACGGCGGCAGGATCGTGTGCGTTCGGTGATGGGCCGCATCGACGGTGTCCTGGGTGCGTATTTCCGCGGAGCGGCGATCGTTGCGGTCATCCAGGGTGCCCTCTCGGCGACGGTCCTCTCGCTGATGGGCGTGCACTATGCCCTCGTCCTCGGCCTGATGACCGCGGTACTCAATTTCATCCCGTACGTCGGTCTGGTCATCAGCCTCGTCGTTGCCTCCATGGTCGCGCTGTTCAGCGGCGAACCCGTACTCACCAAGGTCGTCGGCGTCATCATCCTGTACATCTCCCAGAAGCTGCTGGAAGCCACGGTCCTGGGTCCGAAGATCATCGGGCCGCAGGTGGGCCTGCATCCCGTTGTGCTGATCCTCTGCCTGATGGTGTTCGGCTACTTCCTCGGGTTCGTGGGATTGCTGATCGCCGTGCCCGCCACGGCGCTGCTCCTGCTGGCGTGGGAAACGGTGGAGAAGGGCCGGGCGGCATGAACGGCATCCTGTCTCTGGTCGCGACACCGATCGGGAATCCGGACGACATGACCGTCCGGGGACTGAAGGTCCTGCGCGAGGCCGACCTCATTGTCTGTGAAGAACGGCGGGAAGGGGAGCGTCTGTTGCGGCGTCTGGAGATCAGCAAACCGCTCGAGATGCTCAACGAACACAACGAAGCCGCTGCGACACAAACGATCATCGAGTTGCTGTGCGCCGGCAAGAATGTTGCGGTCATCTCAGATTGTGGCACGCCGGTCTTTTCCGATCCCGGACAAATGCTCGTCCGCCGTGCCGTGGAACAACAGATCCGGGTCGTGCCGGTCCCGGGTGCATCGTCCCTGATGCCCGCCCTCACCGTTTCCGGCTTTGCCATCGATCAGTTCCTGTATTATGGATGGCTCTCGCCGAAGAAGGAACGCCGGCGTGTCGAATTGCGCCAGCTCCTGCAGGAGCAACGCACCATCGTGATCATGGAAACGCCATACCGGCTCTCTTCGCTGCTGCGTGACCTCGCCGAGACGTTCGGGGAGACGCGGCGGTGCTGCCTCGCGTTCAACCTCACCATGCCGGATGAACAGATCTTTCATGCCACGGCGGCCGGGCTCTATCGTCAGCTCGGCAGCAAGGATATGAAGGGCGAGTTCGTCGTCGTCGTGGACGGCAAGAAGCTCGACCGGCGCCGATGACCTTCGACGTCGCCCTCTGGATGTACCCGGTGCTGTTCGCAGGTGCGTTCCTTGCGGGGTGGATCGACGCCATCGCCGGCGGCGGAGGGTTGGTGACGGTGCCGATGTTGCTCGCCATCGGTGTGCCCCCACCGATGGTGCTGGGCACGAACAAATTCCAGGCGAGCTTCGGCAGCTTCACCGCGGCGCGGCACTTCGTCCGCTCGGAGGTCGTGAGCCTCCCTGATGCCCTCCCCGGGATCATCTGGACATTCGTGGGGAGCGCGGCGGGCACCTTCGCTGTGCAACAGGTCGATCCTGCGGCACTCAACGTGATCATTCCGTTCCTGCTTCTCGCCATCGCGGTCCTGATGCTCGTCTCGCCCGATCTCGGCAGTGCCGCACGGCGGGCCCGCATGACCCGCAACGCATTCTCCGTGGTGTTCGGCCTCCTCCTGGGATCCTACGACGGCTTCTTCGGACCGGGGGTTGGGACGTTCTGGGCGATCGCGTTCGTGCTCGGCCTGGGCTTCGACCTGCGAAAGGCCACGGGATACACGAAGGTCATGAACTTCACGAGCAATATCATTTCGTTCATCGTCTTCGCTGTTGGTGGCTACGTCCTGTGGCTGCCGGGTATCGTTATGGCGGCGGGACAGATCACCGGGGCACGTTTGGGTTCCGGTATGGTGGTGAAGCGGGGGACCCGTTTCATCCGGCCGGTGTTCATTACGATCATCATCCTCACGACCCTCAAACTCCTCTCTTCGCGGCTGCTCTAGAGCCGCACGAAGGCTCTCGCCAGGGCGCTGCGGCGCCGTTTCTGGCAGATCACGTTTTCTTCTTCGTTTGGGCCTTCGCGCCGTTGTGGGAGCGAAAGAGAGGTTTTTTTGCGCCTTGCAGTGGCGATTTCCTGCGCGCCTCCCCCTTGTTTGCAATTCAACCCCTGAATGGGTATATTTTTCGCACGAATATGACCATTCAAGAGATCATGCCGCGCCGTGTCGTGGCGCGGGAACTGCTCGGGGACTACTGGCTCAATGGTGCGCCGCTTCTTCTCGGTGACCACCACGGACAGGTAGTCCTTGTGTTCTTCTGGGACTTCTCCTCCAGTGCATCGTTGCGTGCGCTGCCGTACGTACAGGATTGGGCGGCGAAATACGCGCACATGGGAGCACAGGTCGTCGGTGTGCACACCCCTCGTTTCCGCTTCGGACAGGATCCCGAGAACGTCCAGCATGCCATCGAGCGGCTGGGGATTACGTTCCCCGTGGTCATGGATAATTCCCAGATGATCTGGTCGCTGTATGGCAACCGGACGTGGCCGTCATTGCATCTTGTGGATATGGATGGTTTCATCCGCTGCCAGAGTTCGGGCGACGGCGGTTATCTGTCCTTCGAGCGGTCACTGCAGGTGCTGCTCTTTGGCTACAGCTACAGAGAAGCGATGCCTGACCTCACCGCGCCGTTCCACGAAACGGACCGTCCGGGTGTGGTATGCTACCGGGCAACCCCCGAGATCCTCGCCGGGTATCTGCGTGGCAGCGTCGGGAATGTGGAGGGCCTTGCGCCCGAATCGGTGATCGCGTATGCAGACCCCGGGTTCTATCAGGACGGGAGAATGTATCTGCGGGGTGCGTGGCTGAATGAGCGTGAATGCTTCCGCTGGGAAGGCGAGGCGGGTACGGACGGGGCGGTGATGGTCCGCTATCAGGGTATTGAGGCCAACCTGGTCCTCGAATCGCCGGAACGTGGCACCGGGACGATGAAGGTGGAGCAGGATGGCGCACCGCTGACAGCGGGGGACGCGGGGCGCGATGTGACCGTCGGTCCGGGGAAGAGGAGTATCATTACGCTGAAGGGGGCGCGGCTCTATAATATCGTCCGCAACCGGCAGTTCGGCGAGCACCTGCTGACCCTGCGTCCGCAGGAACCCGGATGCGCCGTCTACTCCCTGACAGGCGTTGCGGCAGTCATCCCCGACCTCATCAGCAGCAACTGAGCGCAGCGCATGGCACCTGAGATCCCCTCGCCGCTGCTGACGCCGCTCTCCCGGCTCCTCGGTATCCGTTACCCGATCATCCAGGGCGGGATGGTGTGGACGGCGGGCGCAAAGCTCGCCGTTGCTGTTTCGGAGGCAGGTGCACTCGGCGTTCTGGGTGCCGGTTCGATGAAGCCCGACGCGCTGCGGCAGGCGGTGCGTGATGTGCGCCGTGCAACGAACGCGCCCTTCGGTGTGAATATCCCGCTGATGCGGGAAGACAGGCTCGCCCTGATCGGGGTCTGCGAGGAAGAACGCGTCGGGATCGTCATCACGTCGTCAGGCGATCCCTCGGCCCTTACCCCGCGGCTCAAGAACAACGGATGCACCGTGCTGCATGTGGTCGCCACCGTGAAGCATGCCCGCAAAGCCGCCGATGCAGGGTGCGATGCCGTGGTCGCGGAAGGGTGTGAGGCGGGCGGGCACAATGGCGTGGATGAGATCACGACGCTAACGCTCGTGCCACAGGTGGTGGATGCCGTGCGCGTGCCGGTGGTGGCCGCCGGCGGTATCGCCGACGGCCGGGGGATGGCCGCGGCACTCGCACTGGGCGCGGGCGGCGTCCAGGTGGGGACGCGGTTCGCGGCGACGGTGGAATCCGATGCACACGCGATGTACAAGCAACGCGTCGTCGAGGCCACGGACCGCGATACGGTGCTGACCATGCGTGGACTCATGCCGGTCAGGATGCTGCGGACACCGTTCACCCTGCGGGCGATGGACGCCGAACGCCGTGGCGCGACTCGGGAGGAACTTGAAGCGCTCCTCGGCAGCAAGCGCGAGAAGCTGGGGATCGGCGAAGGGAATGTGGAAGAAGGGATGTTCGAGGCGGGACAGAGCGCCGGACTGGTGCATGCTGTCCTGCCCGCAGCGGACGTCGTCCGCACAATGATGCACGAGTACCGTACAACACAACAACGGATGCCTTAGGAGACCTCATGCCGTCATTCATCGACATGCTCCGCGAGAAAGTGCTGGTGTTCGATGGTGCGACCGGGACCCATTTGCAGGGCCAGCACCTGACCGCCGATGATTTCGGCGGCGAACACCTGAACGGCTGCAACGAGATCCTCGTGGTCTCGAAGCCCTCGGCCGTGCAGAATGTGCACCGCGACTATCTCGAAGCGGGTGCCGATATCATCGAGACGGACAGCTTCGGCTCGTCGTCCATCGTTCTCGCGGAATACGACATCGCCCACCGCGCCTACGAACTCTCGTTCGCGTCCGCACAACTTGCGAAGGAACTGGCGCAGTCCTACGCGACGGCAGCACACCCTCGCTTCGTCGCCGGCTCCATGGGTCCGACCACGAAATTGCCGTCGCTCGGGCATATCACGTTCCGTGCGATGGCCGACTCCTATGAAGAACAGGCAAAGGGGCTGGTGGAAGGCGGGGCCGACCTGTTGTGCATCGAGACCTGTCAGGACGTCCTGCAGTCCAAAGCGGCACTGTATGGCACGTTCGCATATTTCGCCTCGGCCAAACGCCGGGTTCCCATCATCGTCTCGATCACCGTCGAGACCATGGGCACCATGCTGCTCGGCACCGAGGTCGGTTCGGCACTGGTGTCGCTGGAACCGTACGACATCGATGTGATCGGCATGAACTGCGCCACCGGCCCCATGGAGATGTCGGAGCATGTGCGCACCCTTGCCTCCATGAGCCCCAAGCCCATCTTCGTCATGCCCAACGCCGGCATCCCCGAGAACATCGGGGGGCATGCGCATTACCACCTGACCCCGCCCGACTTCACGAAGTTCCTCACCCATTTTGTGAAGGACCTCGGGGTGAGCGTGGTGGGCGGTTGCTGCGGCACGACCCCCGAGCACATCCGCCAGCTCGTGGCATCGGTCGGGAACCTCGCGCCGTCGGCACGGAAGCCGGAATTCATCCCGAGCGCGTCCAGCCTGTACCAGTATTCGCCGCTGCATCTGGATCCGCCGCCCGTGCTTGTGGGCGAACGGACCAACGCCAATGGGAGCAAGCAGTTCCGGGACCTCCTCGCCCAAGAGGACTGGGAAGGTATCGTGGCGATGGGGAAGGAGGCGGTGAAGGAGGGCGCCCATATGGTGGACGTGTGTGCCGCGTATGTGGGCCGCAACGAAACGAAGGATATGCGCGAGATCCTGTACCGCTTCAACACCCAGGTGCCGCTTCCCGTGGTCATCGATTCCACCGAAGCGCCGGTGATCGAAGAGTCGCTGCAGTTGATCGGCGGCAAGGCCGTCATCAACTCCATCAACCTGGAGGACGGCGAGGAACGCATCAAGGCCATTCTGCCGCTGTGCCGGAAGTACGGCGCGGCGGTCATCGCCCTGACGATCGATGAAGAAGGGATGGCGAAGACGGCGGACCGGAAGGTCGCCATCGCCCGCCGTATCCACGACCTTGCGGTCCATACCTACGGCATGAAGCCCCACGACCTGATCTTCGACGCGCTCACCTTCACGCTCGGCTCCGGCGATGAGGAGTTCCGCCGTGCGGGCATCGAGACGCTCGACGCGATCACACGCATCAAGAAGGAACTCCCGGGAGTGAAGACCATCCTGGGTGTCAGCAATATCTCGTTCGGGTTGTCCCCGGCTTCGCGTCATGTACTGAACAGTGTGTTCCTCCACTATGCCATCGAGGCGGGATTGGATATGGCGATCGTGCATGCGGCCCGGATCATGCCGCTGTACAAGATCGATGAACGGGGGAGGGAGATCTGCAGGCAGCTCATCTTCGACGAACGGCAATTCGAGGAGGTGCCGGCATGAGCGAGAACCCGAACACCCGCAGGCTCGTCTATGATCCCCTCACCGAGCTTATGGCATACTACGCCACCCACACGGCGGCAAAGAAGGAACCGGCAGCGGTCAGCGCGAAGGTCGAGGACCGTCTGAAGCAACGCGTCATCGATGGGGACCGGGTCGGGTTGCATGCCGATCTGGACGAGGCCCTGAAGACGTATCCGGCTCTGGCGATCATCAACACCATCCTGCTGGATGGCATGAAGACCGTCGGCGAACTCTTCGGGAGCGGACAGATGCAGCTGCCGTTCGTCCTGCAGTCGGCGGAGGTGATGAAGGCGGCCGTGGCGCATCTCGAACAGTTCATGGACAAGGCCTCCTCGGCGAGCAAGGGGATCATGGTGCTTGCCACGGTGAAGGGGGATGTGCACGACATCGGGAAGAACCTCGTGGACATCATCCTCACGAACAACGGGTACAAGGTCGTGAACCTCGGCATCAAGTGTCCGATCGAGACCATGCTGCATGCCGCCGGAGAACACAAGGCCGCCGCGATCGGCATGAGCGGACTGCTCGTGAAGTCCACGCTCATCATGAAAGAGAATCTCGAGGTCATGAAGGAACGCGGCATCGACATCCCGGTGATCCTGGGGGGGGCTGCGCTCACGCGGCGGTACGTGGAACAGGACCTGCGTGCCGTGTACGGCGGACCGGTGCTGTACGCCAACGATGCGTTCGATGGCCTGCGGTACATGGAGCAGATCATGGCGGGGACGCTCAGTGCCGCCGACGCCGGAGGAGGGGACGAGGAGGAGGATCAGTTGACGGGGACGGAAGCGAAGATCGCGCTCGCGCAGCGCGAGGATGCACGGTACACCACCGCGGAAGCCAAACCCGCGTCTGCCGGACGCCGCTCGTCGGTGGCAACGGATGTGCCGGTGCCGAAGCCGCCGTTCTGGGGATCGAAGGTCGTGGAGCAGATCCCGCTTGAGGATGTGTTCGCCTATGTGAATGAGGTTGCGCTCATCCGGGGACAGTGGCAGGTGCGCAAGGGCAAGTTGACCGAGGATGCCTATCGTGCCGTTCTGGAGGAGAAGGTCCATCCGGTCCTGAAGAAGCTGAAGCAGCAATGCATCACCGGGAAGCTGCTCCAACCGAAGGTCGTGTACGGGTATTTCCCGTGTCAGTCCGAAGGCGAGGACCTGATCATCCTGCAGGACGATCAGAAGACCGAGAGGGAGCGGTTCACGTTCCCGCGGCAGACGGGTGACCGTCACCTGTGCCTCGCGGATTATTTTGCCCCCCGTTCATCGGGGAGGGTGGATGTTGTGGGTTTCCAGCTGGTGACCATGGGCAAGCAGGCCGCGGAACATTCCGCTGCGCTCTTCTCCTCGAACGTCTATGCGGACTATCTCTATTTCCATGGCCTGAGTGTCGAGACCGCCGAGGCACTTGCCGAGCTCTGGCATAAGAACATGCGTGCTGATCTGGGCATAGCAGGCAAGGATGCAAAGGATGTCCGCCGGTTGTTCTCGCAGGGCTACCAGGGCTCCCGGTACAGCTTCGGGTACCCGGCCTGTCCCGATCTGGAGGCCCAGACCGTACTCTTCCGGCTCCTGGACGGGGAGCGGATCGGGGTGCGGCTGACGGATGAGTTCTCATTAGAGCCGGAGCAGAGCACGAACGCCATCATTGTGCATCACCCCGAGGCGAAATACTTCAACATAAAGTGAACGCGCGGAAAGCCTGTCTCTCGCAAAGGCGCTCAGGCGCAGCGAAGATGGAGAAAAGCGGACCTCAACCCTGCGCCCTCGCGCCCCCGTGGTAGCTTTTTTTGGCGTTTTGGGGGTATTTTTGAGGGTGTGTTGCAATTGCAGAGTGTTTTGGTTAAGTTCTGGTACTCCAGAGGTTTTTTTACGAGTCACAGATCAATAACGGAGGAAGATTCTCATGGCGACAAAGATCACTGAAGAATGCATCAACTGTGGTGCATGCGAACCCGAATGCCCGAATACGGCCATCTATGCAGGCGGCGTGCAATACGAATTGAACGGCGGTATGCATGATGCGCTGTCCAACGACTTCTATTATATCGTCCCCGAAAAGTGCACGGAATGCGTCGGTCATTTTGATCAGGAGCAGTGCGCCGCGGTGTGCCCGGTTGACTGCTGCGTGCCGGATACGGACCGCGTCGAGGCGGAAGATGCTCTCCTCTCGAAGGCGAAGGTCCTTCATCCTGGCAAGGACTTCCCCGAGCTGAGCGCATCCACCTCACACTTCCGCAAGGGCTGATCCCTGCGCGGTTGATGGCATCGAGCATGCGACAGGCCGACCTTTACCACGTCCGCGACCGGACAGGTAGGGCCGGCCTTTGTGTTCTTGAGGAATGGCGGAGGACATGGTGATGAAGATCGGAACGTATGAACTGCATGGGATCGAGACCGGGACGTTCGCCCTGGACGGCGGAGCCATGTTCGGCGTGGTCCCCAAACCTCTCTGGGAACGATCGCACCCGGCGGATGCGCGCAACCGCATCCGGATGAGCGCGCGCGCCCTCCTCGTGCGCGGCGAAGGACGCACCATCCTGGTGGACACCGGCAACGGCGACAAGTACGATCCGAAGTTCCGGGAGATCTATGGACTGGACGATGCTGCTACGGACCTTGACCGGTCGCTTCGTGCGCACGGCGTGCAGCCGGAGGATGTCACCGATGTGGTCCTGACCCATCTCCATTTCGACCATGCCGGCGGCGCAACGCGGCGCACAGCACGGGGTGTGGAACCGTCGTTTCCGCATGCGCGGTACCACGTGCAGCGGGCACATCTCGCAGCGGCGCTTGCTCCCACCGAACGCGACCGCGCGAGTTTTCTGCATGACGACTTCCAGCCGCTCATCCAGAGCAGACAGCTCGTGCAGGTGGATGGCGAGAAGGAATTGTTCCCCGGCTTCCGTGTGATCACGATGTCCGGGCACACCACGGCTCTCCAGTGTCCGCTCATCTCCGATGGACAGTCGACGCTGCTGTATTGTGCGGACCTCGTCCCCCTGCACAGCCACTGTCAGCTCCCGTGGATCATGGGGTATGACCTGCGTCCGCTGGTGACGCTGGAGGAGAAGCGGAAGACGCTGACCCGTGCGGCGGAGGAGCGGTGGGTGTTGTTCTTTGAACATGATCCGGCGATCGCGGCCGGGCGTGTGGAGTGGACCGGGAAGGGGTTCCGGTTCGGTGAACAGGTAGACATGTGAGGATGGGATGGCAGGACAGATGGTGAAGGTGTCGATGGTCGAGGACTTTCCCCCGAAACGTGCGGTGCGCGTGATCCTGCCCGACGATGAGGTTGCCGTATGGAAAGTGGAGGACCGGTACTACGCCGTGAGCGCGATCTGCCGGCACCACCATGTGCCCACGCTCCATGAGGGGATGCGCGAGGGCCTCGAGGTGATGTGTCCGCTGCACGGGTGGACGTATTCGATCGCCACCGGCGAGGCGACACGCGGCGGCGGAAAGTTGCAGGTGTATCCGACATCAGTGAAGGATGGGGCGGTGTGGATCACGGTGCCGGAGGCGAACGGTGGTTGACCGCCGGCAGATGACGGCAGACGTGAAGACGCGTGCACGCGCTCTGGGGTTCTCTGCCGTGGGTATCGCAGATGCCTCGGAGGGCGGCGATGATGCGGTGCGATTGCAGCAATGGCTGGACCGCGGGTATGCGGCGTCCATGCATTGGATGGAGAAACGGAAGGCGGAACGCGGCGATCCCTCCGCCCTGCTTCCCGGTCTGGCCTCCATCATCGTTGTGTCGATGAACTACTTCGTGCCCTCGGTCGTGCCGGAAGGAACGCCGAAGATCTCGCGCTATGCACGGGGAGATGATTACCATGATGTGATGCGCGGGCGGATGACCGAGTTCGTGCGATGGCTGGGAGAGGCTTTTCCGGGCACGTCTTCGACATGGTATGTCGATACTGGCCCGGTGATGGAAAAGCCCTGGGCACAGCGTGCGGGGATCGGGTGGATCGGGAAGCATACCACGCTCATTTCTCCCGCGGATGGTTCCTGGGTGTTCCTCGGTGTCGTGTTGACCACCGCGGTGTTGGACGCGGACGAGCCGGCGGTGGACCGGTGCGGGAGCTGCACGGCGTGCATCGATGCATGTCCGACAGCGGCGATCGTTGAGCCGTATGTACTGGATGCGGGAAAATGTATTGCGTATCTTACCATCGAACACCGCGGGGCGTTCGCGCCTGATGCCGAAGCATCGCTCGATGGGTGGATCTTCGGTTGCGATGTCTGTCAGGACGTGTGTCCGTGGAATGCGAAGCGTGCCCACCCGACGGCGGAAACAGCTTTCACACCGCGGGGCGGCACGTTGGCACCGGATGCGGAGGTGCTGATCGGACTGACCGAGAAGGAATTCGGGGGAGCTCTTCGCGGGGACGCCAGTGCTGCGCGCGAAGGCGGCCGGGATGCAACGGAATTGCATCGCGTTTCAGAAGGGTCAGCGCCCACACTGACCCGAATCCATCGTTGTGAGCATCCTACGAGTATTGAGACCATCCCGGAGATTTCCATGCCACAGCATCACAAGGTCATCATCGTTGGGTCCGGCCCGGCCGGGCTCACCGCTGCGCTGTATACCGCACGGGCGAACCTGAGTCCCGTTGTGTTCGAAGGGGTGCAGCCGGGCGGACAGCTCACCATCACCACCGAAGTGGAGAACTATCCCGGTTTTCCGGCCGGTATCATGGGTCCGGAGCTGATGGACCACATGCGGAACCAGGCGCATAAATTCGGCGCGCGATCGGTGTACAAGAACATCGCGAAAGTGGACCTGGGTGTTCGTCCCTTCCATCTCTGGAGTGACGGGGAGGAGTTCACGGCAGATGCGGTCATCGTGGCGACCGGAGCATCGGCAAAGTTACTTGGACTACCATCCGAGAAGGAGTACATGGGATACGGGGTGTCTGCCTGCGCAACGTGCGATGGGTTCTTCTACCGCGGCCTTGAGGTCGTGGTGGTCGGTGGCGGCGATACGGCAGTTGAAGAGGCCACGTTCCTGACGCGGTTCGCGACCAAAGTGACGATCATTCATCGCCGCGATGCGCTGCGGGCATCGAAGGTGATGCAGGAGAAGGCGGCAAAGAATCCGAAGATCGCCTTCGCCTGGGATTCGGTGATCGAGGAGATCCTCGGGACGTCGGAGAACGGCAAGAAGGTCGTGACGGGGATCAGGCTCAAGAACCTTAAGACCGGTGTGGTAGCGGACATGAAGACCGATGGTGTGTTCATGGGTATTGGCCACCAGCCGAACACAGGGTTATTCGCGGGCCAATTGGACATGGACAGTGTCGGGTATCTGGTAACGAAGGAGCGGTCCACGCGGACGAATATTCCGGGTGTCTTTGCAGCCGGGGATGTTGCCGACAGTGTTTATCGGCAGGCGATCACGGCGGCGGGTTCCGGATGTCAGGCTGCGCTTGATGCGGAGCGATGGCTCGAAGATCAGCATTCGTAATACATAAGACATATAAGCATAATTGTGAAGGTGGGCGCGGAAATGCGTCCACCTTTTTTGTTGACTGTCAATGTGACGACTTAGTGTGACATTAGGGCGTACATGTTGCCAGCAAGTCATAAGTAATGCGACAATGTGGCTCGTAATAGTGACATTATGACACGTTGGGCTAGCGGTTCTTTTGTCATGTCTTGCTAATTGATTGAAAATTAATGAGTTAGTAAAATGGCACACTGATTGAATTACTACTGGCAGAATTGAGAACACAACACCATCTGTCCATTCAATCACAGGAGATAGAACAATGATGATGCGAATCGAGCGCTTTCCGGTGATCCGTCCGGCACTGCACAACATTTTGAACCTCGAAAAGGAACTGGAGTCTTTGTTCGGAACCGACTCGTATCCCGTCGCCGCACCGGTAAGACACCGTTCCCCGTTGATGAACGTTGCGGAGAACGAAAAAGAGACCATTGTCACGCTCGAGCTTCCCGGGGTGGTCAGGGAGGATGTCAAGATCGCTTTCGAGGGTAGCGTGCTCTCGATCATCGGTGAGCGCAAGGAGCGTCAGCTTCCCGAGGGGGCTCATTGGGTGCGTAACGAATCGTATGCCGGCACGTTCCGGCGTGACCTCCGGCTGGCGAAGCCCGTCAATGCCGGCGCGGTGAGTGCAGAGCTGAAGAATGGCGTGCTGCAGATCGTGCTTCCCACTGCGGAAGAGGCCCGGCCACGCGAGATCTCGATCCGATAACTGAGGAGAATGACAACCATGGAACGATCCATTGATGTGCGTGATCAGCAGATGAACACCGAAAACAGCTACGATCGTTGTCGCATTCCCACGGCGGATGTGTATGAGACCAGCGATGCATTCGTTGTGATGCTCGATCTGCCGGGCGTGCAGAAGGAAGGCATCTCGCTCCTCCACGAGAAGGGCGAGTTGAAGGTGAGGGCTGTTGCTCCGGCCGGACAGCCGTCCGACATGAAGGTGCTGGTCCGCGAAGTGCGACCGGCCACGTTTTTCCGGACATTCACGCTGGGAGAGGGCATCGACACCGGGAGCATTGATGCCCGTTTTGAATCAGGTGTTTTGACCGTGAAATTGCTCAAAAGTGCGGCCTCCAGGTCGCGCGAGATAACCATCAGCTAAGACACGTACTGCAGAGAGGAGGAACCACCGATGACACTGATGCGCTGGACACCAAGCCGTGAACTTCCGACTTTGCCGTCGGAGGTGTGGTCGATGCAGAGGGAGATCAACCGGATGTTCGACAATTTCTTCCGTGGCAATGCGGGGGAAGAGGAGTTACACATGCCGTCGTGGGATCCGGCCGTGGATGTGGCCGAGAGCACCGATGCCTATGTGGTGAAGGTCGAGCTCCCCGGGGTGAACCGGAACGATGTGAAGATCGTCGTTCAGGACCGTCAGCTCACCATACGCGGGGAGAAGAAGCAGGAGAAGGACGCGAGGGAAGCCTCCTACCACAGGATCGAACGGAGTTATGGTGCTTTTCAGCGGACCTTCACGCTCCCGTCGGGTGTCAAATCCGACAAGATCGAAGCCGCGTACACCGACGGGATCCTGTCGGTCACCTTGCCCAAGGCCGAGGAAGCAAAGGCAAAGGAGATCGAAGTCCGGGTGAAGTGACCGGAACGACCCCTCGTGTTTCACCAGTGCAACAGGGCCCGCTTCGGCGGGCCCTGTTGCATTTCCCCTCGTTTGTTGACTCTTTCTCGATGTTTTATTATTATATTGTAAATCAACAACTTACAGCACCCTCCCGGGTCTGCCCCCATGTCGAAATCCACAAAGTGGTTCCTTGTCATCCTTGGCATTGTGCTCGTCACCGGCCTTCTCATCACCGTCGTCTTCGTCTCCATGATCGGCAACCTTGGCGGCGGCGGTACTGAGACCGTCACGACGGGGTCGGGTGACAAGATCGGTGTCGTCGAACTGCAGGGCGTGATCACGTCCTCGGAAGATTTTGTCCGGCAGGTGAAGAAGTTCCGAGAGCAGTCCTCCATCCGTGCGATCCTCATCCGCATCGATTCTCCGGGTGGCGGGGTGGTGGCGAGCCAGGAGATGTACGAAGAAGTGCGCAAGACGCGTGAGAGCGGGAAGCCTGTGGTGGTGTCGATGGGTTCGCTCGCCGCGAGCGGCGGGTACTACGTTGCCTGCGGCGCATCGCGCCTTGTTGCCAACCGCGGCACGCTCACCGGCAGCATCGGTGTGATCTCCGAGTTCCTGCAGATGCATGAGCTGCTCGGCAAGGTCGGCGTGGACATCAAGACGATCAAGGCGGGCGCACTCAAGGATGCCGGGTCGTCGTCGCGCCCGATGACGGAGAAGGACCAGAAGTATTTCCAGGCGCTCATGGATGATGTGCACCGGCAGTTCATCACGGTGGTCGCCGATGAACGCGGCTTCGATTCCGCGTACGCCAGCGAGCTCGCCGACGGACGTGTGTTCACGGGTGAGCAGGCGGTGGTGGCGGGACTGGTGGACACGATCGGGACCTATGAGGATGCCATCCAGATCACGGCAGAGATCGCGGGCATCGAAGGCGAGCCGTCGCTGGTGCGCGAGAAGAAACGCCGCACATGGTTGGAGTCGATGACGGGTGATGTGACAGAGCAGGTGCGTGCCGCCACGCAGGAGATGCTGTCGTGGCCGGTGATGTCGTTCAGGTTCACGGGCCGGTAGGGATCCCCGGTGGTAGACGGGACTGACCAATCACTTCAGGAGGATCGGCGGTGACAAAGGCGGACATTGTGGATACGATTGCGACTGCCACCGGATTGACGAAGGTTGAGACCGAGGCGGTGGTGGACGGCTTCATCTCCACGGTCATCAATGCGCTGAAGGAAGGGAAGAACATCGAGATCCGCGGCTTCGGCAGCTACAAGGTGAAGAAGCGGAAGGGCCGCGTTGCGCGCAACCCGCGCACCGGCGAACAGGTGATGGTCGACGAGCACTGGGTGCCGTTGTTCAAGGTGTCCAAGGAGGTCAAGACGCTCGTCAATGAGAACATGAAGAAATCAGCACAGCCGTAAGGGACGGGACGATGGCGGAGGCGAAAGCGATCTGTGGCTCCTGTGGAGCCGGTGTCACATTCGGAGCGGAGCGGTGCCCTGCATGCGGTGAACGCCTGTCATGGAGCGCTGCTGCGCCCGCGGCGGGTGCGGGCAAAGCGTGCCTGAACTGCGGCCAGTTGAATGAGCCGGGTGCTGTCACGTGTTCCTCATGCGGTGCGAAGCTCGGCGTGGTGAAGGGCCAGCGGGGCGGACAGCAGCAGAGGAAGCAGCACAGTATGCGCGACGCGACACCGAAGCGCGCCATCGAGCCGTGGCAGATCATTGCGGTGGTGGCGGTCCTCGCGCTCGTGGGCGTGCTCGCCTATGTGGAACTCTCGCGCGATCACGCACCGGCAGCGTCACCCGCGGCAGCGTCCGCGCCGATGACGATGCCGCCGATGATGCAGCAGCAGCCGGCCGTGGACATCGCAGCGCTGGAAGCGGCGGTGAAGGTGAGCCCCAACGATACGAAGACGGTGCTGGCCCTGGCCAACGGCCTGCACGACAACGGCGACTACCTGCGTGCCGTGGAGGTCTATGCGAAGTATTTGAAGACGCATCCCAAGGATCCGGACGCCCGTGTCGATATGGGTGTCTGTTATTATCAACTCGGGATGCAGGACACCGTGAACACGGCGCGGTATTTCGCGCTCGCGATCACGGAGATGGAGGCCGCCTTGCGCGGCACGCCGACACATCAACCGGCGGCGTTCAATCTGGGTGTGGTCAACCTGCAGAAGGGCGATCTCGATATATCGAACCGGTGGTTCCGCAAGGCGGTGGAGCTGGGTCCGACGACGGATCTCGGTACGAGGGCCCAGCGGATGCTGCAGCAACATTCATCTATTCCCTAAGTGAGAGAAGAAAGGAGGCATCATGCCCTGCGGTAAGAAGCGCAAGCGCCACAAGATGGCGACACATAAGCGCAAGAAGCGGCTGAGAAAACAGCGTCACAAGAAGAAGATCCGCTAGCGCCCGTATGCTGGCGGGCCAGCGCTGGACCCGGGCAGATGGTTTGCGCAGGGCGTGAACGGCAGGCAGGGATCCCGGTTCCCGGGATCCGCTGCTTGCGGGGTCTTCACGGTGCATGCGCGCCCCTGCCCGTTGAGGGTCCGACGGCGTTGCATTTCGTTGTGGATTGTACTATACTTTTTTGTTGACCACTCCACGTCTGTGTTCCATCAGGATGAGGCGTACTATGACGAAGAACGAGGGCATGCTGAAGGGCCTGGTGATCGGCCTGCTTGCCGGCGGGGCCATCGGTGCGGTGGTCGCATTGCTGTACGCGCCGAAGAGCGGCCGCGAGTTGCGTGCGGACCTGAAAGAGAAGGCCGATGAGTTCCGGGACGATGCTGAAGAGTATCTGACCGTCGCGCGCACGAAGGCCGGCGACATGGTGAGCGAAGCCAAGAAGCGCTCCGAGAGCCTGATCACCGACGCGAAGCGGAAGGCGGATACGCTGCTGGTGGATGCGGAGAAGGTGCTGACCGACGCCCGCCAGAAGACCGGCTCGGTGGGTGAAGAAGCGTCACGCGTGAAACACGCGATGAAAGCCGGGATGGATGCATTCAAAGAAGAGCGTCGCCGCTCCTAAGCGGCTCCGCATGCGATCAAGGAGGAGTTTGTGGAACTCGCACTCAACCTAGCACTCATCATCGCGCTGCTCTGTCTCTCTGCCCTCTGTATCTACATGATCGTCGTCCTCCTCCGCCTCCGGGATGTCATGACCAATCTGGAAAAGGATGTGAAGGAGATCACCACCCGCGCCATCCCCGTTCTCGACAACATGGAGTACATCACCACGCGGGTGAAGAACATCACCGACAATATCGACGACCAGGTGGCCGCGGTCCGCGAGTCCATCGGGTCGATCAGAGCCATTGCTGATAATGTTGTGGACCTCGAGCGGCGAGTGCAAGAACGCATCGAGGGGCCGATCCTTGAGACCGTCGGATTCGTTGCCGCGGTCTTCAAAGGTGTACGGACTTTTTTTGACCGCGTCCGCATCTGACGTGCCGGCGTCCCACGCCGTCTGACCGGCACACCATGCCTGCGGAGAGCCGCAGTACGCACGGTGGCCGCTCCCGCCCGCGGTAGCGACCAGCGTGTCCCCGTGGTTCCCCTTGCGTGAACACTGTTCTGTCCCAACCACCGCCGCCACAGTCCGCACGGACTGATCTCGCCGGCGTTCAGACTGGAGGATCAAGAGACCCCATGAAGGAATACACACCCGATCACATTCGCAACGTGAGCCTCATCGGCCATGGCGGGGCCGGTAAAACGATGACCGCCGAAGCACTTCTGTTCTCCGCCGGCGCTACGACGCGCCTCGGCCGGGTCGAAGAAGGGAATACCGTCTCCGATTACCGCGCCGATGAGATCGAACGCCGCATCTCTGTCAGCAGCTCCCTGCTGAACTGCGAATGGAAGGGGAATAAGATCAACATCCTCGATACGCCGGGGTACACCGACTTCACCGGCGACGTGAAGGCCGCCCTCCGGGTGACCGACACCGCGCTCCTCCTGGTGAAGGCCGTGGAAGGCGTCGAGGTGGGGACCGAGATCGTCTGGCGGTACACGCAGGAGTACCAGAACAGCGTCGTGCTCATCATGAACAAGCTGGACCAGGAGAACGCGGACTTCGACCGCGTGCTGGCCCAGGCGCGCGAGAACCTCAGCCACGATATCGTGCCGCTGCAGTTCCCGCTGAAGCAGGGACTCGGGTTCGACAGCATCGTGGACGTGATCCGCATGAAGGTGCTGAAGTACACCCCGGGCACCAACGGCAAGTTCACCGAAGAAGAGATCCCCGGCAGTGCCCAGGCCCGCGCCCAGGAATTCCGCCAGCAGGTGCTCGAAGTGATCGCCGAAACGGATGAGAATCTCCTGAACACCTATCTCGAGAAGGGTACGCTCTCTCCCGAGGAGGTCAAGGCAGGACTCAAGACCGGCATCCGCCAGCGCAAACTCTTCCCCCTCCTCTGCGCATCGTCCACACAGAACATCGGGCTGACCGCCCTCCTCGATGCCCTCATCGATTTCACCCCGGGCCCGGTGGAGCGCGGAACGGTGGACGCGAAGGAAGGCGACAAGGAAGTGAAGGTCGTGCAGGACCCCGCCGGGCTGCCGTCCATGTTCGTCTTCAAGGCCGTCTCCGAATCGCACGTCGGCGAACTCTCCCTGTTCCGCGTGTTCAGCGGCACGGTGTCTCCCGGCCTCGATATGGTCAATGCCCATAACGGGAAGCCGGAACGCCTTGCCCAGCTGTTCGTGATGTCAGGCAAGGACCGCAAAGAGATCGGTCATCTGATGGCAGGCGATCTCGGTGCGGTGGTGAAGCTCAAGGACACCCACCCGAACGACACGCTGAGCGGCAAGGCGCATCCGATCTCGTATCCGCCGATCGTGTTCCCCGAATCCGTCTTCAATATGGCGGTCGTCCCCCGGTCCAAGGGTGACGAGGACAAGATCTCGACCGGCCTGCATGCGATGCACCAGGAGGACCCGACGTTCCAGTTCCGCGTGGACGGCGAGCTCCATCAGACGATCTGCAGCGGGCAGGGTGAAGTGCACCTGGACATGATGGTGAAGCGGCTGAAGGCGCGCTACAACGTGGATGTGGATCTTGTGGAGCCGCGCGTTCCGTACCGTGAGACCATCAAGGCCGTGGTGAAGGATGCCGAGTACAAGCACAAGAAGCAGACGGGTGGACACGGTCAGTACGGCCATGTGCATCTCCGCATCGAGCCGTTGAAGCGCGGCCAGGGATTCGAGTTCCTGGACGAGATCGTCGGCGGCGTGGTGCCCAACAAGTTCATTCCGGCGGTGGAGAAGGGCGTGATCGAGTGCATGAAGGAAGGTGTGGTCGCAGGGTATCCGGTGGTGGATATCCGGGTGGCACTGCACTACGGTTCCTACCATGACGTCGATTCGTCCGAAATGGCCTTCAAGCTTGCCGGATCGCAGGCGTTCCGGAAGGGGTTCATGGAAGCCAAGCCGATCCTGCTCGAGCCGATCTACAACATCGAGGTGCGCGTCCCCGAGGATGCGATGGGTGATGTGATGGGTGATATCTCCTCGCGGCGCGGCAAGATCGCGGGCATGGATTCGGAGGGCCGGTATCAGGTCATCCGCGCCACGATCCCGGCGGCGGAGATCCACCGGTATGCGACGGTGCTCCGCTCGATGACGGGCGGGCGCGGCGTGTACCACGCGAGCATGTCCCACTACGAAGAAGTGCCGCGTGAACAGGCAGAGAAGGTCATCGCCGCCGCGGAGAAGAACAAGCATAAAGAAGCGGAAGTCTGAGTCGCCCATGGATCGGATGTGGTCACCGTGGCGGTCGCAGTACATCGCGTCCTTCAAGAAGAAGCCGGCGAAGAAGCGTTCACGCGCGAGCCTGTTCTCCGCGGCCCTCAAGGCGAAGGATGACGACCGCCACCTGATCGTGTGGCGCGGGAAACTCTGCTTTGTCATCATGAACCGCTATCCGTACAACAGCGGCCACCTCATGGTTGTCCCGAACCGGCAGACGGCGGATATCCATTCGCTCACCGGTGAGGAACTTGCCGAGATCATGCAGACCGTCCAGCGCTCGATCCGGGCGCTGGACGATGTCATGCATCCCCAGGGGTACAACTTCGGAACGAACATCGGACGGGTGAGTGGGGCGGGCGTTGCCGACCATCTCCACTTCCACGTCGTCCCGCGCTGGAACGGCGATACGAATTTCATGCCCGTTCTCGCCGATACCAAGGTGATATCCGAGGACATGCGGGATACCCTCAAAAAACTTCGAAAATCCTTCGCAAAGACAGGTGTTGCCGGTTAAACGACTCTTGTTGCGGGGTGTCTAAAGGTATGGAACAGCTCACGGACCTTGAACTGGTGAATGAGGTGCGGGCGGGCGATCGCCGCGCGTACACTCAACTCATGAACCGGTACAAGGAGAAGATCTACTGGGTGGCCCGGCGCATGCTGGGGAACCATGCCGATGCCGACGATGTCGTGCAGGAGGCGTTCCTCAAGGCATTCCTGAACCTGGGTGATTTTCGAGGAGATTCCGGGTTCTATACCTGGCTGTACCGTATCGCGGTGAATCTGTCGCTGAACGCCCTGCGGAAACGTCATGTGATGGATTACCTCAGGGAAAGCGAGCTGGCACAGAAGGTCTTTCCACCGTCGAAGGAGGATCCGCACAAGGATCTGGAAGCAAAGGAACTCGAATCACGGATCCAGCAGGCGGTGGCCCGGTTGCCCGATAAGCAACGCGCCGTGTTCGTGCTGCGCTACTATGATGAACTGTCGTACGAAGAGATCGCGTTCATCCTGAAGACATCGGTGGGTGGGTTGAAAGCGAATTACTTTCATGCACTGCGGAAAGTCCAGAGGTCGTTGAAACATGCGCTTACGGTTTGACAAGCGTCAGCCTACCGACGATGAGGAAGAGGCACTCCAGCGTGCGTTACAGGCGGAGGTCGCAGATGATCTGCCGTCACCGGCGCCGCCGGCGGCATACTGGCAGAACCTGCCGGTCCGCGTGAATGCGGCCATCGACGATGCAACGAGCGGCAGGGCGCTGTCCCTGAGCTGGGCGGCACGCGTGGCGATACCCGGGATCGTGGCGGTGCTCTCCTTCCTGATCGGGCTGTACTATTATGCACCGGACCGGGGTGGCATGGTGCGGTCCTTCCGGGATGTGGCGATGGCCATGCCGCCGTCGGCCGTGGATTCCCTGTATGTGGCCTCGCTGGCCTCCGGGGACACGGCATTTGTGGGTGGACTTGAAACGGATCTGTTGCGCCTGCCGTCGGACCTGGCGCGTGAGTATTACGTCGAGAACGGCAGCACATCGACGCTGGTAGAGGACCTCTCCGACCAGGAAGTGCGTGAGGTCCTTGCCGTGCTGAGTTCGAATATAAAATAGAGGAGCAAGTAATCATGCGCACTGTGATGATGATCGCACTGGCGCTGGTACTGATGTCCATGCAGGCACAGGCCCAGCCCGGCCGTCCGGGAGATCCGCGGTTCGAGCGCGTCGAGCAACTGCGCAAAGTGCGGATGATCGACGAACTGGAATTGAAGGAAGAGCAATCCGTACGGTTCTTTGCACGGCTGAGCGAGTTCGACAAACGCCGCCGCGAGCTGATGCACGAGCGGCATGAGATGCTGAACAAGCTCGAGCAGATGATCAAGGATAACGCCGATGAAAAGGAGCTGGAAAAGATGTTCCCCGCCCTTGTCGGCATCGACCAGCGGATGGGCGAGGAGAAGGCGAAATTCTTCACGAGCCTCTCGGACGTCCTGACGATACCGCAGCGAGCGAAGCTCCTGGCGTTCGAGCGGACCTTTGAGAAGGAGTTGCGTGAGGCGGTGCGCGACACCCAACGGCGGCGGATGCGCACGGAGGAGCAATAGCTCTGGTTGCGTTTTATGCGATATTCTGGGCACCTGGATCGCCCTCCGGGTGCCCTTTTTTCATTTTTGGGGAGATTCCCAAATTTGGAGGGACATTCCTAATTGTAAAAAACCCCCGATTCACATTGTTGAATATGTCAACAGATGCGACGCACCCTCAAACCCGAACATTGCAATAATCGTGATATTTAGCCTGATTTTCGGGGTTGGTGAGAATATTTACAATTGCGACCATTCGTAGATGTGTGGCACAGGTGTTGACTAATAAAAGACGATGTACACGGTTTCACCTCCACGTTCATTTCCATCTCCCTTCGCATTTGGACCAGCCGAGAAGACTCTGTCCATCGATCCTGCATCATCAGTGTGCTGTACCGTAGGGCGGCTGGAGTAACCGCATGAAGGGGTGAAGAAAGAGTGTCGGATAGCGTGGATCGGGTCTTCTCATTCAAACTTAACACAACAAGAGAGGTAGCGCCATGAAGCGTTTGATTCCTGTTTTCGGCGTGTTACTCATCGTTGCCCTCGTGCTCGCGCCGATGTTCGACGCGACCGCGCAGGTCAAGGTCAAGAAGATCGGCCGGTCGCTGAATCAGATGACCCTGCCGGTGAAGGGTTCGCCGGCGCCGGCGTGGAACATCTCCACGGGCCTGCGCGCGGTTGGTACCAAGAGCAGAGCATATTGGACGGTTGATACACTGGGTTCGGCCCAGGTTGGAACCCCGACCTGGACGCTGGTCACGAAGCCGGCCGGTTCGGCCGCAACGTTGGACAGCGCCAACGGCAAGTGGATCAACAGCGTGAAGGTTGACACTGTCGGTGAATATATCGTCAGCGCACAGGTCGGTACACAGACCGCCTATGACACCATCTGGGCCAGCACCTACGTGGGCGTTTCCACCGATGCGAACGC
Source organism: Ignavibacteriota bacterium (assembly GCA_016707525.1). NCBI lineage: Bacteria > Pseudomonadati > Ignavibacteriota > Ignavibacteriota bacterium. The sequence goes on from JADJHP010000002.1 coordinate 295,513, forward strand.
CGGATGCTTCTGCCATCCGGGTGCCACGACCATCAAGACCGCGTGGGAAAAGTCTGTCCACGGAACGATGTTCTTCCGCTCCATGACCGGTCACGAAGAGATGGAACGCGGCAAGGGCGCCTATGCCGCCGGTTGCATCAAGTGCCACACCACCGGTTGGGATCCGACCGCTGCCAACAACAACTTCGGCATCAAGGTGAAGCAGTCCGGTTGGGACACCACCTGGTACAAAGGCCTCGAATCATACGCAGGCGACTACTGGATCACCACGGGCGACAGCTCGAAATGGAACCTGTTGACGGCGGATGAGAAGAAGCTCGGGAACATCGGCTGCGAATCCTGCCACGGACCGGCCCAGGCCCACGCGACATCGGCCCAGGCGACCCGGATCGGCATGTCCAAGTATTCACCGGATATGTGCAACCAGTGCCATGACGGCTCGCGCCGCCACAGCCTCGGGACGTTCTTCCACCAGTCGAAGCACAATGAAGTTGAGATCGGTGCAGCTGCTGAGGGTGGGCGCGCCAATTGCCAGCCCTGCCACGTCGGCGCCGGTTTGATGTACTACTTCAACAACAACATGGACACCACCGGCATCGCCTCGAAGTGGGTCCTGTCGCGCGATGCGATGACCTCCATCAGCTGCCAGGTCTGCCACGATCCGCACGGCAACGACAATGAGTTCGCACTGCGTACCATGACGTTGAAGGGCGACTCGCTGAAGGGTGGCTACGTACTTCCGGCACAGTTCCGCTCCAGCACCGGCAACATTTGTATGATCTGCCATGGCGGCCGCTATGCAGTGAAGGCACGCATCACAAAGACGGCACCGTACTACGGCTGGGCAGACCGCTTCTATCCGCACTACAACACCCAGGGCGAGATGCTCTTCGGTGCGGGTGCGTATCAGTATGATGACAACAGCTTCACGGGCCTCATGACCCACGCTGGTGTCGAAGGCGGATGCGTTGGCTGCCACATGCAGGACCGCAAGAACCGCCTCGATGGCGGCGGGAACATGCTTGCCAACCATTCGTTCAGCATGAGCGACACGCTGTTCGCAGCAGGAGTCTATAAGCCGACCGATGCGTGCGCTCCGTGCCACGGCGAGATCGAAGATTTCGACGACATCCGCGCCCTGTATGACTACGACCGCGATGGTGCGATCGAAGGCGTGCAGTCGGAGGTCGATGGTCTGCTTGCAGCACTGAAGGCAAAGCTGCCGCTCGATGCGGTCACGAACATGCCGGTCACGATGCGCAAGGACTCCCTGGCGGTGAAGAACCGTCCGGACCTCATTCAGAACATCTGGAACTGGTACTTCGTGTACGAAGACCGGTCGAAGGGTGTCCACAACACGAAGTATGCGGTCCGGATCCTGTACAAGGCTCTCGGCTGGACCCCGCTCGCGGTCGAAGCGACCGACGGCATGCCCACCGAGTTCGGCCTGAACCAGAACTACCCGAACCCCTTCAACCCGACCACCAGCATCAGCTTCTCGATGCCGAAGGACGGCCACGTGCTCCTGCAGGTGTATGATGTGACAGGTGCACTGGTGAAGACGCTCGTCGATCAGACCATGCGCGCCGGCAACATGCAGGCGGCGTGGGATGGCACGAACCTCTCCGGTAACAAGGTTGCCAGCGGCGTGTACCTCTATCGCATGGCGGCAGGCGACTTCGTTGCGGCAAAGAAGATGGTTCTCATGAAGTAACCTGAGGCGTTCCGCTCAGGAAGCGATCAGGCCGGGGCAGGTGACAGCAGTCGCCTGCCCCGGCCCTTTTTGTGAAAGGATGCCCGTGCTCCGGATCCGGCTTCTGGTCACCCTGTCGCTCTTCGCCGCGGGCGTATTCTCCGCGGACCATCCGCATGCGCGGCAGTGCGGCACGCATCCGGTACCGGCAACCCTTCGCGCCGCCAACGGCAACGGCGGGATCTATCTTCCTTCCACCGGCGTGCTGCGTATCCTCCTTGTCTTCGCCAGCTTCCCTGACGATACCACCTCCCATGCCTACTGGCCCGCGCGCCAGGCGCCGTTGTTCATGAACAACTTCGTCGACCCGGACACGGCCACCCGCTCCACCGATGCGTTCAATCTCACGAACTACTTCCGCCAGATGTCGCTCGGCACACTGCACGTCATCGGCGATGCCGTGTGGGTGGAATCGAAACACTCCCAGGAAGAGTACCGCGCGAGCGGCTCCTACGGCGCTGCCAACATGGCGATCCTCCCCGAATCCGTCGACCCGCTCGTCGATTTTTCACGCTACGACAATTGGACCCGCACCGGGAACTATACGCACGTCAATGCACCTGACAGCATCGTGGATATGGTGATCATGGTGTGGCGGACGACCATGTGGGGGTATCTCGGTGAGGCATCCCTCGGCTACAAACCGGCGATCCCCGCCGATGGCAAGCGCATCGCCATGGGCTACCCGGCCTACTATCCCATGCCTGTCGGCTCCGGTGTGACCTGCGAGTACCCGTATGGCGATGCACCGGTCCGCGTCATGCGCACGATGGTCCATGAGATGAGCCACTGGCTCCTCGGCATCTTCCATCCGTACAATGGCTCCAAACCCGACGGTAAGTTCCAGTACTGGGGAATGCTCTGCAACGGCGAGAGGATGTCCGGTTGTGCGAATACCTACGACCGCGAATCCCTCGGATGGATCACCCCCCGCGTCGTGGAAGCGCCGTCCACGGTCACGCTCGGCGACTTCATCACCACCGGCGATGCAGCGAAGCTCCATCCGCCCGCGGGTGAGCCGGACGAGTACATCTATCTCGAGAACCACCAGGGGATCTCGGTGTTCGATGACGTCACGATCGAGCCCCGCGATCGCGGGGTGTGGCTCCTGCATCAGCAGGGGCCGTACATCGAATTGGACAATTGCCGGATCCTCCCTTCCGACGGCCTGTGGCAGTGGCGCGCAGCCGGAGCGCCCGCCCCGTGTTTCGGGACGACGGTGCCGGTCTTCACACGCGGAACTCCCGACATCTTCCACGGATCATCACATCGGGATCAGATCGCGACACCCTCCAGCCTTGTGAACTGGATGCTTGCGTATCGCAACGGCGCCGGTGATGTCACCTGCGGTCCGCACTTCGCGGGAGAGGGTTTTCGTGGTGCGTTCGATACCGCGGGAACGCGGGTGTTCTCGCCATGCAGCAACCCTGCTGCGCTCACGTGGGCCGGGGCTCCTGCAGGTTTCGCGCTCGAGGTCACCGGACAGAGCGGCACGACTGCGACGGTGGCGATCTCCACCGATCCCCTGGCGATCGCTCCGGCGAAGCGTCATCTGGGCGTGCCGCCCGGGATCGCCCGTGGCCCCGTCCTCTCCCTGGCCTGGGGAACGCAATGGGCGACAGGGCCTCCTCTCGAGACGGATGTTGTCTGGTCAGAACTTCAACGCCGTGCGGGGCCGGGCGAGACGTGGACCCCGATCTACGCCGGTCCGGCATTCACCTGCAGCGATTCCAGCGTGATCTATGATACCACGGGAACGATCCCGGTCAGGTTCAGGGTGCGGGTGCGCGATGCTCATGGCCGGTCTTCGGCGTGGTCGGAAGAGCACGTGTCCATGGCAACAAGCATGACCCGCGTGATCGACGCCGCTGTCCCGGAAACGGAGGCGTTGTTGTGCAACTACCCCAACCCCTTCAACCCTTCCACGGCGATCGAGTTTGCGGTGCCGACCGCGGGATGGTCAAGAGTGGAAGTGACAGATGTCCTGGGGAGGATCGTCCGGGAATTGCACAATGCGTACACGCGTGCCGGGAGGCATCTCCTTCAATGGGATGGAAGGGATGATCGGGGAGTCACCGTGGCCGGAGGGGTCTATTTCTGCCGCCTCTCAGCAGGTCCCATGGTGCTCACACGTGCCATGCTCTTCGTGAAGTGATCCGCCCGGAACCGGTGCCGCACCGGTGATGTTTGAATGGTTGGAGGAACGACACGTATGCAGCACATCTATCTTGATCACGCAGCAACGACACCCATCGACCCACGCGTCCGGGACGCGATGGAGCCGCACCTTGGCTCCATGTTCGGGAACGCGTCGTCCGTGCACTGGCACGGCAGGCAGGCGAAGTCGGCGCTTGAATCCGCACGCGCTGCGGTTGCCGATGCGATCGGCGCCCATGTCTCCGAGATCTTCTTCACCAGCGGCGGAACGGAGGCCGACACTCTGGCGGTGGTCGGCAGCGTGACGGGGCGGCCGGCACGGGTCATCACGGCGGCGTCGGAACACCATGCGGTCCTGGATACATGCCTGCATCTGCAGTCCCTCGGTGCGGAGGTCCACATCCTCCCGGTGAATGGCGCAGGCGTCGTTGATCTCGCTGAGATCGAAAAGGAGTTGCAGAAGGGGGCGGGGATCATTTCGGTGATGCACGCCAACAATGAGACCGGGACGATCCAGCCTGTCCGGGCCATCGCGGATCTCGCAAGGGAGCATGGATCGATCGTTCACACGGATGCCGTACAATCCATTGGGAAGATCCCCGTCGCCGTGGATGACCTCGGCGTCCATATGCTTTCGCTCAGCGCCCACAAGTTCTATGGGCCCAAGGGCATCGGCGCCTTGTATATCCGTCGCGGGGTGGACGTCCAGCCCGTGATGCACGGCGGCGGGCAGGAACGCGGGAAACGTCCCGGAACGGAGAATGTGGCATTGGCGGTGGGTTGCGCGGAAGCCCTCCGGCTTGCGGTCGCGGAACGGGAGATGACCATGGGGCGTCTGGCCCGCCTGCGTGACGGTCTGGAGGAGGAGATCGTCCGCGCGTTCCCGGGGGTGTTGGTGAACGGGGACCGGGCCAACAGGGTGCCTCACCTTCTCAGTGTCTCGTTCGATGCGGCACGGTATCCGATGGAAGGGGAGATGCTCGTGACGAACCTCGACCTCGATGGGATCTCGGCCTCCAGCGGTTCTGCATGTACCTCCGGCAGCGTGCAGCCATCGCATGTCCTCCTGGCGATGGGGCGGGATGAGGCCACGGCGCGGGCCACGCTCCGGTTCTCGTTCGGCAGTATGAACACCGAAGACGATGTGCAGGCGGTGACAGCGGTGCTGCAGCGGGTGATCGGGAGGATGGTCAGCGTGCGGTAGCAGCGGCGAGGAGGGCGCCATAGCGCAGGCCGCGCACGCTGACGCGGATGCGTTCCAGGCCGAAATGGTCCATGACCTGCGAGAGGATGAGCGCGCCCGCTGTGATGACGTCCTCTCTCCCTTCGAAATGACTCCCCAGCTTCCTGATCTCCGCGGGGGTGAGGCTCGCGAGATGCCGCAGTGTCCCTTCCACAGCATTCCTGCTCAGTTCGTAGCCATCCACCACGCCACGGTCAAAGGTGCGCAGGCCGGCACAATGCGCGGCCAGTGTCGTCGGCGTACCGGCAACGGCATAAGCGATGCCGTTCGTGAAGGTATTGGCCGGAATGGCGGCGATTTGTGCCACGATCTCTGCGCGTGCCGCCGCCAATTCTTCGGGTCGCGGCGGTGTGGAAGGGAGCAATCGCTCGGTGAGCCTCACGGCGCCGATATCGATGCTCGTGTGAAAGGACGGCCGCAGCCCCGTGCCGATGCTGATCTCGGTACTCCCGCCCCCGATGTCGACCACCAGTGCACTTCCGGGCTGCGATGAGCCACTCACGGTGCCGGCGAACGTCCACTCCGCCTCTTCATTCCCGCTCAACACCCGCACGTCCCATCCCATCGCCTCTCTGACACGCTCTATGAACTCCTGCCTGTTCTGTGCATCCCTGACGGCGCTCGTTGCGGCAACGATCGTCAGGTCCGGATGGAATGGCTCCATGATGGAGCGGTACTCGGACAGGACGCGAAGCACACGGATGATCGATGCCGGAGCGAGGCGCCGGGCAGCATCGACGCCCTGCCCGAGCCGCGGTGCCTGGACCGAATCATGGAGCACCCCGATCCGCCCATCGGTTCCGACGGTCCCGACGAGGAGGAGGACGGTATTCGTGCCGATATCGATCGATGCGATGGTCATCAAGGCGTGGTCACCGGTTGGCCGCGAGAGCGATCCATTCGTTCTCCGCGCCTTCCTGCAGGACCGTGAAGCCGTGTTCGCGCAGTGCTTCGGTCATGGCGTCGCGATCGATGTTCAGGAGTCCGGCCAGGAGGAGCGTCCCGCCGGGGGCCAGCCGCGACCGCATCGCCGGAATGAGGGGGATGAGGACGTTCCGCTGGATGTTGGCAATGACCAGATCGTAGGGCTGGTCGGGGGTGACCGCGATGTCGCCCTCGAGGATCGTCATCTTCTCCGCAACGCCATTGAGGGTGGCGTTCTCGATCGCATTGTCATAGGACCATTCATCGATGTCGCACGCGACCGCGTGCGTTGCGCCGAGCCGGATGGCGGCGATGGCCAGGACCCCGGTACCGGTGCCGATATCCAGCACCGTCATGCCCGGACGGACATACTGTTCCACAAGGCCAAGGATGAGCCGCGTGCTCTCGTGGTAGCCGGTGCCGAAGGACATTTTTGGATCGATCGTGAGGACCATCTCCCCCGGTGCAGCAGTGTACACATGCCAGGAGGGAGTGATCACGATGTGCGGAGTGACGTGGATCGGTTGGATGGTCTTTTCCCACTCCTCGTTCCAGTTCCGCTCCGCGAGCGTCTGCACATGCATCGGGGGAAGAGGGTGGGTGCTGGGGCTGACGAGCATGCCGATGACGGACCTCATCTCCTCCTGCATGGCCGGAGACCATTTCGGTTCGGGCACGTAGCACTTCAGAAGGTCGCCGTCCTCCCAGAATCCTTCCACCCCCAGCTGCCCGAGCATGGCGATGAGCTGCTGGCGGAGTTCCTCTCCCGCGGGAATGGTGATCTCGATCATGTCATTTCTTCTGTTTGTAGACGACGTGTGTCAGGACCGTTCCTACGGCACCGAGGCTCTCCGCGCTGCAATGCTCGGGGGTGTCCTCGTGCGTATGCCAGTACCGGTGGGTCTGGTCCGGATAGGCGAAGTCGATGATGTCGATGGTCTTGATCCCGGCCTCGTTCAGCGGAACGTGATCGTCGAGGATCTCCTCGCCGTTCTCGTCCACGAACTGGGTGATCCCGAGTTCGCGTGCCGTACCCCAGACCATGGAGACGATATCCGGTGCATACTTGAAGGAATTCATTTCCCGCGGGAGTTCCAGCTGCGCGTCGCCTACCATGTCCAGCAAGATACCGAACCGCGGAAGATAGTCAGGAGGCTTCGTCCTGGCAAAATGCCGGGACCCCAGGAGGTAGAGGTTGTGATCCGATTCTTTGCCGTAGTCCTCGCCGTCGAGGAGGACAATGTCGACGCCGATCCGGGGAGGAGTGTTGTGCAGGAGCGAAGCGAGTTCGAGGAGCACCGCGGCACCGCTTGCGGCATCATTGGCGCCGAGGATCGGCAGGTCGCGTTTTTTGGGATCCTCGTCGCGTTCCGCCCGCGGGCGCGTGTCCCAATGTGCGCAGAGGAGGATGCGGTCCTTCTCCTGTGGCCGGAACGAGGCGATGATGTTGGTGAGCCGGAGTTTTTCCCCGTTATACCCATTCTCCGTGAATTCCTGGACCCGGACGTCGTCCGCGTTCGCGCGAAGAGTGGCGATGAAGTAATTCTTGCATGCTTCGTGTCCGGCCGAATTGGGATTCCGCGGGCCGAAGGAGGTCTGTTTGAGAAGGTAGCTGAAGGCCCGTTCGGCGTTGAACGCGGGAATGGCCGGGACAGGCTGCTGCTCAACGGGTTTCGATGTCATCGTGTTCCGTTCCTCAGTTCCCGGGCGGGAACATGCCGCCACGAAACAGAAGAGGAGAAGAGGCAAGGATTTCCACATAGGATTCCATTCGATGGTACGGGTGGGATGCGTCAAAGTACTGAAAACACCCCCGAAAAGCAAAGGAACGCCGCAACCTTTCCCGCGCAGACAGCGTCTAAGAGAGAGAACACCCATACCCACGATGCGTCACATCCAGGAGCGATCCCCATGCACAGGATCTTCATGTTATCCGCCATTGCCATCGTCGTTGCCGTCGCCTGCGCTGCAGGCTTTGCAGAAGTGAAGACATTCGAAAAGAAATTCCAGGTCGGGGCCGGGGGGACGCTCTCCCTTTCCACCGAATCGGGTTCGGTCTCCGTGAGCGGAGGTTCGGGATCCGAGGTCATCGTGACCGCCACCATCGAGGGGCGGAGCAGCGATGTCGCGAAGTTCGTCGTTGAGGCGAATCAGAGCGGGAACAACGTGGACGTGACAGGAAAAGCACCGAAGGATTTCTGGCGCTTCCTGCGGGGGGCCAACCTCGACGTACGGTTCACCGTGACGGTCCCGCGGGCCTACAACGTCCGCATGCAGACCTCCGGCGGTGATCTTGCGGTGTCCACGCTCACCGGAACGGTCAACGGCGAAACCTCGGGGGGCAACGTGTCGATCGATCATGTGGACGGCGCCGCGACGCTGGGGACCTCCGGCGGTGACATCCGTGTTGATGCGGTGAAAGGTGACGTGAAGGCGGAGACGTCGGGGGGAAATGTGAAAGTGAAGAACGTCGTGGGTACTGTGCACGGTGAAACGTCTGGTGGCGATATCGCCGCCGAGGATGTGGAAGGGAAGGTTCGCCTGGAGACCTCCGGCGGGAACGTCGTGATCAAGGTGCGGGGTGCGAACAAGGGTATCCACGCCGAGACTTCCGGCGGGAATGTGACGATCTTGATCGGCAAGAGTGTCGGTGCCATGATCGATGCGGGGACAAGCGGCGGCGAAGTGGTATGCGACCTCCCGGTGATGGTCTCCGGCAAGATCAGTGAGGACCGGGTGAAGGGAACCGTCAACGGCGGCGGCGAGCTGATCTACGCCCATACATCAGGTGGGAACGTGCGTATCAAGCCGTTGGATTGATGGTCGTCGTCCGCTGGTGAATAGTGTGCCCGGTTCCGCTCCGCGGGGCCGGGCACATGTGTGTTGCACCGTGATGTCCCGTACCAGGGCACGGCCCTGGTGCTTGATTGCCGCCAGGATGTTTGGTAGCTTGTATCAGCATCCACAATGCGGGAGGCACCATGTTCTGTCCCGAATGCAAAGCCGAATATGTTGATGGCGTTACCACGTGCGCGGGATGCGGTGTCCCGCTCGTTGCAGCTCTTCCCGCCGAGCCCGACCATTCCGGGGAAGAAATGGTCAGCATCCTCTCGACATTCAATGCCGGCGACATCGCGATCGTGGAATCGATCCTCGAAGGAACCGACATCCAGTACTTCATTCAGGGGAAGAACTTCAACCAGCTCGAACCGCTCGTCCAACCTGCCCAGCTGCTCGTTGCGCGGCACCAGGTGAATGCGGCCAAAGAGCTTCTTGAACCTTTACAGATCAGGTTCCTTGGTGTGTCACAGGCGGGGGAGTGACCGCTAGCTGTGAACGTTCCGCTCGGGGTCCTGACCGCTGTCTTTCTTCTCATCATGGTCCGCCAGATCGGCCCTGTCCGGTTGCAGATCTGGCAGATCATGCTGGGGGGAGCGCTCGTCGTTCTCCTCAGCGGATCGATCGTTCCGGGTGATGCTCTCCGGGCCATCGATCTCGATGTGATGCTGTTCCTGTTCGGGATGTTCGTTGTGGGGCAGGCCCTTGAAGAAAGCGGCTATCTCGCGCACGTCTCCTACAGGATCTTTCGCCGGGCCGCCACGAGGGATGCGCTTGTCGTGATGGTCGTCGTGGGCGCGGGGCTCGCCTCCGCGGTCCTGATGAACGATACGCTCGCGATCATCGGGACCCCTGTCGTCCTTCTGCTCGCACGCAAACACGGGATGCGTCCGGCAATGCTGCTCCTGGCTCTTGCGTTCGCCGTGACCACCGGCAGCGTCATGAGTCCTATCGGTAACCCGCAGAACCTGCTGGTGGCCGTCCACGGCGGTATCCCCCAGCCATTCCTGACGTTCCTTCGCTGGCTGTTCCTTCCCACGTTGATCGGCCTTGCCCTCACCGTTGTCATTTTGCGCCGTCTGTATCCGGACGATTTCCACACCGCCGAACTGAAGCACTCGCAGGAGCCCATCCACGATCGGGATCTTGCGTTGCTCTCCCGCATCTCGCTGGTGAGTGTGGTGGTGCTGATCATGGCGAAGGTCGTCGCCGGTGTGGTGGGGAAGGGAGATGTGCTGCTTCTTCCGCATATCGCGCTGGGAGCGGCGCTCCCGGTGCTCGTAGGGAGTCCGAAGCGATGGGGGATCCTGCGGCGTATCGATTGGCAAACGCTGGTCTTCTTTGCGGCGATGTTCGTGGTGATGGAGAGCGTCTGGCAGACGGGGTTCTTTCAGGGGCTGCTGGCACAGGCAGGTGGACCTCCGCTCACCGGCGATGATCCTCGGCGTCGGTGTCCTGCTCAGTCAGCTGATCTCGAATGTGCCGCTCGTGGCCCTGTTCCAGCCCCTGATGCTGCAGGGTGGCGCCGGAGTCCCGGAACTGATGGCACTCGCCGCCGGCAGCACGATCGCCGGAAATCTGTTCATCCTCGGGGCGGCGAGCAATGTGATCATCATTCAGAATGCCGAAAAGCGGACCGGCGCCACGCTGACATTCATGGAGTTCGCGCGCGCCGGTATTCCTCTTACTCTCGTTCAAATCCTCATCTACTGGGTCTGCCTGCGGTTCCTCTGATCCCGCCGTTGCGCTTCAGTCGATCTTCCGGAGGCCCGCCAGGATCGCCCCGATGGCATCCTGTACCGCGCGGTACTCGCGTGAACTCCCGGCATAGTTCTGCATCATGATCGAGAACGCCAGCCATTCTCCATCCAGCGTTCTCACATATCCCGACAACGCCGTGACACCACTCAGGGTCCCGGTCTTTGCATGCAGGTTTCCCGCTGCCAGTGTTCCCCGCATCCTCCGGCCGATCGTACCATCCACACCTGCGATCGGCAGCGTATAGTAGTAGAGCGGAAAGTTCTCCTGGTCCGCGTACATCTTCTTCAGCAATCTGATCGTCGCCGCCGGTGTTGTCAGGTCGTAGCGCGAAAGGCCCGACCCGTCGGCGACCGCGATCAGGTTCGTATCGATCCCTGCGGTGGCGAGGAACTGGTTGACGATATGGGCACCGTTCTCCGCCGAACCCGGGACTCCGGCCTTTCGTGCAGCAAGGACCTTCAGCATGGTTTCCGCGGTAAGATTGTCGCTCACCTTGTTCATGAAGGTGAGCACGGTATCGATGCGGTGCTCGAAGGTGAAGAGGGCCGGAGCCATCGTGTCGGAGGAATCCAGGACGATCCGGCCCGTGGTCGCGACCCCGTATTTCCCGAGGAGTTCACTGAACACCGTGCCCGCGTACAATTCGGGCTTCCAGACGCTCAGCACGTCGACACGTGTGCGGTCCCTCAGACCTGCCATGCCGGTGACAAGGATCGTATTGGAGCGTTCCATCCAGTTGCGGGTGACGCGGAGGGGTTGGGTGACGCTGTCCGCCGTTGTGACGGCGGTATTCACGACCGGCGTGTAGGCGCTCGGGGGGTCGACGACAACGATGGGCGCGGTGCCGGGCGTGAGCGATGGTGTGACCTTGACCGTGACGGTGTTGAGGTTCAGCATGAGTGGCGACAGGAACATCCCATAGTCCGAGGGCTCTTCATCCCAGGTCCATCCCGCCCCCCAGTACAGGCTATCGAACAGGCACACGTTCACCCCGACATCCCAGGATGCTCCCGGGGGGAGTCCGGCAGCGCACATCTTCGCGATGGAGTCCAGATCGGTCGTGGAGAGGATCGGGTCGCCACCGCCGGTGATGATGATGCGCCTGCGGGCGGTATCGGCCGTGACGATCGTGGGGAACGTCGCATCCTTGCCCAGGAGGCTGAGCGCCGCGGCGGACGTGAAGAGCTTCTGGTTCGATGCCGGATTGAACAGCATGCGCTCGTTCAGCGAATACAGCTCGCGGTCGTTGGTCAGCGAGACGATCTTCACCCCGACATTGGCCGGGGGGAAGAGAGAGTCGGCGAACAGTGGATCCAATTGCTGTTTCAGGGAGGTTGACGACGAAATGCTGAGAGAGCTCAACCGCGGGGGCGGTTCCAACGTACTACGATACGCGCCTGTGCAGCCTGCAAGGATGGCGGCCAGGAGGAGGACGGAGAGCGGGCGGATCATGGAACCCTCGATATCGTGAAAAGGCTATGAAACCTCAAATTCATCAACTTTTGGCCGAAATGCAACAGATTGCTTGGTAGTACGAATGTCGTTATATTACTCTTCTGCAATCATAACTGTGGTGACGACGATGCTGGATTTCTTCAAGAAACTCTTCGGCAGCAAGCATGAAAAGGACGTGAAACGCCTCACGCCGGTGGTCGACGAGATCACTGCCCTGTTGCCGGCCCTGGCGGAGCTGTCCGACGAACAATTGCGCGGAAAGACCGATGAATTCCGGGCCCGGATCCATGAGGGGGTCCGGGAACTCGAAGAGAAGATCGCGGAGAAGCGGACTTCCCTTATCGAGATCGAAGACGGGGCGGAGCGCGAGCGGACCCTGGATGAGATCGGGGAGCTGGAGAAAGAGCGTGACGATGTCACCTCGGACATCCTCGATGAGCTGATCCCCGAAGCGTTCGCCGTGGTGAAACAGGCCTGCCAGAAGCTCAAGGACCGCCAGTGGAAGTTCGATCTGATGGGGAGTCCGGCCATCTGGGACATGGTCCCGTTCGACGTGCAGCTCGTCGGTGGCATGGTGCTTCACGAAGGCCGTATCGCGGAAATGGCCACCGGCGAAGGCAAGACCCTCGTCGCCACCATGCCGGTCTACCTGAATGCCCTGGCCGGGCGCGGTGTGCATCTAGTGACCGTGAACGACTACCTTGCCAAGCGCGACAGCGTGTGGATGGGGCAGCTGTATGAGTTCCTGGGCCTGACCGTTGGTTGCATCCAGAACACGATGGACAGCGCGCAGCGCCGGCGCGAGTACGGCTGCGATATCACCTACGGCACCAACAACGAGTTCGGGTTCGACTATCTGCGCGACAATATGGTGGTCGACAAGATCGACCTCGTGCAGCGCGAGCACTACTATGCGATCGTGGATGAGGTCGACTCCGTCCTCATCGACGAGGCCCGGACACCGCTCATCATCAGCGGCCCGACCAAGAGCGAGGACCATAAGTTCAATGAGATGAAGCCGTCGGTGGAGCGGATCGTCAACGCGCAAAAGACCTACATCTCCAGGATCGTTGCGGAGGCCGAAAAACTCCTGGCCGATGGCAAGGAGGAAGAGGCCGGTGTCCTGTTGCTGCGCGCTTCCCGCGGACTGCCGAAGCATCCGCGTGTGCTGAAGGTCCTCGGTGAGCCCTCCTCGAAGAAGCTGGTCCAGCAGACGGAGACCGAATACCTCCGCGACCAATCGCGCCGGATGCACGAGATCGATGACGAACTGTTTTACGCCATCGACGAGAAGAACCATCAGATCAACATGACCGAGAAGGGCCGGGAGTACCTGACCCCGATCGTCGGTGACAAGGATTTCTTCGTGCTGCCTGACCTCGGGACGGAGTTCAGCATGCTGGAGACGGACACTGCGCTCACGCCTGATGACGTGCGCCAGAAGAAGGATGAATTGAACCTGCTGTACGCGGAGCGGAGCGACCGGATCCATACCGTGACCCAGCTCCTGCGGGCATACTCGCTCTATGAGAAGGATGACGAGTACGTCGTCAGTGATGACGGCAAGGTCCAGATCGTCGATGAATTCACGGGACGCCTCCTGCCGGGCCGCCGGTATTCGGATGGGCTCCATCAGGCGATCGAGGCGAAGGAGGGGGTGAAGGTCGAACGCGACATGCAGACGCTTGCGACGATCACCCTGCAGAATTACTTCCGCCTGTACAAGAAGCTTGCGGGCATGACCGGCACCGCGGAGACCGAAGCCGGCGAATTCTTCGACATCTATAAGCTGGATGTGGTGGTCGTCCCGACCAACCGTCCGATGGTGCGTGCCGATATGGACGACTTCGTCTACAAGACGAAGCGCGAGAAGTACAATGCCCTCATCGAGGAGATCGAGAAGATGCGGGCGCTGAACCGGCCTGTGCTGGTGGGCACGACGAGCGTTGATGTGTCGGAGACCATCAGCCGCATGCTCAAGCGGAAAGGGATGTCGCATAACGTCCTGAATGCCAAGCACCACCAGCGGGAAGCGGAGATCGTGGCCCACGCCGGGTTGCCGGGCATGGTCACCATCGCCACGAACATGGCCGGCCGCGGTACCGATATCAAGCTCGGCCCGGGTGTCCGTGATGCCGGCGGATTGCATATCATCGGTACCGAGCGGCATGAGGCACGACGCATCGACCGTCAGCTCCGTGGCCGGTCCGGCCGTCAGGGCGACCCCGGTTCCTCGCAGTTCTTCCTCTCGCTGGAAGACGACCTGATGCGCCTGTTCGGCAGCGACCGCATCGCCGGGATCATGGAGCGGATGGGGCTGAAAGAGGGCGAGGTGATCCAGCACCGCATGATCACCAGGTCGGTGGAACGTGCGCAGAAGAAGGTGGAAGAGAACAACTTCGGCATCCGCAAGCGCCTGCTGGAATACGACAACGTCATGAACCAGCAGCGCGAGGTGATCTATACCCGGCGCCGCAAAGCGCTGGTCGCGGACCGCATCAAGGACGACATCCTCGACCTCGTCGACGATTACGCCCAGCGCCTTGTCGACAAGTATTATGCGAACGGCGAAGTCGAGGGCCTCACGGACGACCTCCGGACGACGCTGCTCGTGGAATTGCCGATCGCGCCGCAACGCTGGCAGGAGATCGGGCCGGACGGCGTGCGCGGGGAGATCATCAAAGCGGCGACGGAGTTCTACCACCGCAAGGAGGAGAAGCTCGGTCCCGAGATGATGGCGCAGATCGAAAAGATGGTGGTGCTGCAGGTGATCGATGAGAAGTGGAAGGATCATCTCCGGGAGATGGATGACCTGAAGGAAGGGATCCATTTGCGTGCCTACGGGCAGAAGGACCCGCTCGTGGAGTACAAGACCGAAGCCTTCCGGATGTTCATGGAACTGATCGAACAGGTGAATGCCGAGACGGTGACGTCGGTCTTCCGGCTCTTCCCGGCGAACCAGCAGCAGTTGCCGTTGCGTGGGCCACAGCGCCCGCAGCAGATCCACACCGCGCATGATTCCGCGGATGGGATGGGATTCCGGGCGCACCAGGAAAGCGGGCAGGGAGGCGAGATGGCTCCGCAGGCCGACCCCGCATCGCGCGCCGGAAAGCCGCAGCCGATCCAGGTCGGCGACAAGACGGGCCGCAATGACCCCTGTCCCTGCGGCAGCGGAAAGAAATACAAGCAGTGCCACGGTCGATGATCACCAACACCGACAATGTAAAGGATGCATCCGCATGAAGAAGATCGAAGCGATCGTCCGGCCGTTCCGTATCGACGACGTCCGTGAGGCCCTGGCCGAGATCGGCGTGAAGGGTATGACCCTGACCGAAGTGAAGGGGTACGGCCGTCAGAAAGGCCATACGGAGCTCTACCGCGGGTCGGAATACCAGATCGATTTTCTTCCGAAGATCAAGCTCGAGGTCGTGGTGCCGGACCATCTCGAGGCGCAGGTCGTGGACACGATCGTGCGCACCGCGAAGACCGGGCAGGTGGGTGACGGCAAGATCTTCATCATCAATGTTGAGGATGCGGTCCGGGTCCGCACCGGAGAATCCGGCGAGGCCGCACTGTGATGGATGAGAACAGCATGGACGGGGGTGTGGTGGAGGGGAACGATGCCGCGCCGCAGGGCGACCGTCCGTTCCGTGCAGGATATGTGACGATCGTGGGCGAACCGAACGTCGGGAAGTCGACCCTGATGAACCGGTTCCTCAATCAGAAGATCTCCATCGTCAGCAGCAAGCCGCAGACCACACGGCACCGGATCCTCGGTATCCTCACCGATGATGCCTCCCAGATCGTGTTCCTCGATACGCCGGGGATCATCAAGCCCAAGTATCTGTTGCAGCAGGCCATGATGCAGTTCGCCACCCGTGCGATCGCGGATGCGGACGTCCTGTTGTTCATGGTGGACGCACTCGATCCGAAGACCGGGGAAGACCTGGCCCACGCGGAGGCATTCCAGAAACTGCGCGACCTCGCCAGGCCGGTCCTCCTCGTCATCAACAAGGTCGACGCGATCCAGAAGCAGCTGCTGCTGCCGATCATCGATTTCTATGCGAAGGCATTCCCCTTCCGGGAGATCTTCCCGGTGTCGGCGTTGACGGGCGAGGCGACCCACGACATCTTGCGCGCCGTGCGTCCGCTCCTCCCGCAGCATCCCCCGCTGTACCCGCCGGACATCATCAGCGAGCACAGTGAGCGGTTCTTCGCATCGGAGATCATCCGCGAGAAGGTGTTCCTCGGATGCCACGAGGAGATCCCCTACGCCACCACGGTGGAGGTGATCGACTTCAAGGAGCGCGAGTACGGGAAGTGGTTCATCGCCGCGGAGATCTACGTCGAACGGGATTCACAGAAGGGGATCCTCATCGGCAAGAAAGGGGCGAAGCTGAAGGAGATCGGGGGCCAGGCGCGCCGCGACATCGAGAACTTCATCGGGCATTCCGTCTTCCTGGACCTGAAGGTGAAGGTGCGGGAGAAGTGGCGGGAAGATGCGTCGTGGCTGAAGCGGCTGGGGTACGGGGAGTAGAAGCCTGTGTTACCACCCCAGCCTTGCCTGTAAAAAGTACGACCTTGCCTGCACGTAGCTGTCGTGGGCATAGGCGCCGTCGATCTGCAACACGCGTCCGAGGTTCACGCCCAACCCCAGCGTCCACTGGCGATCTGCCATCCCCAGCCGGCCTGCGATCCCCAGCCAGTCCGCTATCGCATGCACCCGGTATTCCGTCCCGACACGAACCCTGTCCAGATAGTTGTCGTACCGCTGATCCTGCTTCGCCACATCATGCACATCCAGTGCGACATTCCAGTCGGGGGTGATGGCGTGATGCGCGCCGATGCTCACGATGATCGGCATCTGGAGTTCGAACGGCGCATCGACAGTCACCCGCTGCTCATATCCCACCAGCGCGGTATCTCCCGCAGCATTCAGGATGAAGCGCCCGAGGCCATCGCGGTCGTAGTCGGTCCCGGACGCCGTGTACGTTGCATTCATGGATGACCGGATCGCACGGATAGGGAGGATGTTCTGTATCGAGATGCCGAGCTCCGTGCCGGTCCGCGGGAGGCGGTACAGGGCTCCCAGGTCCATCGTGAGGCCGGTGATGTTCTCCGTAAAATCTTTCCGGACCTCGCCCAACAGGTCGTCGAACGTGTCCGATGCCACGCGCTTCGTGGAGAAGCGGCGGTTCACGATCTTCAGCGAAGCGCCCACACTCAGGTCCGCGTTCACCTGCATGCCGTATCCGGCGGTCCCGACGATGTCCATGTAGGACACCGCGAAGGCTTTCGGCATGGCTTCATCGACGATGATCTCTCCTTCAGGGGTGAGTACGGCATCCAGGACGGTGGAGAGGGCGGCGATGCCGCGCGTGATGGCAACGATATCGTCCAGTGTCGATGGCAGTTGCACGTCGGCCAGTTGTTCCAGGGTGGAGCTCTGAAGGACCTGGAAGCCGGATTGCAGGTTGCCATAGATCGAGAAGCCCCAGTTCCCGACCTGTGCGGTGACCGAGGGGATGACGAGAACGCCATGGGTCTTCGGACTGCTGCTCGGGCCGATGACGGTCTCCAGCAGTTCCCGCGGGAAGCGGAGGCTTCCCTGGATCTTGCCGAGCGCGGCAAGGCGCGCACCGTTGGTCGTTGCGGCCTTGTATTCATCCACGCCGCGCTTCACGTCCTTCAGGAAGAGTGCGTCCTTGAACTCCGCCATGTGGTCCTTCATGAAGAACAGCGCGTCGTAGGTCTCGGTGGGAAGACTTGCCTGAACGCTCGGGACTTCCAGCGCAAAGCGCTTTCGTGCCAGCAGGGCAGGATTGTACGAGAGGGCGGTGAACGTCGTTCCCACTGCCACCTGTGCGCGGCCCATACCGATCGCCTTGACGTCCTCCCGGTTCACACCCACGGGCATATTGGTGACAGGAGCCCAGACCGTCCGCGGCTCGAGGACCATCGTGCGGCTCTGATAGTAGCCACCCTGCCCGCATGCCAGTGCCGTTATAAGAACTGTGCTCGCCCCCACAGCGAAAAGACCACGTTTCATCGCTCTTCTCCGGTTACTATGTCAACCAGTGAAATTTCTTCCAGAAGGTCAAGGCGCATCCCTTCTTTTTGAAGAAATCGGTATATTTCTTCTATGAAGAATTCTGAACGCGTTATGATCTGGGTCGCTTTCGCGATCATCTCCACTGTGTGGGGCACCACGTGGCTGGCCATCCGCATCGGCCTCGAGACCATTCCGCCGTTCCTCTCTGCGGGCGTCCGTTGCGTTGTGGCCTCGGTGATACTGTATGGCATCGTGCGTGTCCGTGGCCTCGCTATTCCGCTGACGCCGAGCGCATGGAAGGTGTATCTCTCCCTGGGCGTGCTCACGATCGGGATCCCGTTCGCCCTCATTTACTGGGGGCAGCAGTACATCCCGACGGGCCTGAGCAGCATTCTGTTCGGCGCATTCCCGTTCTGTGTGGCGGTCCTGTCGCACCTGATGCTCCGCGATGAACCGATGACCGTCAGCAAGGGTGTGGCGATCGCGCTCGGCTTTGCCGGTGTGGTCATCATCTATTATTCAGAGTCCTCCATCGCGGATACGCGCGCCCTCCTCGGAATGTCGGCGGTGCTCGTCAGCGTCGTCCTTCAGGCGCTGGCCCTTGTCCTCATCAAGAAGCACGGTGAACCGGTGAGCCCCCTTTCCATGAATTTCGTGGGTATGGCCATGGGCGGGATCATGGTGCTGCTGCTCAGCGTGGCGGTGGAGGGAGACCGGACGGTGGTCTGGACGACCCGGGCCGTGATCTCCCTGGCGTATCTGACCATCGTGGGCTCGGTGGTGACATTCGTTGCCTACTACTGGCTCCTGAAGAAGATCGATGCGGTCTATGTGTCGCTGTCGAGTTTCATCAATCCGATCGTTGCCGTCCTGCTCGGTGCCGTTGCCCTCGGGGAACGGCTGCCGGCAACCGTCTTTTCGGGAGCGGCGATGGTCATGGCGGGATTACTTGTTGCCAACGGGAAAGGGATCTATGCGCGCGTTCGGAAAGACCGGTGACCGGTGGTTGATGCCCCGCATGGGCGTCGCCGCTCTGTGGTTCCTCGCAGCCGGGTCATGGCTGACCACCGTGCCGGTGTGTGCACAGGAGCCCGGGGGCTTCAGCAAACAACGGCTTGCGCCGTCGGTCGTCTCTCTTGCGGGTGTGGCATGGGATATTGACGCGGTGGATGTGATCCACTATGAACTGAACCTCACGCTGGCGATGACCGAAGAATTGATGGGTGGGAATGCCTCCCTCCGTGTCGTTTTGAAGAACATCGCCGGGGGCATGACGGACAGGGTCGTGCTCCACGCCGCCCGGTTGCAGATCGACTCGGCACGCGTCAATGGAGTGGCGTGTTCGGTCGCGACCGATTCATTTGCGGAGGCGATCGCGCTCATCGCACCCTCCGGTGTGCACTTCATGAGCGGTGAAACGCTTGCCGTCAGCATCGGGTACCGCCGCCTTGCCGGCGTGAAGCGGCCCGGAGGTCGGTGGGGGTACTACTACTTCCGGGATTCTCTCGGCATCCCCGCGCACCTCGGCTACACGATGTCGGAACCGTCGGACGCCCGCTTCTGGATGCCCTGTCACGATGACCCCACCGACAAGGCAACGGCGGACATCCGCGTGACCGTGCCGGATGGATACGTGGCAGTGTCGAACGGGAAGCTGCTCGGTACGGATCACCCGGTTGCCGGATTCATCCGCTGGCACTGGCGCGAGGACCATCTGATCGCTCCGTACCTGATGGCGATCACGGCCTCCCGATTCACGGTATCGTCGATGCCGTTCGTCCGCGCGGCAGGGGACACGATCCCCCTGCAGTACTATGTCTGGGCACCCGATTCGGTCGAGACCGCCGCATATCTCCCTGTGGTGCACGAAATGACGGCCGGGCTGTCGGAGATTTTTGGCCCGTATCCATTCGACAAGTACGGGATGGTGTGTGTCGTACCCTTCAGCTACGGCGGTATGGAGCATCAGTCGATCACCACCATGAACAGGTATCTGAAAACCGATGAAAGGGTGGTGGTCCATGAACTTGCTCACCAATGGTGGGGCGATCTGGTGACATGCGCGACGTGGGCCGACATCTGGCTGAACGAAAGCTTTGCCACGTACAGCGAGGCCCTCTGGCATGAACTCAAGGGCGGTCCGGACGGACTCCGTTCCTACATGATGAACTCGCTCCAGCATTTCTACTATGGGTCATGGCAGGGTGCGGTGTACGACCCGGAGGGCAGGGTTCAATCTGTTTGATGACGTGGTGTATAGCAAGGGGGCGTGGATCCTGCACACGCTGCGTGGGGCGGTTGGCGATTCCGTGTTCTTCCGCACGCTTCGCGCGTATCGTGCACGGTATGCAGGCAGCAATGCAACCACCGCGCAGTTCCAGGCGGTGGTCGACTCCGTTGCCGGTTCCTCCACGGCATGGTTCTTCGATGCATGGGTTCATGGTACGGGATGGCCGATCTACAATGTGCGGCGCGGTTGGGCCGGCGATACGCTCAAGGTTACGGTCAGCCAATTGCAGAGCGCTTCATGGCCGGTGTTTCCGATGTGGCTGCAGCTCCGCATCCGGGGAGGCGGGCATGATACGACCGTCACGGTGTGGAATGATGCCCGGTCGGCGACCTATGCATTCCGGCCCGGGTTCGCCGCCGACAGCATCGAGCTCGATCCGCAGGATCGGGTACTCAAGCAGGTGACGTACACCGCGACGGCGGTCGAGGAAGTGATGCGGGTGCCGGAGCACATGATGCTCGAGCAGAATTACCCGAATCCTTTCAATGGTACGACGGTCATCCGGTTCTCCGCCGGCGATGCCGCGGGAGCGCGTGTACGGCTTGTGGTGCACGACGTGCTCGGGCGTGAGGTCGCCGTGCTGTATTCCGGGCATGGCACCATTGGTGAACAACGCGTGTCGTTCGATGCCTCGCAGTTGGCGAGTGGTGTGTACCTGTACACGCTGCAGGTCGGCGAACGCCGCCATTCGCGTCCCATGCTTCTGATCCGGTAGGCGGGCGCGACGGTGACCACAGGAGCATCAGGACCGGGGATGGACCAGCCGACGCTGACGATCCGGATCACGGCAGAAGAGGTCTCGCTGGCAGAGAAGCTGGAATCGCTGCCGACGGGTCCCGGCGTGTACCAGCACAAGGATCCGACGGGCAAGGTCCTGTACGTCGGCAAAGCGAAGAACCTCCGCAACCGCGTCCGGCAATATTTCCAGCAGTCGCGGGCAATGGACCCGCGGATCGAGCAGATGCTCTCGAGGGCCACCGACATCGAGATCATCGTGACCGATTCCGAGGTCGAAGCGCTGATCCTCGAATCCAACCTCATCAAGAAGCTCCGTCCGCGGTACAACGTCGTACTGAAGGATGACAAGAGTTATCCGTACATCGTCATCACCAATGAGCCGTACCCCCGCATCTTCATCACCCGGAATATCCGGCGCGACGGTTCGCGCTACTTCGGCCCGTACACGGACGTCAAGAACGTCCGGGCGGCACTGAAGGTCATCCGTGACCTGTTCATGGTGCGGAGCTGCAATTTCCGGCTGGATGCGGACGTCATCGCGAAGAAGAAGGTGAAACTGTGCCTGGATTACCACATCAAGAAGTGTGAAGGTCCGTGCGAGGGTGTGGTATCGGCGGAGCGTTACAATGCGATGATCGACCAGGCGGCCGTGTTGTTGAAGGGGAAGACCGAGACCCTGGCCGGGATGCTGCGCGAGGAGATGGAGAAGCTTGCGTCGCAGAGAAAGTTCGAAGAGGCCGCATTGGTCCGGGACCGTATCCGCGGCCTGGAGGCATACGCCGAGCGGCAGAAGGCAGTGGACCTTGATGCCTGTGACCGGGACATCATGGCGTACGCGGCGGAGAACGACGACGCCTGCGGCGTGATCTTCAAAGTGCGCGACGGGAAGATGATCGGCCGGCAGCATTACTATATGAACTCCGTCGAGGGGAAACCGCCGGCGGAGATCCTTGCGACGATGGTACAACAGCACTATCTCGAGGCACAGGAGGTCCCGCAGGAAGTGCTCGTCTCGGCAGCGCCGGACGAGACCCCGGCGGTGGAAGAATGGCTCACCCGGCGTCGCGGCAGCCCGGTCGCCGTACGCGTGCCGAGTGAGGGTGAAGAGGCGAAGTTGGTGGCGCTGACGCGGACGAATGCGCAGTTCCTCCTGGATGAGCTGAAGGTGCAACGCCTGAAGCGGGCCGACACGATCCCGCATGGTATCCTCGCGCTCCAACGAGACCTCCGGCTGGAGGTTCCACCGCGCCGGATCGAATGTTTCGATATATCCAATACGCAGGGGACGGACTCGGTGGCTTCGCTGGTCGTATTCGTCGATGGCAAGCCGAAGAAGAGCGAATACCGGAAGTTCAAGATCCGTAGCGTCGATGGCCCCAACGATTTCGCGAGCATGCGGGAAGTGGTGGAACGACGGTTCAAGCGGTTGCTGGAGGAACAGGCGGCCATGCCCGACCTCCTGATGGTGGATGGCGGCAAGGGGCAATTGTCGAGTGCCGTGGAGGTCCTGAATGCGCTTGGGTTGACCTCCCAGCCGGTGATCGGATTGGCGAAGCAGCTGGAGGAGGTCTTCCTTCCCGGGAGGAGCGACCCCGAATTGATCCCGAAGGCATCGGGTGGGTTGCGGCTGCTGCAGCAGATCCGGGACGAAGCACACAGGTTCGCCATAACATTCCACCGGTCGCTCCGGGAGAAGCGCACGCTTCAGACGGAACTGGACCTGATCGAAGGCGTAGGGAAGAAGCGGGCCAAAGAGCTCCTGGAGGCATTCGGGTCCGTGCAGGGGGTGCGCTTCGCTTCGCGGGAGCAGCTCGAGGAGCTGGTCGGGCGCAAAACGGCGGACAGGATCCAGGAGTACTTCGCCGCGGAGCGCGAAGATGGGACAGGTGGCTAATATTGTACCCGATCAGCGCTCGGGGGTTTGCTTCCCATGTCAAGACCGCGCATTGGAAGCGGTTTCCCGTGGTACGGTAGTTGCAGGTCATTCTCCGGTGGAGTGGGGGAGGAGTATGTGATGGCCTGCAAGAAAGGGAGCGGATGGTAGAAGCCCGACAGCGTACACCCGGGATAACAATGACCGAACAGCAGTTCATCAGCATTCTTGATGAGCTGAATGTCATCCATGTGACACGCCCGGAAGGCGGCAGGGTCACGTTGGTGTGCAGACGTGAAGACCAGGTGGTGACATGCACGGTCACGGACATCAAGGACGAGGCGAACGCCGCGTTGGCGGACCTCGAAGACCGGAAGAAGGAGATCGAAGAGAACCAGTTCGCGATGCCGCTTGAGGGCGAGATCGCGACGCGCGGTGAGCACATGTTGCGCGTCCGCTATGCCAAGCGGAACGACCAACTGACCGCGGAGGAGGTGGTGGAGAAGCAGCGCCTGCTGCGGCAGGTGACCGCGGACATGGCGCATCAGCGGCTGATCATCGGCGGCATGAACTATCTGCAGGTCCACTATCGGGAACTTCAGCCGCGATTGATGCAGCGCGCGATACCACTGGAGGGGCTCGAGAAGAAGGATGCCGGAGGGAAGCGGATCTGGACGCGCGGCATCAAGTCGGCGGCACTGTATTGCATCAAGGAAGGGGAAAAGCCCGCCAACACAGGGCGGCCGGGGATCGATATCTGCCGTGAGTTCTTCGTGCAATACACCATGGAGGACGAGGACGGCTATACGCCCGAGATGCTGTACAGGAACGTACAGCAGATACTCCGGTTGGACCGGAGTGAAGGATAGATGGAAAGCACATGACAATGGAGGGTCACATGCGGCAGTATCGTACAGCGCTCGTGGTTCTGGTATGCGTGCTTCTGGCGTTCGCGATCGGTTGGAAGGCTGATGCACAACAGGGGCGTTCATCACCGAAAGTGGCGGCCTGGGAGTACCGTGACGGTGCGAACATGACGATCCAGCAACTCAATACCCTCGGGTCGGAAGGCTGGGAGCTGGTGGTCGTAGCGTCGTACGGCAAGGACTACTATTATATATTGAAGCGGCAGAAGTAGGAACCGTTCGTCGCCCCGCGACTTGCGTTGACGCTGAGAAATGCGTATATTGGTACAATTCAAAGGGCGATTAGCTCAGTTGGTCAGAGCGCACGGTTCACATCCGTGAGGTCATAGGTTCAAGTCCTATATCGCCCACCCCTTTAAATCCTGCCCGAGAGGCAGGGAAGGGACCCGGCAATGCATCGTTGCACCACCCCCATCGTGTATCCTCCGTTCGCTACGGCGTGCGGAGGATCTTTCGTTTTTGACCATCCTTCATCCATCCTGTTCCCTCACACCGAAAGGCTATCATGAGACGCCTCAAAGCGCTGATCATCGACGGCGACGGGTTCGAGCGGACGATCACCCGCCTGGCACACGAGATCCTGGAAAAGAACAAGGGTGCCGGCAATATCGTCATCGTCGGCATCCGTACCCGCGGCGAATTCATCGCACGCCGCATCGCACGGATCATCGAATCGGTCGAGAAGACCACCCTCGCCATCGGGTCGTTGGACATCACCCTCTACCGGGACGACCTGCATGGCAAACTCGAGCAGCCGCAACTCAAAGGGACCGACATCCTCTTCGACCTGAACGGTAAGGATGTGATCCTCATCGACGATGTGCTCTTCTCCGGCCGCACCATCCGCGCGGCACTGGGTGCCCTGATCGACATCGGGCGGCCACGCACGATCCAACTCGCCGTCCTTGTGGACCGCGGTCACCGGCAGCTCCCGATCCGCGCCGACTACGTCGGCAAGAACATCCCGACCGCCGCCCCCGAATCGATCCGTGTCCATGTGAAGGAGAGCGACGGTGAAGATGCGGTACTCCTGATGCATCCCGAAGAAGACTGATCCGACCAGACAAGGAATACGACCATGCCGTTGCAGAGCAGACACCTCCTGGGTCTTGACGGGATGCGGCGCGAGGATATCCAGCTCATCCTGGATACCGCCGTCAGCTTCCGCGAGGTCCTTGACCGGCCTATCAAGAAGGTCCCCCCGTTGCAGGGCAAGACCGTCGCCAATATGTTCTTTGAGAACTCCACGCGGACGCGCCTGTCGTTCGAACTTGCCGAGCGACGGCTCTCCGCCGATGTCCTCGGTTTCGCTGCATCGGGGAGCAGCGTGAGCAAGGGAGAGACGCTGAAGGATACCGCGCGGAACATCGAAGCAATGAAGGTGGACATGGTGGTGATGCGCCACGCCGCCGCCGGTGCCACCGAATATCTTTCGCGTATCATCGAAGCCAACGTCATCAACGCCGGGGACGGTTCACACGAGCACCCCACGCAGGCGCTGCTGGATATGTACACCATCCGGGAGAAGCTCTCCCGCCTGCAGGACCTGCATGTGTGCATCGTGGGCGACATCTCCCACAGCCGCGTGGCGCGCTCGAACATCTTCGGCCTGAAGACCATGGGCGCACGGGTGTCGGTGTGCGGCCCCGCGACGATGATCCCGCGCGACGTGGAGAAACTCGGGGTTGAAGTGTATCACCATATCGACGATGTCCTCCCCTCGGTCGATGCCGTGAATGTGCTCCGCATCCAGCTGGAACGGGACGCCAGCCGTCTCTTCCCTTCGCTGCGCGAGTATCACAACTTCTACGGCATCACCCGCAAACGGCTGGAGAAGGCGGGCCGCGCGATCACGATCCTGCACCCGGGCCCCATCAACCGTGACGTGGAGATCTCGGCGGATGTGGCGGACAGCGAGCACTCGGTGATCCTGCAGCAGGTGCTCAACGGCGTCGCCATCCGCATGGCGGTGCTCTACCTGCTGTCTGCAAAGAATTGAACTCCACCCACTGACGAGGCAATGACCATGCAACTCCTATTGAAGAACGGCCGTGTGGTGGACCCGGTGACCGGCCGCGATGAAGAAACCGATCTGCTGATCGTGGACGGCCGCATCGACAGGATCGGCAAGGGGCTTTCCGCACCGAACGCGCAGGCGATCGAACTGCGCGGGAAGATCGTGGCGCCCGGATTCCTGGACATGCATGTGCACTTCCGGGAACCGGGATTCGAGTACAAAGAGACCATCGCCAGCGGCTGTGCGTCCGCGGCCGCGGGCGGCTTCACCGCTGTCTGCTGCATGCCCAACACGAATCCTCCGATCGACGATGAATCCGTGATCCGGTTCATCCAGAGCAAGGCGAAGGAAGCGCTGAATGGCCTGGTGGATGTGTATCCGATCGGCGCCGTGACCATGGGGCGGAAGGGGGAGCACCTGGCACCCCTGGCGGAACTGGCGACCGCCGGTGCGGTGGCCTTCTCGGACGACGGGTCACCGGTGTTCGACAGCGAGCTGATGCGCCGGGCGCTGGAATACAGCGCGATGTATGCGAAGCCGGTGATCCAGCACGCGGAAGACCCTGCCCTGAGCAAGGGCGGCGTGGCCAATGAGGGGTTCGTGTCCACCCAGCTCGGGTTGCCGGTGATACCGCGCCTCGCCGAGGAACTGATGGTCGTGCGCGATATCCGTCTGGCCGAATACACAGGCGGGCAGTATCACGTCGCGCACGTCAGCACCGCAGAGGCGGTGGCAGCGGTACGCGCTGCCAAGGCGAAGGGCCTGCCGGTGACCTGTGAGGTTGCGCCCCACCATTTCACCCTGACGGATGAGGCGCTGCGGGGGTATGACACCAATACCAAGATGAACCCGCCGTTGCGTACGCACGAGGATATCGAGGCGATCAAGGAAGGGCTGCGCGATGGGACGATCGATGCGATCGCCACCGACCATGCCCCACATTCCTTCGATGAAAAGGAAGTCGAGTTTCAGGTCGCGCCCTTTGGCATCGTCGGACTCGAAACCGCGATCGGGCTCGCTGTCACGGAATTGCTGAAGAAGAACGTCGTGACGTTGACCCAGCTCGTAGAGAAGTTCTCCGTGAATCCGCGGCGCATCCTCCATCTCCCCGAGATCCGCATCGAGGCGGGGGCCATGGCGAACCTCACCATCTTCGACCCGGCGGCCGATTGGGTCGTTCACCCGCAGGCGTTCCGGTCACAATCCCGCAACAGCCCGTTCGGTGGTTTCAAGCTCACCGGCCGGCCGGTTGGCGTCCTGAATAACGGTCAGGCGAGCTGGGTGACACCGTCCTGATTAGTGGACGCCTGAACGGTTTCCGCTACAGAGGTTGTTAAGAAACGCCGGAATCAGGCTTGTGAAGGCCTGTTCCGGCGTTCGTCTGCATGGCACATGCTTTGCGTTTGATGATGGTGTTACCGAACCATATCAACGTGAGGCACCTATGAAAACCATCCTTTCGATCCTCTCCATCCTCCTCATCGCCATCGTTGCGCCCGGGTGCCACGATCTGCTTCATCACCCGGACAATGACCCGCCAGAAGCGCCGACGGGTTTGCGCACCGCGACCGGTGACAATTTCATCGAGTTGTACTGGCACGAGGACCGTGACCCCGAGGTTGCGGGGTACAATGTGTATGTGAGCAATACCTATGGCGGGCGCTACGAATACGTCGGCACGGTGCATGGTGCCTATTACATGGACGATGAGGCGAGGAATGGCGTTCTGTACTACTACGCGGTCTCTGCATATGATTATGACGGGAACGAGAGCGAACTGAGCAATGACGTCGCCTACGACATCCCCCGGCCCGAAGGGTATGATGTGCTGTTGTATAACTCGGGCGTCGCGTCGGGGCAGGCCGGGTACGACTTCTCGAAGTACAGCGTCGTTCCCATCGACGACCAGTATGCTGATATGTACTTTGTGACCGGAACCTCCGGCCCCGCCATGCGGGTGGACGATGACACGGACATTCAGGATCTGGGGGCAACCTCGTCGATCCTCGATATCAGCCAGGCCCCCCTGAGCGGATGGTCCTCCATCCATGAAGTTCCGCTTGTGACCGGGCATACCTACGTGGTATGGACGTGGGACGACCACTATGCCAAGTTCCGTGTGTCGTCTGTTTCTTCAGGGCGGCTGGTGTTCGACTGGGCATATCAGCTCGTGCCGTCCAACCGGCTCCTGAAGAAGTCCCCGGCAGGAGAACGTCACCGCAAGTAATGCGGTTGACTTTCAGTCCGGCATGGTGTACTTTTTTGCATCGCTTCAGGAAGGCCGGAACGTGTTCTCGATCATGCTGTACATACTGCTGTTGGATGTGTGGAGTCCCGGAGTCCCTCCGGCCGGACAGGCCGAGGGCGCCGGGGCTCTGCCGCAAGGAACACCCTCCCAATTGCGTAGATCCCTCCTGCCATCCCGTGGCAAGGAGTCCGTGGCAGCCGGTTCGCGCGAGGTCTTTTCCGCCGTGGAGCAGGGGTTGGCCGCAGGCAATGTTGAGCCGGTGGCAGCGTACCTGGACTCCCGCGTCTACATGCAGCTCCGTGGTTCGGAAGGCGGCTATCATTCTTCCACCCAGGCCTACTACATCCTGTCGGCGTTTCTCAAAGCACGCAAGCCATCCTCGGTCGCCTTCACGACCTACGGCGAGACCGATGGGGCCCCGTACGCGACAGGTGCTGCATCATTCATCACGCGCGGAATGCGTGAGGACCTTCAGATCTATGTCGCGCTGCACCTGTCGGGCGACCGCTGGGTGATCACTCACCTGAACATGTACTAGGATCCCATGCTCGCTGGCAGTGTTCCCGGGGTGTCATCGCCGCTTTCCACCCGCCGCAGGCGTGAGGTCGCGTTCGTTGCTCTTTTCGCACTCCTGTCCCTCGGTGCCTGGGCCTTCCGGACGTATGAGGGCTCCTCTTCGCCTGCGCGCTGGGCCGAACTGGCGGAGACGCGGTCGCAAGAGCATTTGCACGCTGCCGCGCACGCGTTCACCGATCTCCAGCGTACATCCCGCGAACTGGCCGACGAGGTAGGAGCGGTCCCGGCGGTCATCATGTACCTGAACGGCGAGACCACGGACCGGCGTCCACTCTTCGACGCCGTCAGGAGGATCGCGGCCTCGTCCGGCACCGGGGTCGAGGTGTACGATTCACAAGGCGAACTCGCCGGGTGGAGCGGACAGAGCGGTGATGAAGGGCGGCGGGAGATCGGACTCGCGCTTGCCGGCCGGACGTGCTCCTTCGTTTCCCGCAATGCGGTCTCATCCCAGCTCTTTGTCGCGGTGCCCGTGCGGCATGATGCACGCATCATCGGCGTCATCGTCATCCGCCAGACGATCGAGGTCGCCTCGCCGCTCCGCAACCGGTTCCTCGGCCGGGAAGGGCTGGCTGAACGGGTCTCGGATGCCATCGGCGTCCCTGTGGAATTCGTGTTTCCGCCCGATACGATCAGTGCGCCGGACACTCTGTGGCGGGCTATGGCTCTCGTTGGCATCGACAGTGTTCGTGTTGGTGACGTGCGCGTTGCCGCGACATCGGGGCCGGGGCTCGGCGATCAGTGGTATGCCCTCTTCACGGATCTCATCTACGCCCTGGCCGCGATCGCCCTCGTCGGCATGGCCGTCCTTCTCGTGCGGTGGCTGATGGAGCGCGCATCGCCTGTACCCCGAACGGTGGGGATCATGGCGGTCCTCTGGTCCGTGCGCTTCACCCTGCTGTCTCTCGATATACCCGGTCGCCTGCTCGGGACCGCGTTGTTCGATCCGATCGTGTACGCCTCCATGTTCGGCGGAGGGCTCGCACGATCCCCGGGAGATATGCTGTTCACGGTGGTAACGCTCCTGCTCACCTTCGTTCTCGGGATCCCCTCGGTCTCGCGTGCATACTACAGAGATGCTGTGGCGCGGAGGCCGTTCGTGGTCCGGCTCTTCGCCTCGGTGTTGTCTGCAGCGCTCATCTTCCTGCTTGTACGCGGGTTCGCCGCAGCGGTGCGCAGCATGATGTACGACTCTACGTTGACCATCGGGGACCCGGCGCTTCTCCTGCCTCCACCGGTCATGGGGGTGCTGCTGCTCAATGGCATCCTGCTTGCGGCGATGCTGAGCGGGGTAGCGATCGAGATCGTGCATGCCCTTGTCCGCTGGGTCCGCTGGACGGGAACGGCCCTTCTGGGTGCGGCAGGGATCGCGTTGTACGCGCTGCAGGATGAACCGCTCATGTCCGTGCCCATGCTCGCCGGGTGGCTCCTGGTCGTCGTGATTGTTCTGCGCATGAGCAACGAGGGTGGTGGCCGGTGGTGGTCCCTCGCCGGTCCGAGTCGCTTCCTCGCATTCCTTGTGTGCTCGGTGATGCTGCTCCTGCCGGTCCTCGATCTGCATGTCCGCGAACGCGACCGCAGCAAGATCGAGACATTCGCTGCGGAGGTCATCCGGCCCGTGGACGGCTGGTTGAAGTTCATCGTTGAAGACGGGCTGCAGCACCTGACATCGGTGGTCGGCACGTCGGCAAGCAGTGCAGACGATCCGGCGCTGGCCCTGCGTGCCTGGGCGCAGAGCGCTGCGTGCCGCGAAGGGTACTCTTCGATCTTCGAAGTGCTCGATCCCGATGGGAATACCGTAAGCAGGTTCGCGATCGGTGGGCAGACCGGGGTCGCAGAACAGGTTGGAGGGTCGGTGCCGCTCGATACAGTGGGTGTGCTCCGGGTCAAGAGTATCGGCGATGGGGTGAGCGCTGTGCGCGTGTACGCCGGATCCGTTCCTGTCGGCGCAGGGTCGGAACGTTTTCCGGTGCATGTTCGCGTGACCGTGGCCGCCGGGGAAGAGCAGCTCTTCCGCGGTGCCAACCCTGCGGTGCTTCGCGGCCTCTCCCGCGAGACCCTGGAGTCGTTCTATCGACCGATCACCATCACGGAATACCGTGACGGGCTCTTCCTCCGGTCCACCAACAAGGCATTCCCTTTCACCCATGTCTTGCCGCAGGACCTCCGCGAGACGTTACCCGTGCTGACTCCGCCCATGACATGGCGGAGCGAAGCGATCGGCGGGACCCACTATGAGACCTTCTACGCGGTCCGCGGTGACGAAGGCCGGAGCGTTGTCGGACTCAGTATGGAAGAGCAACCGCTCATCATGCGTCTGGTTGGACTCGTGAAGGTCGTGTTCGTTTACGTCCTTCTCCTGGCGTGCTGGGGCGGGGTGCTCATGTTCCGGAAACTGCTTGCCGGACAAGCGGTGCAGCTCACATTCAGGGACCGGCTTCTCGGGATGATGTTCCTTGTGACCCTCCTGCCGCTCGGCGTGCTCCTTGTGTACAGTCAACTGGATGTGCGCGATCGGATGATAGAGAACACCGCATTGCGGCTGGAAGATCAGACCTCCGGCATCGCGCAGGATATTGCCGGGATCGGGGAGCACGCGGATGCCTCTTCTGAATTGGAGATACGGCCCGACCGTGTCGAACTGATCGCGTCGAACACGGGCACGGACTTCAATATGTACGTGGGGAATGAACTCCGGATCAGCAGCCGCCCCGAACTCTACACGTCAGGGCTTCTCGATCCACGGATCAGCGGGAGCGCGTATGCGGAAGTCGTGCTCGGGGGCAAGTGGTTCTGGGTGGAAACGGAACACATCGGGCAGTTCCGGTATGTGGTGGGCTACCGTCCGGTGATCGACGCTGCGGGTGGCGTCATCGGTGTTGTGTCGGTGCCGACCGTGTTCAGGCAGGATGAGATGGACCGTGGCCTCGTGGCACGGCATGCCGTGTTGTTCGGCGTGTACGCCGTGGTGCTCCTCGCCATGCTCATCATCACACCGGTCCTTGCACACCGGTTCGCATCGCCGGTTCTCCGACTCACATCCCTTGCCCGGGAGGTGGGGAAGGGGGATCTGGATATCAGCGGCCGCCTCCCCCGTGCGGATGGCGAGATCGGGGAGTTGGTGCATGCCTTCGATAGCATGACCCGCGAGATCGCGCGGAGCCGGGATTCGCTGGTGAAGGTGGAGCGGGAACTGGCGTGGAAGGAGATGGCCCGGCAGGTCGCCCACGAGATCCGCAACCCGCTCACGCCGATGAAGCTGTCGATCCAGCACCTGCGAAGGACGTATCTGGATGGCGCCCCGGATTTCCCCGAGATCATGGAGCGGGTCACACGCACGACGATCTCTCAGATCGATGCGCTCGGACGGATCGCGGCCGAGTTCGCGTCGTTCGCACGCATGCCCCGGCGGATCGTGGCCGCATGCGATCCGGGCGAGATCGTCCGCGAGGCCGTGGCCCTCTTCCGGCAGGATACTGCGGTGCAGTTCGAGGTGCAGGTGGATGCCCCTCTGCCTCCGATCCAGGCCGACCGCGAGGAATTGCGGCGTGCGTGCATCAATATCATCCGGAACGGTGTCCAGGCGATGGGGGGCACCGGCACGATGGAGGTGCGTGTGAGTGCTGCGCCCGGACTCGTGCAGGTCTCGTTCACCGATCACGGGCAGGGGATACCGGATGATGTGAAACCGAAGCTGTTCCAGCCAAAATTCTCGACGAAGACCGACGGGATGGGTTTGGGCCTTGCGATAGTGAAAAAGACGATCGATGACCTCGGGGGGACCATCACCATCGAGAGCGCGATCGGGAAAGGAACGACCG
The DNA here is from genome assembly GCA_016707525.1 of Ignavibacteriota bacterium. Classification (NCBI taxonomy): domain Bacteria; kingdom Pseudomonadati; phylum Ignavibacteriota; species Ignavibacteriota bacterium. Next base: position 328,182 of record JADJHP010000002.1, read on the forward strand.
TGGTGATGGAGATACCTGCAGGGGAGGTGCCCGTATGATCCTGCGCCCGGCGCTCGCCGCCGACGATGATCGATTGGTGTGTGCGTTGAGCACAAGGATCGGCGGTGTGAGCGGAGGGTCCTTCGGGATGAACCTGTCATTCTCCGTCGGGGATGATCCCGCCGCCGTCGAGGAGAACCGACGGCGGTTCTTCGGGGCAGCGGGCGTGCCCCTGGACCGGGTTGTCTTTCAGCGGCAGGTGCACGGCGACACGGTGCGCCACGTACAGGCTCCGGGGGTCATGGATGCGACCGATGGGATCTGCACGGCGACCGCGGACCTGTATCTGTGTGTCACCATTGCCGACTGCGTTCCGGTCTTTCTGTACGATCCGGAAGCTCAAGCGGTTGCCGTGGTTCATGCCGGCTGGCGGGGCACGGTTGCCGGTATCGTGTCCTCGGGAGTGGCGGCGATGGTGCGGGAGTTGGGAGCACAGCCGGCCAGGATCAGGGCCTATATCGGTCCATCCGCAGGGGTCTGCTGCTATACCGTCGGCGAAGAGGTCTTCTCCCGTTTGCCTGCTTCCTGTGTTATCGAGGCCGGAGACGGCCGGAAGGCGGACCTCAAGAATGCCAACCGGGAATTGTTGATGGGATGCGGTGTACGCGATGAGGCGATCATCGTGGATAGGGCGTGTACCATTTGCGGATCGGACCTGTATCATTCCCACCGGCGGGAGGGTGCAGCATCGGGCAGGATGATGGGGGTAATCGGCCTCCGGCGCGTTGGTTGATTTCCGGTACCGAAATACATATGTTTAGGTTTCTCCACGACGCAGGGGGTGACAGATGTGCGGTATTGTCGGCTATATTGGCACCCGGAATTGCGTTCCGGTCATCCTTGAAGGCCTCCGCCGCCTCGAGTACCGGGGGTATGATTCCGCCGGCATCGCGCTGGTCCGGGACAAGGAATTCTTCATCCAGAAGAAGGTCGGGAAGGTCTCCAATCTGGCCGCCGCGTTGGGCGAAGAGGAGGGGACGCTCTTTGCAACCCTCGGGATGGGGCATACCCGGTGGGCGACCCACGGTGAACCCAGTGATACCAATGCCCACCCGCACTGGGACCAGAAGAAGCAGATCACGCTGGTCCATAACGGGATCGTCGAGAATTATCAGGCGATCAAGACCAAGTTGCTGCGCGACGGGCACACGTTCCTTGGCGCGACGGACACCGAAGTGCTGGCACACCTGGTCGGTGTGATGTACGAGGAGTGCCGCGACCTTCCAACGGCCGTTCGCCTTGCGCTGTCGGAAGTGGATGGTACCTATGGCCTCGTGGTGATCGCGAAGAATGACCCCGGCCGCATCGTTGCGGCACGCAAGGGGAGTCCGCTCCTGATCGGGGTGGGCGACGGCGAGAATTTCATTGCCTCCGATGCTTCAGCGATCGTCGAGCATACGCGCAAGGTCGTGTATCTGGATGACGGGGAGGTGGCGGACATCACCACCTCGGGCGTCAGGACCATGACGATCGACGATGTGACGGTGCAGAAGACGATCCACCAGGTGACGCTCGAACTGTCGCAGATCGAACGTGGCGGGTACGATCACTTCATGCTCAAAGAGATCCACGAGCAGCCGGCGACGATCCTCAACGCCATGCGCGGGCGTTTGCTTGTGGAAGAGGGGGACGTCAAGCTGGGCGGCCTCCAGAACATCATCGGCAAGCTGCTGAGCGCCCGCCGGTTGATCCTGACCGCGTGCGGAACCTCGTGGCACGCTGCGTTGGTGGGCGAGTACATGTTCGAGCAGATCGCCCGTATCCCCACGGAAGTCGAATATGCTTCGGAGTTCCGGTACCGGGACCCGATCGTGAACATTGACGACGTGGTGTTCCTGATCAGTCAGAGCGGTGAGACCGCGGATACGCTCTCGGCACTCCGTGATGCGAAGACCAAGGGTGCCACGGTGCTCGGTATCGTGAACGTCGTCGGCAGCAGCATCGCCCGCGAATCGGACGGAGGCGTGTACGCGCATGCCGGGCCCGAGATCGGCGTTGCCTCGACCAAGGCCTTCACGTCGCAGTTGACGGTACTGGCCCTGATCACCATCCTTCTCGCGCGCGTGCGGGGGATGTCGCGTGAGCGCGGGCAGATCCTCGCGCGGGAACTCGCCACGTTGCCGGACAAGGTCGAGACCATCCTGAAAGAGACGGAGAAGATCAAGAAGATCGCCGAGGAGTTCAAGGACGCGAAGAACTTCCTCTACCTCGGCCGCGGGGCGAACTTCCCTGTCGCCCTGGAGGGTGCGCTGAAGCTGAAGGAGATCTCGTACATCCATGCCGAGGGGTATCCGGCCGCGGAGATGAAGCACGGGCCGATCGCGCTGATCGACGAGAATATGCCCGTCGTGTTCATCGTGCCCAAGGATGGGATCTATGATAAGGTGGTGAGCAACATTCAGGAGGTCCGCGCCCGGCGCGGCCGCATCATCGCGGTCGCCAATGAGGACGATACGGATATCGAGGAGCTCGCGGAATTCGTGATCCGGGTGCCACGCACCTACGGATTCTTCGGCCCGATCCTGAACATCATCCCGCTGCAGTTGCTGGCGTACTATATCGCTGTCGCGCGCGGGACCAACGTGGACCAGCCGCGCAATCTGGCAAAGAGTGTCACAGTAGAATAGATGAACCACAAGGAGAACGCATGAAGCAGGAAACGCATTTCAAGCCGAATGAATGGGCGCTGGTGCTCGGCGCATCGAGCGGGTTCGGCGGGGCGGCGGCGGTGGAGTTCGCACGCAACGGCATGAACGTGTTCGGTGTCCACCTGGACCGTCAGGCGACGATGCCGGCGGTGCAGGCGGTGATCAAGGAGATCAAGCACTACGGCCGCGAAGCGGTGTTCTTCAATATGAATGCGGCTGATGCGATCAAACGGAATGAGACGCTGGACGAGATCCAGGAGCGGTTCGCCGCCAATTCGGGGAACACGATCAAGGTTCTCCTTCACTCTCTGGCGTTCGGCACCTTGAAACCGTTCATCGGCAAGAAGGTGGAAGATACTATCTCCCAGGCCCAGATGGAAATGACCGTGGACGTCATGGCGAACAGCCTGGTCTACTGGGTGCAGGGACTCGTCATGCGCAACCTCATGAAGAAGGGTGGACGTGTCTTCGCCCTGACCAGCTCCGGCGGGCATAGTGTGCTCCCGAGCTATGGTGCGGTGTCGGCGGCAAAGGCAGCCCTTGAATCCCACATCCGCCAGCTCTCCATGGAGCTCGGCCCCCTCGGTATCACCGCGAATGCGATGATGGCCGGCGTGACGGATACCCCGGCCCTCCGGAAGATCCCCGGTGCCGTGAAGATGCTGGAAGTGGCGCAGGCGAAGAACCCCGGCGGGCGCCTCACGACCCCCGAGGATGTCGCTCAGGCGATGGTCCTGTTGTGCCAGATGGGCGGCGCCTGGGTCTCCGGCAACGTCATCGGCGTGGACGGCGGGGAGGATATCGTCAGCTACGTCGGACAAAAGAACCACTGATCTCCCTCCCCCTAGCGGGGCGAATGATCGGTGGAAGGTTTCCGGGCGGTGCTGGTGTGCGGGGGATGTCCCTGTGTGCCGCACCGCCCCGGTATTATGGGCGGCAGGTCACGCCGTTCATCATCCTGCTGTAGTAGGCCACGAAGGAGTCCACGCATACCATGTCGATGCCCTTCACACGAATTGAGCGCCCCGCGACCTTGAGCCAGGAGATCGTGGATACGATCGAAGGTTCGATCCTGTCGCATGGTATCGGTGCCGGCCAGAAGCTCCCGACGGAACAGGAGCTGTGCAAAGCCTTCTCTGTCAGCCGGACGGTGGTCCGCGAGGCCCTGCGGATGCTGAGCGCAAAAGGGCTGGTGAGCATCCGCAAGCGGACAGGGATCTTTGTCAACGCATTGTCTTCGCGCGATGCGACGGCGGGTGTCGGCATGTATCTCACCCTGAACTTCGACAAGGACTATATTCTCTACGTATTCAATGTGCGGCAGGCGGTCGAACCGACGGTCTGCCGCTGGGCCGCGGCCAACCGGACGCCGGCGAACATCTGGGCGATGGAGAAGCACCTGCTTATGATGGAGGATCTCGAGCCCGGGGACCGGGTCACCGAGTACCGCCTGGACCAGGAGTTCCACCAGATGATCGCGGATGCCACCCGGAACCCCGTCGTCCCGCTGATGATGCAGCCGGTGTACGCCCTTATCCCGCGCATCCGTGGCCTCGTGCATGCGCACGCGCCCGAAGCCAGGGGGAAAGAGGTCGAGGAATACCGCAGGATCCTGCAGGCGATCCGCCTGCGGGATGAGGACGCTGCCTATCACGAGATGCAATTCCATATCAGCAATGCTGCCCAGCAAGCGAATGCCGTGGTGGATGCGCTGGACGCCGAGGCAGCCACGAAGGTGTCCGGAGCCACGGACACACGCAGCACGCAGTAGTGCTGGTGCCATACGAACAGGATCCCCGTTATGATCGTTGTCATCGACAGTAAGAATCCCTTCCTCGCGGAAGCGCTCTCTCCGGCATGTGAGGTGCGCGTGCTCCATACCCCCATGATCGATGCGGACCATCTCCGGGAAGCCGATGCGGTGATCGTCCGCTCGGAGACGCATGTCGGGCCGCGCCTTCTGGAAGGGACGCGTGTCCGGTTCGTAGGGACCGCGACGATCGGTACCGACCATGTGAATACGGCGTGGCTGCAGGAGCAGGGGATCGGATTCGCCTCCGCCCCCGGCAGCAATGCGGATTCGGTGGCCGGGTACATGGCGGCAGCGCTTCTTGTCGCAGCGGGGAAGACCGGGCTCTCCCTGCATGGAGCGACGCTCGGCATCGTCGGTGCCGGTAATGTCGGCTCACGCGTGGCCAGGGTTGGCCGTGCTCTTGGAATGCAGGTCATCGTGAATGATCCGCCCCTGGCGCGCGCAACCGGCGATCCACGCTACCGCCCGCTGGAGGAATTGATGACAGCGGATGTCATCTCGCTTCACGTGCCGTTGACGGAGAGCGGCGACGACCCCACGCTGCATCTCTGGGATGCCGCGCGGATCGCACGTATGAAGCGCGGAAGCATGCTCTTCAATACGGCACGGGGTCCCGTTGTGGATGGCCACGCGCTGAGTGGGGCGCTCATCTCCGGACATCTTCGCGGGGCCGTTCTGGATGTCTGGGAGCGCGAGCCATCGATCGACGTGGGGTTGCTCGGCCATGTCCTTCTCGGTACCCCGCACATCGCCGGCTATTCGCTGGATGGAAAGATCAATGCTGCGCGGATGATGTTTGAGGCACTTGTGGCGCACTTCGGACTCGGGCTCACATGGCCGGAGCCGCACGGCGTGCCTCCGGCCTGGAATGGCGAGGTCTCCGTGCACAGTGCGCCGGACGAGCACGGGGTGCTGCGTGGAGTGGTGACCCGGTGTTACGATATCGAGCAGGATGATGCCCGTTTGCGCCTGACGGAACTGCTGGCGCCCGACGAGAGATCGCAGGCGTTCCGCGCATTACGCGCGCAGTATCCCGTGCGGAGGGAGTTCACGGCGACACGGGTGAAGGCAGCAGGCGCATCACCCGCGGTGGTGCAGGCATTGCGGGAACTCGGGTTCACCGTGACGGAGGCCTGAGAGCCCGGCGTCCGTCACGGTGTCAGGATCGCGACTCACTTCACCTCGAGCACATCGCGATCAGGCAATGCCGGGAACGGGGCATGCGGTTCGGTCTGGTACCAGAACGCCACGGATGCAATATCGTCCTGGAGCGGGAGATAACGCCCACCGGACCTCCATCCGAGCGCCTGGATCGTGACACGCAGGTCCCTGTCGAACCGGATAGGGTCCATGATGTGCCAGCGGTACAGTCCGAACCGTTGCTGCGACTGATACAGCCCATCGGGCCGGATGACCTGCGGGAGGCCTGCATAGGGTGTGGTGAACTCCTGGTACTGATGGGTCTTCTGGTTCTCGAAGTTGTATGAGCCGCAGAAATAGTCCTCCGTCCCCGTACCGCAGATGGTCGGGAACTCGCCATCGCCGTCGAGATAGAATTTGATCTCCCCTTCACCCCACCACCCTGTGCTGTTGACCCCCCACGCCATGTACGTGCCGATATACTGCCCCCATCCCTTCACGCCGTCGAGCAGTGTGTACACCGACTTGTAGGGCACGGGGTTCACCCGGCGGAATTGGGCGTGGAAGTACGCGGCATCCTTCGGCACATCGGTGAGCGTGTAGTTCACCTGGTAAAAGAGCGTCATCTCTTCATCGGCGATGTTCTCGACCGTGATCCGTGCGCGCTTGCGGAAAGGCATCTCCCAGTAGCAGTTGAAGGCACTCCCGGGGTTCACGCAGATGGCGAGTGAAGAGATCTGCGCATACTGTCCCCATCCGCATGCAAAGAAATCGCCGATGGGAGCCTCGACGGACGGCGTCTGTTCGTCATCCCAGTAGATGCGCATGATCGTGTACCGCCAGTTCCCCGTGGGGGTCATCCAGATCTGCTGGATGGCACCTTCGCCCGGGATGTCCGCGACGGTGAATGTTTGCTTCGGCTTGATACGGACACAGGGTGCGATCTTCCAGGTCTTCCCCAGGTCGCGTGCGGCGTTGGCGCCCGTCCCTTCCGTCGCCATGCCTCCCTTGCCCTTCTCCCCGTCCGGGTTTTCGGCGCTGATCGAGCGCGTCTTAGCCCGTGACAGCCGCGACAGGTTGCCCAGCCCCATGCCGAGCCCGTTGAACTGCTCTTGTGCGTTCATACCGTCTCCGATGACCATGAGAAGGATAAGAGTGACCAGTGTGCGTCGCATGATGTGCTCCTTCAGTTGGACAGCCACTCGCCGCCACCGGCGAGATTGTCTTTGGTGAAGACACGGGACCGCAGGGTGACTTCGCGGGGAGCGGTCTTGCCGGAGAGGATGAGCAACGCGTTCTCGATCGCTTCACGCCCGCCGGTAGGATACTCGAAGGATGCCGCGAGAAGCCCCTGCTTCACATACATCTGTCCCTCCTGGGGGAGGGCATCGATCCCGACGAACACCATCTTCTTCTCCCGTCCCGCGGCGCGGGCTGCGAGGTAGGCACCGTGGGCCCCGGGGTCGTTATGCGCATAGACGAGGTCGATGACGGGGAATCGGGCGAGTGCCGATTCCATCTCCTTGCGGGCATTGGGCTCCAGCCATTTCATGTCCGCTTCGAAGATGATGTCGATGCCGGTCCCCTTGATCCCTTCGCGGAAGCCGGCGTTCCGGTCCTGTCCCGGGGTGGAGGTCATGAGCCCCTTGAGTTCCACGACCCTCCCTTTGCCGCCGAGCAGTTTCGCGATCCAGGCGCCTGCTGCCTTGCCGATGCGTTTGTTGTCGGCCCCGATGAAGCACGTGTACTCGTTCCCGAGGACGCGGCGGTCCAGGACGATGACAGGGATCCCCTTCTTGAATGCCGCGCTCACGGGTTTGGTCAATGGCGCGGCTTCCTTCGGAGAGATGATGATCAGATCGACGCCGGCGCGGATGAACTCTTCGACGTGGGCTCCCTGACGGAGATTATCGTTCTGGGCATCCTTGAAGATGACGGTGAGTTCAGGATGTGCCTCAGCAGCCTTTTTGATATCGGCGTTCATCTGGACGCGCCACGGTTCGCCGAGATTGCACTGGCTCATCCCGATCGTCCACCGGTGCTGCTGGCCGTAGGAGGGGAGGGAGATGGTCGCCGTGAGGAGGATCGTGAAGAGCGTGAGACAGGTGAGGTGTTTCATAGGACCTTCTCGTTGGTGGAAGGGATGAAGTATTCCGTCTGCCGGGACATCCGTGGGGCGGTGCATGCACCGCCCCTACACCGGACACTGGTCGATCATGGAATGCATCCTGGTGGTACCTTGTATCCGTGCCATGATATGCACCGCGCTGCAGACGTTCCGGTGGGACGATGCGTCCATGCAATGATCGGCGCCGCACATTGCGTTTGTAGGGGCGGTGCATGCACCGCCCTGGTATGGTCACGGGTTGCGCTGCAGCAATACCGCCCCGAGAATGATCACGCCTGTGAGCATGAGGCGCATTTCTTCGCCGACAGCATTGATGCTCAGGATCTTTTCGAGGTACCCGATGATGAGCACGCCGAGCAGCGTCAGCCACACCGATCCGCGGCCACCCTGCAAGCTTGTGCCGCCGATGACAACCATGGCGATGGCGCTGAGTTCATAGGTCGATCCCGCTTCGGGATCGCCCTGGAGTTCCTGCGCCGCCTGGCAGATGCCGGCCACGGCACAGAAGAGTCCGCTGAGGCCATAGGCGAGGACCTTGGTGGCTCCGACCGGGATGCCGGCGTAGCGGGCCGCTTCCTCATTGCCTCCCACGGCGAAGAGTTCCCGGCCCCAGGTCGTGCGTGAAAGGAGGATGCCGCAGAGGGCCAGGGAGACCAGCATGACGATCGTGACGACCGCGACATTGTCGCCGGCGATCCGTGCACCGATAGCATCGAAGAGCGGCGGGACGTCGACGTACGCATAAGTGCCATCCGGACGCTGGACCGCCGTGGAGATCTTTTGTCCGCCGGAAATGAACTTCGCCAACCCGCGGGCGAAGACCATCATGGCCAGGGTAGCGATGAACGGTTGCACGCGAAACCGGGCGATCACGGATCCGGACACGACGCCGCAGGCGAGTCCGAGCGCCAGGGTGATGCCGATGGCAACGAAGGCAGGCAGGCCCAGATGGATCGAGAGGAGGGAGAAGACGACGGCACAGGCTCCGAGGATACTGCCGACGGAAAGGTCGATCCCTCCGGCGATGATGACGAGGGTCATGCCGCATGCAAGGATGCCGAACACCGAGACACCCCTGAGCATGTCACGGTGGGTGTCCCACTGAAAGAATGCACCATCCGCATGGAAGAGCGCTCCTACCGCCAGCACGAGTGCCAGCGAGAGGAGCGCTCGTATCACGGGATGTTTACTTGCCGACGCCACAGAAGTGCACTTTCAGCCCGAGCTCGCGCATGGCAGCAGCCTTGGCGAACATCGCCTTGCGTGCCCCTGCAGCATCGGGCGCGTACACGACCTGGATGTGATTCGCCTTGTGCTTGGCCATCATCTGATCGCGCGATACCCCCTTCAGGACGGCATGCATGATCGGCCACTGCGGGGTGGTCTGGTTCCAGCGGTCCTGTGTCTCCTCGATGGGGAGCGGCACGACCTCGCCGAGCCCGAGATCGCACTGCAGGCGGTCATCTGCGACATACACGCGGCTCCAGACGATGCTGCCGGGTTTGCTGATGCCCTTGACCGTAGAACCGCCGAGGCGGAAGTACATGGGAGGCTGGCGTTCGCCCACCGTACCGGCAAAGCCGTCGACGAGGTGTGCTGGCGGTACCGCACCGGAGATCTCCAGCACCCACACGAATCCCCGCACATCACCATCCTTATAGGAACGCCCCCACCGCACATCGTGCAGCGTGTTCTCCGGCGGATAGCCGAGTTCGCGCCACAGCCCATACGTGACCAGGCCATCGAACCCTGCGCATTCATCCACTTCATTGAAGTGGGGGAGCGCCTCGCCGGCATAGAGTACGTCGCCGGTCTTCTCGTGACGCACAGGCGGTCGGTCAGTGTTGTTCAGCAGGCCTTCGGCAAGATCGGATGCCGGCGCAAGATCCTTCAGCCCCTGCTGATACTGGATGCCGATCGTCGAGCAGCCGAACTCGTCGGCGATACGCACTGCCGCGATGTACATCTTGCACTGGCCCAGGACCTGTGCCTCGGTGAGATCCGTGGCTTCATTCGGGCCGTACGTGAACTTCATCCCTTTCGCCAGGATCCAGTCGTACACCTCGCGGGCTTCGGCGTCGGAGACGGTCAGCATCTTCGCATACAGGGAGGACTGGCTGAGGCGCTCCTTGAAGATACCGGTCTTGAACAGGAGTTCATCCGGGATGATGGCATTGTACATGCCCATGCATCCTTCGTCGAAGATCCCCATGATCGCCTTCTTCTCGCGGAACGCCTTCGCGAATTCGACGCCGACCTTCTCGGCCTGGCCGGGGATGCGTGCTTCTTTGTACGGGATGGCGTGCGAGGTGTCGTGCTTCACTCTGCCCTTCTTCAGCCACTGGGCAAGCCCCTTCAGGAAGAAGCTGTCGGTGAAGTCCTCGCTCCACAATGTACTGTACTCCACGCCGGCCTTGGTCAGGGAGCCATTGAGATTGAGCATGCCCACCAGCCCGGGCCACTGGCCGCTCCAGTTGGCGACGGTGAGGATCGGGCCCTTGTGCGTGATCAGACCGGGGAGCACGTGGTGCGTGTACTGCCACACGGCTTCGGCGACGATGACCGGCGCTTTCGGGGGGATCGACCGGAACACCTCCATGCCATACTTCTGGCTGTCGATGAAGCCGTGCTTCTTGACGGGATCGTAGGCGTGGGCACGGGTGACCGACCCGCCGAGTTTTTCGACGGCGGCGATGACCTGCTGCTCCATCGCTGCCTGTGCGGCCTCGCATTTCTGATTGGCGGAAGCGCGCAGGTCGCCACTGGCGACAAGATAAATGGTTTTCATGATTCCTTGATCTCCGGGGTGATCGGCACTTTCAGTTGCAGGACCGGGGTCCTGGCGTTCCATTGGTTGGCACTCGGGTAGCAGAGTCGTCTGCGAAAAAGTACGGAATTCTGGTCGGAAACTCAACTTGAACTTTGGAAGCGCTCTGTCTACATTATATGATACACTTACCATGAGCCCTCGTCCATGAACAGCCGCACGCCTCTTCGGGTCATCAATAGCGTCGCCCCCATACGCATCGTCGATAACGGGGGGTGGACGGACACCTGGTTTGCCGGCCACGGCAAGATCTTCAATATCGGCATCTATCCATATGCGGAGGTGCAGGTCGAGGTCTTCGCCGCCGACCGTTCGCATGATCGGGTGATCATCCAGGCCGAGAACTACGGTGACCGCTACGCGATGTCACCGGAGGGTCAGGCGTGGACGAAACACCCCTTGCTGGAAGCGGCCATCCAGTATATGAAAGTGCCGGCGGAGCTGTCATTGGAGGTCACGATCTTTTCGGAGGCCCCGGCGGGTGCATCGACCGGAACATCGGCCGCTGTGTCGGTGGCCTTGCTCGGAGCGCTGGACAGGCTTACGCCGGGGCACATGACCCCGCATGAGGTCGCCATGGCCGCCCATCATGTGGAGATGGAAATGTTGCATCTCCAATGTGGCATCCAGGACCAGCTCTGCTCCGCCTATGGGGGGATCAACTATATCGAGATGCAGAAATTCCCGTGGGCATCGGTGTCCCAGATACAGGTCCCGAACAGCATCTGGTGGGAACTTGAACGCCGCCTGGTCCTGATCTTCCTGGGCCGTTCCCACGATTCCACCGAGCTGCACAAGAAGGTGATCCGCGAACTCGAACATGAAGGGCCGGGCTGCCCCCGGTTGGAGGCACTGCGCGGCACGGCAGAGATGTCGCGGGATGCGGTGTATGCCGGTGATTTCGCTGCGTTCGGCCATGCGATGGTCGTGAACACGGAAGCGCAGTCGCACCTCCATCCGGACCTGGTGAGCGCGGATGCCCTGAAAGTGATCGAGATCGCGAAGCGGCACGGAGCGATCGGGTGGAAGGTGAATGGCGCGGGCGGCGCGGGGGGATCGGTGACCCTCCTTGCAGGCGATGTGTCGAGCATGAAACGCAAGATGATCCGGGAGATCGAAGAATCCGACCCGCTGTTCCGGAATATTCCTCTGTACCTGAGCCGGTATGGCCTCCGCACATGGGAGGCCTGACGCGCACGATGCTGACTTCGCTGCTCGCCGTCTCTGCCGTCGTTCCCTCCGCGCTCCTCGTGTGGTACTTCCATGCGCGCGATGCCTATCCCGAGCCGCCGAGGGTCCTGTGGACAACGTTCGGCCTCGGCGTCCTGACGGTTTTCCCGATCCTCCTCATCGGTTACCCGTTGCAGCATGCCGTGGCATTGGTGCCGAACCCCATCGCCTCGAGTCTTCTCGGCGCACTCTTCGTCGCCGCGATCCCCGAGGAGTTCGTGAAGCTTCTCGTCCTCCTCGGCTACAATATGCGCCACCGTGCCTTCGACGAACCGATGGATGGTATCGTCTACGGCGTGGTCGCATCGCTCGGCTTCGCGACGTTGGAGAACATCCTGTTCGTCTTCGGGGGAGGCATCAGTGTCGCCGTCTCGCGGGCGTTCACGGCCGTGCCGTTGCATGCGTTCGTCGGCGCGATCATGGGCTACCATGTCGGACAGGCGTGGCGCCTCCCCGCGGAGCGCACACGCTACATCCTTCGTGGCTACGGTTTCGCGGTTCTCCTGCACATGCTCTATGACTTCCCGCTGATGGCGATGGCCGAAGTGGAGGAGGTCTGGACGGTCTTCGCCCTGGGTGTGTTCACGCTCGTTGTGTTGTTCGGCTGCTGGATCTGGACCCTCCGGCTGGTGCGGCGCCTGCGCAGGGAGCAACTCGCCCATGGCCCGGCACTGGCACTCCCTCGTAGGTCATCCGGTGTCCTGGTATTCGGTGACGGTGATGATCAGGATCTCCCGCCTGCCACCGCGGATCTGTCCGGTGCCCCCGATGCTGCGCCGGCGGAGTCGGATGCAGCGCGCGTCCGCCGGCGCATCACCGGGATCATCGTCAGCGTCGTGGGAGGGCTCGTCGCGTCATTCGGCGGGATGGTGACGTTGGGGCTGATCCTTGCATTTATGATCGGCGTGGTGCGCACGGAGCACATCGTGGATGTGGTGATCGGAGGGGTCGTGAGTGGCCTTGCCCCTCTGGCGATCGGCGTGGTGGTGTTCAGGAAGGGTGTGCGGTGGATGAACAGGCGGCAATGACGTGCGAAGGGCGTGCGCCCTTCGCACGTCATACCTTCTAGTAGACGCACTTCCTCGCTTCATCCGCGAACGCCTCGAGCAACGGCGACTTCGCATCGAAGAAATGATCGGACGGGCAGAGGATATACCCACCCCCCGGCCCCGCCGCGTCGAAACATGCACGCACCGCCGCGCGCGTTTCCTCCGGCGTGCACTGGTTGAAGTACTCCTTCTGGTCAAATCCCCCGATGAAGCAGACCCTGTCGCCGATCCGCCGCTTCGCTTCGCGCAGGTCCACATCCGCCCCCATGCCGGGAGGCGTGAACGTCTCCATGGCATCCGGCTTCATGTCCGCGAGCCGCTCCAGGAACGGCATCATCCCGCCACACGTGTGATACACGATGCGCTGCCCGGCGGCATGCGCGGCGTCGATCAACGGCGCATCGTAGGGCGCGACGAATGTGTCGAAGATCTTCGGCGAGATCACGGTGGAGGACGCATCGCCCCCCCCCAGCTCGGAGACATCGATCTGTGCACCCTGCATCGAATCAATGAAGACGCGCTTCCGGTCCATCAGGATCTTCAGCAGGGCATGGACCCATTCCGGATCGTCATACGTTGCCATGATCAGGTCCTCGATCCCGTACAGGACGGAGGCATCCTGCCAGCACCCGGGTTGCCCGTACACATCGAAACAGACGACGGTTCCCCGGATCAATCCGCGTTCTCCGTACGCGGCGGCCTTCGCGTTCACGGCATCGACATCACACAGCGGCTTCGTCGCAAATTCCCCGATGATGTCGATGTCGCTCTTCTCTTTGATGAGCCGCTCGGTCACCCACGATGTATAGTCATTGCTCTGGAGGACAAGCGTCAGGTTCTTCTTCGGCGTGTGGAACGTGTACCGCACGGTCTTGTACTGCGGATCGGGGAGCTCTTCGGTCGTGATGCGCCAGTTGTCCGAGGCGATCCGCCGCGGTTCCAGATACCCGGGCGTGTGATCGGGGTCGTAATAGTCGCCTGTCCCCGGGGCCGGTGTGTGATCGAAGACCCATTGGATGGGGTCCATGCCGAACATGTCGAAGAACGCGTCGTTGGAAATGCCGTTCAGATATTTGTCCAGATAGTACGGCATCACATGGTGCGTGGTCACCGGCAGACGGTCGGGGACCTGCCGGTTGAGGACTGCGAGAAAGCGTTGCTTGGATGTCATTATTCGATCACCGGGATTCTCTTGATTTGGGGGTCCGTGAAGATGTCACTTTCATCGTCGCTCGAGGAAGAGAACTCCGAGACGACCGCTCCTTGAGGCCCGGACTGGAACCAATGCAGGGTGTTCGATGGGAGCGTGTACTGTTGGCCGGGCTTGAGCACGATCTCATGCCAGACGGTGAATACGTCTTTCTTGTCCGCGGGCACTTTGCCTTTCGGGCGGCGGGCCGGTGGGCCTTCGAGATACAGGTACACCACGCCCCAGCGGCAGCGGAAGGTTTCGCGCTTCCCCGGTCCGGTCCGGGCGTGGGGAGGATGACGGTGTTCGGGGCAGATCTGGCCGGGGAACATCACCAATTCCTTGGCACAGTACCGTTCGTTGTTCTCGTACACGACCAGCTCCAGGCCGAAGTGGGCGATGTCGTCCAACCCGAAATCCGCGACCTCGATGTTCCGTGCCTCCTGCGGCGTGACGGGCAGGTGCGCCTTCTTCAGATACCCGAGCGCGCGTTTCTGGTGTTTGCGTAGTTCGGAACGTGTCATGATAGTGGCCCTTGTTGTGTTCCTGCGATCTCTGCTGACAATTCTATGCGGCAAGTCCGGACATCATTCTGAGCAGGTGCTCCTGATCGGTATCCTGCCTGTGCACTTCGCCGACGATCCGTCCCTCACGCATCACCAGGATCCGTGTCGACAGCCGGAGCAATTCCGGCAGCTCGGATGAGATCAGGATGATCCCCATTCCCCGACCGGCCAGCTGCTCGATCGTACCGTGCAGAGCACTCTTCGCGCCGATGTCCACCCCGCGGGTGGGTTCGTCCAGGATGAGCAGATGTGCCTTGCCTGCCAACCATCGTGCAAGCACGATCTTCTGCTGGTTGCCCCCACTCAGATGCCCGACGGGGGTCTCGAAGTCCGGTGCCTTGATGGCGAGCGCGCGAAACGATCCTTCCAGCATCCCGGTCTCCTTCTTCCTGTCGAGGAACAGGAACCGCCGGAGTGACCGGAGGAGCGGGAAGGAGTGATTCATTCTGCATGAAAGCATGAGGGCCAGGCCCTGCGCTTTCCGATCCTCCGGGACAAACCCGAGTCCTGCGTCAATGCGCCTTCCCGTCGGGAGCCCCCGGAGTGAATGGCCATCGATGCGTACATCCCCGGTGGCTGCGCGGTCGAGCCCCATGATCGCGGCCGCGAGCTCACTTCGCCCGGCACCGACGAGTCCGGCGATCCCTACGATCTCTCCCCCATGCACGGTGAAATTGACATCCGCAAACCTGCCCTCCGATGTAAGGTTCTGGACCTCGAGGATGCTGCCCCCGGGAGCCGGTGCGGCGGGGCGGGGAAGATGTGTGTCGAGCTCCCGGCCGATCATCATCGAGACGATCTCTCCTTCGGTCGCCCGATCGCGCCCCAGCGACCCGATGAACTTCCCGTCACGCAGTACGGTGATCGTGTCTGCAAGCGCGAACACCTCCCTCATGCGGTGCGAGACATACAGGATCGTCGTGCCGCGGTCGCGCAGTTGCCGGATGAGTGAGAACAGATGGCCCGTTTCCGCCTCCGACAACGAGCTTGTCGGCTCATCAAAGATCAGGATCGACGCGCCTGTGCCCACGGCGCCTGCGATCTGGACCACCTGGCGGAGTGCGACCGGCAATGTGCGCACGGCGGCCCGGGGGTCGATCGCCGAACCCACATCGGCGAGCATGGCCTTCGCCCGGGATGTCATCTCTGCCGGGTCGATGAGCGGCCTCATCCGGACGGGATAGTTGCCGAGGCAGAGATTCTCTGCCACGCTCAGATCCGGGCAGAGGGCCAGTTCCTGGTGGACCATGGCGATCCCTGCATGGCGCGCATCGCGTGGTGAGGTGAAGCGGCGCGGGGTTCCGCCGAGGAGGACCTCGCCATGGTCGGGCCGGAGGATCCCGGCGAGGATCCTGCCGAGCGTGGATTTTCCCGCCCCGTTCTCACCCATGAGTGCATGGACCCGGCCGCGTTCGAGTGAGAACGAGACGCCGTCGAGTGCCGTCGTGCCGCCGAAGGTCTTGCTGATGGAGGTGAAGGTGATCACGTTTCCGCAGATGCTGATGTGATGTCTGCAAAAATGTAGCAAGAAGAGACACCAAGAGCAACGCGAAACCTTGCTTCGTTCGTTGCCATTTCGTAGCATACACGATATCGCCATTTCAGAAAGAGAACCATGCGCCCCGCGTATCACACGGTCACCGCACTTGCTCATTTCATTACTGGTCTTCTGCCCGGTCGCCAGCGGGCAGACCCACGCCTTTGCCAATCCAGGATTTGAGGAGGGCAAGGACGGCCTTCCCCGATGGTGGAGCGTCTCGATCGCTCCCGACGGGGAGAACCGGTCCTTCCGGGATACCACCATCGCGCGCTCAGGCATCGCCAGCCTTCTCATCGACAACAAAGGGCCCGGGAGCAGTGTTGCAACTTCCGTTGAAGTGAGTCTCACCATAGGCCATCTGTACCGGCTGTCCGCCTGGGTCCGGACCGCGCATGCGGCCGCTGATCCGACCTCCCGCTATCCCACGGCCCTGGCTGCGACCATTGGCATGCGATCATTCCCCTTCACCATGAGCTCTCCTGCGGTGGCAGGGACGCGGGAGTGGACACGGGTCGAGGTCCTCTTCTTTGCCACGCGTGCCACGGACCGCATCGCGCTCCATCTTGGCCACAATGGAACGGCGACGGGGAAGGCGTGGTTTGATGATGTCCTCCTCGAGGAAGTGAACGATATCAGTGCGTACATCCCGCCGGAGACCGTGAAGTGGTTCGGGCCGGCATTCCGGTACACGGACAAGGGGTGGATCAACGTGCACATCGAGGGGAAGCCGTACGAACGGGGATATCAGTACGGGACGCTGCTTGCGCCCGAGATCGTTGCGTACATGGAAAAGCTTGCGGTGCGCCAGAACGGCGACAATCCGCGCGCCGGATGGAATGACCTGCGCACGATGACCGACGCGCTCATGCTCCGCCAGTACGATCCCGAGTATCTCGAAGAGATGCAGGGCATCGCCGATGGTGCGGCAGGGGCCGCTGCCAGGATCCACGGCCGCACGGTGAACCTGCTGGATATCGTCACCATCAATTCCGCGGTGGACCTCAGCCAGCTCGGCAGCGCACTCGCCGAGACCGCGCATCCGCTTTCAGGCAGGAGTTTCCGGAAGGATGAGGAAGAAGCGCGTGCCGCGGAGCGGCTGCACAAATGCTCCTCGTTCCTCGCCAACGGCAGTGCGTCGCGCGATGGCCGGATCGTGTTCGGACAACTCTTCATGTGGAGCGGGTACACCGGCGTGCATTGGGACGTGATCTGTGACGTCCAGCCGGCGAAAGGGCATCGGCTGGTCTATCAGACCTTTCCCGGGGGGATCCACTCCGGTGCGGATTTCTATATCAACGATGCCGGCATCATGATCGGTGAAACTACCGTGATGCAGACGCCCTTCGACATCACGGGGGAGCCGCAGTCATCGCGTATCCGGAAGGCCGCGCAGTACGCCTCGAGCATCGATGATGTGGAGCGGATCCTGACGACGGGGAACAACGGTCTGTATACCAATGATTGGCTCATCGGCGACACGAAGACCGATGAGACCGCGATCCTTCTCCTCGGTACCGCCACCCACAAACTCTGGCGGAGTTCAAAGAAGGACTTCCCCGGTGCAACGGATGGCTTCTACTGGAGCGTGAACAATGCCAAGGATCCCGGGGTGCGGGGAGAATATATCCCGGATCCCTCCAATGCCCCGTTCGATGTGGTGTACGGAAATGTGAACCGGGACATCGCTTTCTATCAGTATTACCAGCGGCACAAGGGTCGGATCGATGAACTGGATGCGGTCAACGTCATGGCCACCTCGCCGATCAACCGTCCGCACGCATGCGACGGAAAGATCACGAACTCGACCCTTGCGTCACACATGATGTTCCTTGCGCACTATGGCAAGGTCACGCTCCGGGAGAAGATCGTGGACAAGAACAGCCGTCTGATGCCCGATCTTCCCAATGCCCTGCCGCATCTGACGCTGGGATACACGGTGATCAATCCCGTGTATATCGCTGATCAGTTGAAAGGGAAGAGGCAGGCCGCCATGCCGGAGGTGAAGAAGAGCACGAGATATGCCGAGGTCGAATCCGTGTACACCGTGGCAAAGAAGGGCCTCTGGATGAACACGGTACTCCCTGCCACAGAGGCGACAACTGGTTCGTCAGCGGGACCGCTTCGTACTGGCAGATGCTGAACGGGCTCGCGCCGGATGTGTCCGGAGCCGCTACCGGCTCGAGCGATGCGTTCGCAGACCTCAGTTGCCGGCTCCAATACACGATGGACCACGAAGGATCGGTCGCCCCTGTGAATGCGCGAAGGGTGTACGACCGCTACGGGCACTACGTGATCCCGCGCATCCGCGGGACGTTCGCCCTGCACCAGCTCCGGTTGATGATGGGGAACACGGCATTCCTGACGTTGATGCGCAGCGTGCACGACCGGTACAAGAGCAAGACGATGTCGACCGCACAATTCCTGGATGCCGTGCAGGCGGCCGGTGGTGCCGGTCCTGCCGCGGCTGTGCGCCAGTGGCTCACGCGCGATGACCTCCCCGTGCCGGTGGCGTCCGCTACAGTGGCTCAGGCAGGCGATGCATGGACGCTGAGAGTGCGGGTGCAACAGTCGGGAACGCCGTACACGTTCACTTCTTCCGTGGCGATCGAAACCGCGGGTGATACGGAATGGAGACCGGTCGTGGTCACCGGGCCGGATCAGGAGTTCCTGTTCACCACGAAGAAGAAGCCCCTGCGCGTCGTGTTCAATCCGGGGAATGACATCCCCGTCCGCCGCGAGAACAACGCGATCTACGGGAATCTCTTCGATGATTTCAGCACGGCACAGATCGTGTACGGGACCGGGCGGCAGACGGAAGCGAACCACACACTGGGCCTCCGGTACCAGACCATGATCGCGGATCAGTTCGTGGAGTATCTGTTGCCGCTGCGTCAGGATGCTGAGATCTCAGGCGGTATGATGAAGGAACACGACCTTGTGGTGCTGGGCGGTGCGGCAGACAATACCCTCGCCGACACGCTTGCGCGTGCGGCAGGTATCGAACTGGGCCGCAATTCCTTCCGTTGGATGGGGAAGACGTATGCGGAGGCCGACGAGGGGCTCTTCATTGCGCTGCCGAATCCCTTCGCGCCGGGGAGGATGGTCTATCTCTTTGCGGGCAACAGCGCCCTGCAGTTGTATCAGATGACGAAGCGCCACCTGTCGCTGCCAACCTGGGCGGTCTTCAAGGGGGAGAACGCCGTGCTGCGCGGGTACCTCGATCCGGCGGCCGGGGCCCTCTCGCTCCAGGAATAAGGAAGAGCAGGGGGACGGTCAGCCCCGCGCCACCGTGATGCCCGTGGAGAGCGACGTGGACATCATCACGAACGCTTCCTTCGCGAGTTGTTCGGCGCTCTTGCCGCGATAGCTTTCGGGGTCGATCGGTGGAAGAATGCGCACCTGCATGTGGTGGTGGCCCCGGAGCATGATGCCGCGCTTCGGGAGAGCATTCCCGGTGCCGGAGATCAGGATGGGAAGGATGGGCCTTCTCATCCTGATCGCGAGTTCGAATGCCCCCTCCTTGAACGGACGCATCCGTCCATCCACGGAGCGGGTCCCCTCCGGAAAGATCATCAGCGAGTTCCCATCCCGTAACGCCACTTCGCAATCCCTCATCATCTTCAGGTTCCCGCGGATCGAACCGCGTTCGATCCGGATGTAGCGGTTCAATCCCATGTTCCATCCGATGAGCGGCACACGGAAGTTCTCCGCTTTGGAGACCCACTTATAGTGGAGGTGGAGACGGAACAAGACCAGGATGTCGGCAAAGGACTGATGGTTGGCGATGATCACGGCAGGCGCATCGACGGCGAGGTGTTCCGTGCCGGTGATCGTGACCTCCCAGAGCGGGTTCGCCCGGGTGTACAGGGACCCCCAGAACGAGGTGAACCGGTGGAGGAGTCTCAGCCGCCGGTCGAACGGTGCCGTGGCCACGCGCAGGACCACGGCGATCGGGAAGAGCGCGAGGGAGGTCAGGAGCATGAACCCCCAGAAGTACACCGTGACGAACAACGAAAGCATCTGTTCGCTCTTCTTCGAGATGAATGATCCGATGATGTTCACTCGGCCTCGATCACGGTACGCAGCATCTGCTGCTTCCACGCGGGGCGCGATGCATCCGCCAGTTCCCGCTGGAAGAGCGTCCGGTATGCCGAGGTGGCGAGGAAGTGGCGGGCGACATCGGTGGCCGGCCCCCGGAGGCGGCCATTGGCATGCGACATCGCATCACACAGCGAACGAACAACGTCCTCGGGGCAATGGTTCAGCGTACGCAGGGCTTCCAAGGCATGCACACGCGTCCGGAATTCATACTCCGGCCTGGCAAGCATACCCAGGGTGTCGAGCGATGACCCCTCGCCCAGGCCGGCGAGGATCTCGTGACGGAGGATCCGTATCTGTTGGCCCACGCCCCGATCGGCGGCTGTGCGCGCACAGTAGGACCGTGCCTCATCCGGGAACCGCCGTGCAAGCTTCCGGAGCGCCATCGCAACGACCTCGTAGGATGAATCTGCCAGCATGGGCTCGAGGAACGGCCGCTCTTCTTCGGCGATGCCGTTGATGATCGAGATGAGTCCCAGACGCACCTCGGCGGAGGGGTCGTGCACTGCCCGCAGCAGGAGCGCGCGGGCGTCGGCGTGGCGATCTGCCGCAAGTTGCATCACCGCCTCGCCGCGGATCGCGTGGAAGGTCTCACGGTCGTATGCGCGCATGAGTGCGGCACGTTTCTGCTCCGGCGGGAGCGTCCGCATCGCCACGAGTGCATCATAGCGGTCGATCATCCGCGGGGCCTGTGCCGCCTGGGCGGCCAGCCATGCGAACGGCTTCGGGAAGGATACGGTCTTCAGGATCCAGCTGCCGGGATCAAAGAGGACGAACGATACCGGCCGGCTTCCCGGGTTCGGGATGACGACCATATGCGTCTCGTTCTCGATCATCACACGGGCGGTGTCCAGGGTCCCGTCCGCATAATGGACCGCGAAGACAACCGGCATCCGGAACAGGCCCACGAGCTCATCCCGTTGATGGGTCTGCCTGACGGTGAAGACCGTACGCCGGAGCCCGCCGAGCGTGTTCTCTTCGACACTGAGCGCATACTGCGGTTCGCCCCCCGGTAGATCCACTGCTCGAAGAACCACGCGGGAGAGAGACCGAGGACATCCTGGAAGGACTGATACAGGTCGTTGGTCTCCACGGAACCATATGCATGCTTCTTCAGATAGCCGGTGATCACTGTGCGGACCGGTTCCTCGCCGAAGGTATACCGCATCATGTCGATGACGGCAGAGCCCTTCTGATAGACCCGTTCCGAACCGGCGCCCGAGTGAAGGATCGGAAAGCGGTTCCGTGCCGAGGCAGCGATCGCCGTCTCCTGTTCTTTCCGTCGTGCCCACTGGTAGGCGTCCTCGCCCGCCGTGGCGCGCACAAAGAGCTTGGGATAGAAGCTGGCGAAACTCTCATGCAACCATGCATTGCGGCCTACCCGTCCGGTGATGTAGTCACCGAACCACTGATGCGTGAGTTCATGCAGGTTCACATAGACGTAGTTCCGGTCAAGATATCCCCGGGCATCCACGAGGAAGAAGTCCCCGAACACGGTGGCCGTCGTGTTCTCCATGGCCCCATACAGGTAATCCTGCACGGGGATCTGCGAATAGGATTCCCAGGGATAGGGGACCCCGGTCTCGCGCTCGAGAAAGTCCACCGCCTCCGCCGAATACCGGTATGTCGGTTCGACGCGATCGCGATATTCCGGATAGTAGTACAGCGACAGAGGGACCCCGCTCGCGCTGCGGCGGCGCTCGATGCCATAGTCACCGATCCCGAGCATGACAAGGTATGTTGCGTGCGGGTGGTTCATGCGGTAGTGCCACCGGACCGTGCCGTCGGGGTTGCGCGTCTCGGAGACCAGGACACCATTGGAAAGGACCTTGTACTTCGCATCGAACGTCACAATGGTTTCGGTGGTGAGCTTGTCGTTCTGCTCATCGTAGCACGGGAACCAGTGACGGTTGTCGATGCCCTGGCCTTGCGACCAGATCTGCTTCTTGCTTGTCCCGGACAGGTCGTTCCACCCGATGAAATACAGCCCCCGGCGCGGGTTTGCGTCGTAGCGGATGGTGATACTGTCCGTGCGACCCCATGTGGCGGGCGGGTCGAACTTCACCGTCAGTCCTTCGTCCGTTGACGTGAACGGCGCTGGTTTGCCGCGGTAGGAAACGGATGCGACCCTGATCCCCGGGCCGTTGAGGAAGAGCGAGTCCACGCGCGGGCGCAAAGGCGTGAACCGATGCGTGACCGTGCCCCGGACGAGGCCCTCTGCCGGTACGAACGAAACCTCCAGGCGCATATGGAGCATATCCACCGGATGTTCCGGCGGCTCGAATTGCGGTTCGTAGTACCAGCGCGCGGTCGGCGCGGAAGCCTGGGCCAACGCGGTGTTCAATGCCCCCGTCACCAGGATGATCACTGCAAGAGCGGAGAATGATCTTCGCAGCATCTCGATCACCGTCAGAGTCATCTTCGTCATCGCTTCGCTCGTGTTCAGTGTGTGTCTGGTTCCAGGCCGAACACTTTTCCTTTGTTCACCGCCGGGATGCCCCTGGTCATCCACACCGGTGCGGGGGCATCCTTCAGATAGTGATCGAAGAATTGCATCAGGCGCACGGACAGGTCCTTGCGGTTCTTGCGCTGCACGAGGTTGTGGGCCTCACCGTTATACGTGAGCATCCACACCGGCTTGTCGAGCCGGCGCAGGGCGGAGAAGAATTCTATGCTCTGGTACCATGGCACGGCGCCGTCTTCGTCATTGTGCATGAGCAGCAACGGGGTGGTGACCTTATCGGCTGCGAACAACGGGGAGTTCTCGATGTACAGATCGCGCCGTTCCCACAGGGTTGCACCGATACGGCTCTGGGAGTGTTCGTACTGGAACATCCGGCTCACGCCGCTTTCCCAGCGGATCCCGCCGTAGGCACTGGTCATATTGGCGACCGCTGCACCGGCCATCGCCGCACGGAACATGGGCGTCCGCGTTACGATGAAGGCGGTCTGGTACCCGCCCCAGCTTTGCCCCTGAAGGCCGATACGTGCAGCGTCAACGAAGCCCGCCGCGATGAGTCTCTTCACTCCCGGGATGATGCAATCCACGGCGCTCTGGCCGGGATACCCTCTCCGGTACACGATATCCGGTATGAAGACCACATAGCCGTTGCTTGCGCACCACGCCGGATTGATCGTTGATGCGCTCGGGGCGGGGGAGAAGTACCTGTTCAACAGGTCGGAGTTGCGCTCGTAGTAATACACGATCATCGGATACTTCTTCTTCGCGTCGAATCCTTCGGGTTTGTAGAGCAGGCCATCGAGCGGCTTGCCGTCAGCGGATCGCCATGAGAAGAGTTCCACGGTTCCCCAGCGGTACTCCTTCTGCTGGAGGTTGATGTCGCTGATCCGCGTCTGGTCCGTGAAGGGCGCTCGCGCAACAAAGAGTTCGGGCGAGGTGATGAAATTGCTCTTCTGGAAGATGAACACCGAGTCCTTGCGCGCCCGGATCAGCGTGGTATAGTCGAACGCCTGTTGCACGAGCGTGACCGGCGCCCCCGAGGCCGGGAGAGAGGTCCGTGCATATCCCGCATCCTTGGTCCTGGTGTTGAACGCCCGGAGAAAGATGTCGTTCCCCGGTGTCAGGAACCGTTCTTCAGGATCGGTGCGGATGTATCGGTAGCTCATGAGCGACCTCCGGCCAGCGCCCCCCGTGAGCGACGCCGGCGCACGGTGCCCGGTGGGATCGGTGACCCAGATATCATAGCGATCATAGATCAGCAGCAGGGAATCATTCGCGGACCAACCGAGGATGCCGTGGGCGGGGGGATCATCGGGCATATCATGGAGTTCATTGTACAGCGGGACCGTGATGCCTTTGGTCACCTGTACTGTCGCTCGTGTCACGACATCCATGGTGAACCAGTGACGGCTCTTCTGGTCGTACCAGGAGATGTACCGGCCCCCTGGTGAGATGCCTGCGGTTCCTTTGCGCTTTTCCATCACACGGGTGGCAGCGCCGGTGTGCACGTCGATCAGGTACACATCATTGGAGCCGGTGTTCTCCCAGGAGGTCATGCGACGGTAGGGGACGTCGGAGAGCCCCAGGGCGGTACCGGCATTTCCCTCGTTGGCGAGGATGACCGTGGGGACCGAAGGGGAGCCCAGCTGGCGGATGGTGCGTGCATCGATATGCAGAACGGCGAGGTAGGTGCGCTTGCGTTCCTGTTCGAGATTCTTGTTCTGTTGTGTCTGGAGGAAAGGATCCTGCCAGTTCCAGACATCCAGCTTTGCTGTTTCTTCATCGAAGAGCGTCGTGTCTTCGGGGATCGGCACGGGGGCGGTCCCGAAGAAGAGCCGGGTGCCGTCCTTCGAGAAATCGGGAGTGCGGTTCTCGCTGACGAGCCAGCCGTCGGGTACGCCGGTCGTCGTCGTATCTGCGACGGGCAGAGCACTGTCGGCTCCTGCATTCCAGTAGTACAGCGTGTAATAGCGTTGCTTCGCTTTGGAGGTGTCGCGATCGGCAAGGAACGCGGCCTGGTTGCCCGCATCATCCCATGCCGCGGCACGGTAGGTACCCTTTCCGGCCAGCAGTGTGTCCACTGTGGCGGACCGTGTGTCGAAGCGATAGATACCGGGCGTGACCGTGCTGTCCTTCGCCGCGCATGTGAACAGGAGGCCGGTCCCGGGTTCATTGAAGACGTAGTCCGTTACGCCGGCATACCGGAATTCTTTGCCGTCCTCGAGGCGGCGGATGACGAGGGATGCGCCTTCATCCTTCTTGTCCTTACCCGCCGCATCATCGGCTGCATCGGCATCAGCCCCGTCCTTCTTTTTCGTCTCTGTCCGCGTGGAGTCCTTCTCAATCTGCCAGGCGATCCACCCCGCGCCCTTCTCGGGGAACTTGAAGGACTTCACGCGGGGATCCCGCACCAGGGAATCCGCTCCGAAGCGCAGGATCGCGAGGGAGTCTTTGGGGAGTTGATCGGGTTTCTTCTTTGCGATCTTCGCTTTCCGTGTTTCGGCGAAGGGGGCTTTGATGATGAATGCGGCATACCGGGAATCCCACGAGATCCGGGGCGCTGTACCGCGCGCGACGGTATCCATGGCTCCGGTTCGTACGGTACGGATGACCAGGGCGGCATCCCCTTCCTGGGGCTCGATCACATAGACGATATGGTCGCCATCTGCGCTGATGGCTTCCCCGCTGATCTTCTTCCACCCGTCATAGACGGTATGATCGAGGGGTTTCTTGTCGGCGGCGAACGCGGAGAGCGTGAGCAGCGAAAGGACGGCAAGAGTCGGAATGCGTAGGCGCATGATGGATCCTGACCTGTGGATGTGACACATCGGCACAGCGCGGCCCCATCGAACCTGCGGGGCCCGGATGTGCGGTTACGTGAACTTGGACAGCAGCATGGCGTTGGTGGGGTACTGCTCGAGCAGTTTCTGGACCGCCAGCATGGCTTCGCGCGGGCGCATCCGGGAGAGTGACCTCCGCAATGCCTGGTGCCGGTCGTTCTCTTCGCCGAAGAGCAATTCCTCACGGCGTGTACCGGACAGATTGAGACTGATCGCAGGAAAGATGCGCTCGTCCGCCAGTTCCCGGTCCAGGACCAGTTCCATGTTGCCGGTCCCTTTGAACTCCTGGAAGATCAGTTCATCCATGCGCGATTCGGTCTGGATCAGGGCGGTCGCGATCATTGTCAGCGATCCTCCTCCCTCGATCTTCCGGGCGGCACCGAACATGCGCTTGGGGATCTCCAGAGCGCGGACATCCACGCCACCGGACATGGTGCGGCCGGTACCGCGCTGGTGGACGTTGAAGGCCCGTCCGAGGCGTGTCAGGGAGTCCATCAGCACCACCACATCCTTGCCGGTTTCGACCTTCCGGCGCGCATATTCGAGGACAAGCTGGGCAAGGCGCACATGCAGTCCGCCTTCACTATCGCTTGAGCTGGCGAACACTTCCCCTTTGATCGATCGGCGCATATCCGTGACCTCCTCCGGCCGTTCGTCGATGAGGAGCACGGCGAGTTCGATGGAGGGGTGGTTCCGGCTGATCGCATGCGCGAGTTGTTGCATGAGCATCGTCTTGCCGGCCTTGGGTGGCGAAACGATCAGGGCGCGTTGGCCCTTGCCGATGGGGCAGAACAGGTCGACGACGCGCATCGGCCGGTCGCCAAGCCGTCCTGCGACCGAGTCGTCCCGTCCTTCGAGTTTGATCCACTCATAGGGAGAGATCACATCATGGCTGGTGAAGTCGGGGAGAGCCACCCACGCACCCGGGGCGAGGCCGTTCACGGTATGGAGCTCTTCCATGATCGGGTTCGGGTTCCGCCCCTGTCGTGCGAGCCCTTCGAGGACGGAGCCCGCACGGAGGTTGTTGTCCCGAACCTGCCGTGCGGTGACCATCACGTCGCCCGGTTGGGGCTGGAGGGTCAGGGAGCGCGTGCGAACGGCTCCACCGCCGCGCGTGTCCAGTTCGAGGATGCCTGAGAACGGGAAGGGTGACATCTTTGGCTGAGATTGCTGCTGATGCTGCTGCATGCTGCTCCTTTACGCCGCTCCCAACGCCTTGCGGCGCTGCCTCCAGCGGTCCAGGGCGACCGCGATCACGATGATGACGCCGGTGACTATTTCCTGGACCCAATTCGGGAGGCCCATCTGGGCACACCCCGAGCGGATGACGGTCATGATAAGTGCGCCGACGATGGTGCCGGCGATCGAACCCTCGCCGCCATTCAGGCTTCCGCCGCCGATGACGACGGCAGCGATGACATCCAGTTCAACGCCCGAGGCGACGGTCGGGTCGCCCACCGTGAGCCGGGAGAACTGCAGGATACCCGCAACGCCGGCGAATGCACCGCCGAGCGAATAGACGATCAGTTTGACCCGGTCCACGGGTACGCCGCACAGCCGTGCGGTCTGTTCGTTCGACCCGATGGCGATGATATGGCGGCCGAGCCGGGTGTACAGCAGGACGCCGGCCACGAGGAACGAGAGGCCGATCGCGAGCCACACTCCCCACGGGACGATGCGCCAGCCCTCGCCCTGCGGGAGCGCTGCCAATAGCTCTTTCAACCATGTGAGCGGGGCGTCGATCTTCTGCTCGTGCGCAAATCCCTTGGCCGCTCCGCGCACGACGAGCAGGGTGCCGAGGGTGACAATGAAGGGGACGACCTTGAGCCGCGTGACCAGATAGCCGTTCAAAAATCCGCAGAGGAGGCCGGTGGCGATGCCGCCGGACGCCGCGACGAGTGGCGGGAGCCCCGCCTGCAGCAGTGCCGCGGTGATGACCGTGACGAGGGCAATGATCGATCCCACGGACAGGTCGATGCCGCCCGCAATGATGATGAGCGTCATGCCGAGCGCAGCGGTCCCGACGATCGCCGTCTGCCGTGCGATGGTCTCAAGATTGTTCAACGACGAGAAACTCGACGGCCCGCCGATCGCAAACAGCGCGAAGATCAGAATGAGTCCGATGAGCGGTCCGAGTGTCTGGGCAAGTGAAGATGTGCGTTTCATGCGGGATTACCTTGTCCTGTCGCTGCGAGCAAGAGCGCGTGTTCTGTCCATTCGTGCGCCGGGCGGGCGGGCCCGAGCGTACCGCGGTGCATCACGGCGATACGGTCGCACACGCCGAGCAATTCCGGCAGGTAGCTGCTGACCAGCAGGATGGCCCTGGGCCGGATATCGTGCTCCGGGTCGCCCGCGGCCAGACGGTCGATCAGTTCGTAGATCTGTGATTTACTTGCGACATCGATGCCACGTGTCGGCTCGTCGAGCAGGAGGATATCCACCTTCTCATGGAGCAGCCGGGCGATCGCGACCTTCTGCTGATTGCCGCCGGACAGTGTGCGGACCTCCTGCTCGGGTCCGCGTGTGCGGATGCCAAGGCGGTCGATCCACTCCCGTGCGACCGTATCGATGTGCCGCGGGCGCACGATGCCGAACGGACTGGTATCGTGCGAGAGGTTCATGGTGATATTGCTGGCGACGCTCAGCGATCCGGCAAGCCCTTCCGTGGCCCGGTCCTCGCTCACCATTCCGGCGCCCTGCTGCCAGCGGTCCTTCGGCGAGGCCCATCCGCTATGCACCTGGAGGGTGATCTCGCCGCTCACGACCGGTTCGAGTCCGAACAGGGTGCGGAGCAACTCCGTGCGTCCGGCTCCGACGAGTCCGGCGAGCCCGAGGACCTCGCCGCGGCGCAGATCGAAGGTGGCGTTCACGGGTTTCGGTGCAGCGCCGATCCCGACGGCGTGGATCATGATCTCGCCCGGTGTGCGCTTCGAGTGCGGATAGAGCTGTTCGAGTTTGCGCCCGATCATGAGGTTGACGATCTCGTCGATGCTGTGGTCCGCGATCGCGCCGGAGCCGACCGTCTGTCCATCGCGAAGGACCGTGAACTTGTCCGAGATCCGTTTTACCTCTTCGAGGAAATGCGAGATGTAGACGATCGCGTGGCCTTTGCTCCGGAGGGTGTCCAGCACGCCGAACAGGTGATCGATGTCGGCAAGCGTCAGGCTGCTTGTGGGTTCATCCAGCACGAGGATCTTGCAGCCCACCGCGAGGGCGCGGGCGATCTCCACGACCTGACGCGTTGCGATCGGCAGGTCGCCGACGCGTGTGCGGGTGTCGAGCGATCCATACCCCAGCATGGCAAGGGCCTCGTGGGCACGGTCCCGGATCGCGGTACGGTCGCGGAGCCCGAAACGCATCGGCTCCATGCCGAGCATGATGTTGTCGCCGACCGGAAGATGCGGCGCGAGGGAGAGTTCCTGATAGATCATGGCGACGCCGGCTTCGCGTGCCGCCTGCGTCGTGGACGGGGAGAACGGCGCGCCGTCCAGATGCATCTCACCCTCGTCGGGTCGGATGGCACCTGCGAGAACCTTCATGAGCGTGCTTTTGCCTGCACCGTTCTCGCCGATCAGCGCATGGACCTCTCCCGGGGCGACGGCGAGGTCCACTCCCTGGAGTGCGACCGTGGCACCGTACCTCTTGCGGATCCCCCGCATCGCGAAACGGGGGACCGGTGTTGCCTGCGTCATTCCAGCCACCGTGTCAGGTCCGGTTGAATGAGGTCTTTCATTTCAGGCCTGTCAATGTTCTCCGGTGTCACAAGGGTGACTCCCGTGTCGATGCGCTTCTCGACCTTCTCGCCGCGCAGATGGCTGACGACGGTCTTCACGCCGATATATCCCATGCCCATCGGGTTCTGGACCACGAAGGCATTCAGCTGGCCGACCCGCAGCGCTTCGACCAGCTTCGGCGAGGCATCAAAACCGACGAAGGTGATCTTGCCGGCGTGACCGCCATCCTGCAATGCGCGGAGCATGCCGAAGGTCGTGGATTCGTTGGGGGTGAAGATGCCGTCGATCGTCAGGGCGCCGGACTTGTCCGTGAGCGGCGCCAGGATGTTCTCGCTCATCCGGTAGGCCGACTCGACCGTGGGCCCGCCGTATTGATTCGAACTCACCACCGTGATCCCCGGTGCCGTGACAATGGTCTCGAGGAAACCGCGCTCGCGGTTGGTGGTGCTCGCACCGCCCTCCATCACCCGGAGCATGACCACGCGGCCTTTGCCATGCAGCAGCCGGATCAGCTCCAGGGCTCCCATCTTGCCGCCGAGGTAATTGTCCGTGGCCGCGAAGCTGACGTAGTCATCGCTCTTGAGATCGGAGTCGATGATCACCACCGGGATCCCGGCCGCTTTGGCATTGGCCACCGGCCCGCGCAGGGCGATGTCATCGAGGGGTGCAAGGACGATGCCGTTGACGCCACGGCTGATGAAGTCTTCCATCACGGAGATCTGTTGCTCCCGGTCGTCTTCCCGCATCGGGCCTTTCCAGATGATCTCGACGTTCATCTCCTGTCCCGCCTTCGCGGCGCCGGCGTGGATGGCTTTCCAGAACTCGTGTGTTGTTCCCTTCGGTATAACGGCGATGGTCATCTTGCCGGAAGTCGCAGAACCTTCGCGTTTGCCGCAGCCTCCGAGCACGGCCGTGGTCAGAAGGATCAGCGGCAATACTATGCGTAACTTCATGAGTGAGCCCTTTCGCCAATGAAGTGATCGTCCGTACAATGCGATTGCCGCGGGGGTCAGGGGCCGTAGAGCAGGTACGTCACCACGCTGGCAACGTACGCCGTCAGGCCAATGACCAGGAGGCCAAGTTCAACGAAATACAGGCGTGTCTTGTGGTTGCGATACCGGATGATCCTGACCAACGTCTCCTGAGGGTCATCGCCCAGGAATTGCGTGGTCCACCGGATGCGGAGGCCGCCCAGGAGCAGGATCACGACCGCCGAGAGGACGAAGACGATCCCGAGGGCCATGCTGTATCGGGCGAAGAGATTCGTCTGCGCGATCTTCGGCCCGGAAAATCCCGTGATCGTCAGAGCGAGTGTCGCCAGCGTCAGCAGAAGTTGCGAACGCGCCTGGATGACGTCGAAGTGATGGCGCATGAACTCGATCGCGTCACCGAGTTGGTCCCTTCCCGTGAACAGTGCCAGGAGACGGGAGGCCTCTTCTTCTGCACCAAGCGGCCGTTCCACGGCTACCAGGTCTTTCTCAGGGGATGGGCCTCCGTTGTGAAGAAGACGCCATCGAGGTTCACAGCGCTCTCGGATGCAAAGAGGAGGTACAGGTACTTCAGCGTTTCAGCAAGGAAGTAGGTCTCCATCCGGTCCATCTTTTCCTTCGTGATCACGCTCTTCAACTCCGCGTAGCCGGCATCAGTGCGGCAATGGGTCTTCAGACTGTCCAGGAAGACCTTGCCCATTTCCAGATACCGCTGATCTCCCGTGGCCCGGTAGAGATAGAATGCCGATTCCATGATCTCGGGGTTCAGGTAGTAGGCGGGTTTCACCGCTTTCATCGTGGTGTAGTCGAATTCCGTGGGTTCGAGCCCGTGGCGTTTCCACATGGTGAAGAATGATTCCTGCATGTCGACCGCCTGCTTCACGTCGCCTGCAAGGCTCAGTACCGCCGGATAAAATGCATCCAGCGCCCCGGTGACCGTTGCCGTGCGCGCGCCGGTGTTCATGTTCACCTTGCCATACCACAGCCCGGAGGCGGTGGAGTCGGCCACGTACGTGTTCAGGGCCACATAGGCTTCGCGCCACATCGTGAGGCAATCGAGATCCTCGAACATCAGCGCACCTTTGACGAGGTATTCAAAGAACGAATCGATGCACGCGGAGATGTGAGAATCCGTACCGGTCCATTCGCCGGTCACACAGTCGATCCCGTCACCGTACAGTCCCAGATCCGACCGGCGCTCGTACAGATTGAGGAGGGCGTACTTGGCATAGTTGTAATACTTCGCCTCGCCCGTAAGGCGGCTGAGTGTGCCGAACTCGATCAGATAGGTCCCGATCTCTGCCGGATTCGTCTTGGTGCCGCGCACAGCTCCGGTCCTGAGATTGACCTCCACATACGGCAACCCGCTGGGAGATTTGAAGATCGGAATGAGCCGGTCCCCGAGGTCACGCGCCAGCTTCAGGAACCGTTCATCCCCGGTGAGCTGGTAGCTGGAGAGGAGCCCGCCCAGCAGGCGGATATTGATCTCGAACGCCTTCACGAACATGTCGTGGTCGAACGACAGATGCGTGAGGATGTACTCGCGGGTGGAATCAGCCTCGGCCTTGAACCCCATCATGATCATGGTGTCCAGCGCGTCGATCTGAGCTATCAGGAGCGGGTCACTGTACCAGTTGAACCCCTTCTTGCTGAGTGGGAGGAGGGCATCGTGGCCCCACGCATACTTCTTATATCCACTCCAGGCATGGGCGAATTCTTCCCGCACGCTCGCGGCAAGGCGCTCCTTTTCTTCGGGGGAAAAGGTGGTTTGGGCCGTGGCCGGTGCGACACCGGCACAGAGCATGATGCTCAGCATGAGGAGGACAGAGGCCAAGGAACGCATGGGACACTTCCGGAGTGGCAGAAACAGGTGTTGTGCAATATACATAAAGAATGGTTCGGGAGAAACTGTTATCTTTTGCGAACGAACGTGAAGGATGCCGCCCTCCCCAGAGGGAGTTCGATGGAAGCAGCGTCGCCGCCCGATGAAGGACGGAACCCCAATGCCCGGAGCGCTTCCAGATGCAGGACGATCCGGTCGCGCCCATTCCGCCCCGGCACCTTCCCGACCTTGACCACGGCGGTCTCTCCGTCTGCTGCGACCTCAAGCGACAGGTCCACGGGCCCGAGGAGCGATCCCCCTTTCGACACCGACGTCCGCGCCCCCGGGACCAGCCACGCAGCGGGGATCCCATCGAGCAGGTGCAATGTGGTGCCACGTTCGCGGACCAGGAACGAGCGGACGGCCTGGACGAAGAACGCCGCGGCCTCGGCGTTCGACATGTCGCCGGATGTCCTCGTGCCCACGTCCTTCGGTTGTTGCTCCTCGACCCACGTCCCGAGAGGCGTCGCATGGTCCGCATACGCCTGCAGGGAGGTGTACGCGGCTGCACTGTTCCTTCTGTAGAGGTGCGCGAGGGAGTGAATGCCCCCGAGCCAGCCCCAGATGCCATCCTGCATCCAACCGCTCCCTGCAATGATCCCCTCACGCGTGGTGCTGTCGAGCATGGCGAGCGTCGACCGTACGGCGTGTTCGACGTCAGCGTCATCACTATAGAAGATCTCAGCGTATGGGATCGGCAACAGGAACGCATACTGACCGCGCTGGGGTGCGATCCCCTGTGTTGTATCGCCGATCCCGACGGGAAGATAGGCAAGCCCCCGCTCATCCACGGTCATGTCCCGCCGGATGGCGATGCGGACCGCATCGGTCATATTGCGCCGGAGCGTCGACCACATGGCCGCGTCGCGAACGAACCCGAGCCGCGATCCCGCTTCGATGGCGTGGTCGAGTGCGATCAATGCCCACCAGACCGTGCCATAGTCCGCGGTGCGGTGCGCAATGCCGCCGTCCACGAATCCCGGTGGCATCAATCCTGCGTACGGTGCGCCCGGCACCTCGCGGGTACGGCGCTGCACCTCATCGATCCATCCGATGCCCGCCCGCACGACATTCCAGTGACGATGCAGCCATGCGTCGTTCCGCGCGAAGGACGCGTATCGGCACATCATGGCGATGAAGACGGGGGTTTCGTTCA
Organism: Ignavibacteriota bacterium; assembly: GCA_016707525.1. Taxonomy (NCBI): domain Bacteria; kingdom Pseudomonadati; phylum Ignavibacteriota; species Ignavibacteriota bacterium. The sequence goes on from JADJHP010000002.1 coordinate 361,511, forward strand.
ACGCATCCGCCGGACGGAGGACGATGAATTGGCCTGAGGGCCGTTGAAACTGCAAGCCGTGCTCGAGCGCACTGCGGACGGAGGCCGTGTCGCCGAGCATCAGGGCGACACTCCCGCTCAGGAACACATCGCCGAGCCAGAGCCCACGGTACACGCTCGGGCCGGGCTGGAACTGGATGCCGCCGTCCACGCGATCGCGGATCTGATAGATGGTCCGTGCACTGGTCTCAAGAAGATATTGCAGCCGTGCATCCGGTACGGTGATAGCACCAGGAGGGACTGGACCCTGTGTTGTCCAGTACCGCACGGCACGGGAGCGTTCGTGGTCGGCGTCAGGCATGCGGATGGCCCCCGCGGATACGGCTTTGCCTGTGAGCACCGTTGCCACCACGTGCTCGGTGCCGCGCGGGAAGTACAACTGCAACGAGTCTCCGGTGCGCGCGATCCGTTCGGCCTTCGGCTCGGTGATGACGAACGGTGCATCACCGGAAAGTATCGTCCCGGTACCGGTATCGACGCTCAAGGGTCGGCGTGAACGGATCGAGAGGACGGGTTGGGCGTTGCCCGTGGTGCGCGCTACCAACAGGTCCTTCCGGGTCACCGGTGCCCACTGTTCCCATTCACTTCCGCACTCGTGCGCGAGTTCCGCGAAGCGGCGGGCTTCCCCTGAGATCACATCAGCCGCTGTCACCGCCGCGCCGGAAGGGAAGATCCAGAATGCGTTCAGGATCACGTTCGGATCCGGACTGTCCGGTGCAGCATGGACCTCAATGGTCAACCATCCGTTGCGATCGGTGTCCGTCCCCTTGAACAGATGAACGTACGGCCTGTTCCTCTGTCCATCGGGCATCGGATCCACGATGCGGGCAGGAGCTCCTTCGATCTCCAGCGATTCCAGGCGCGCCCGCTTCGTGCCCTTGTATGGTTCACAGAGGCCGAGTGCCACAACGCGGCTCGACCCTGGCGGGACCTGCACGCGATAGCGGATCGCACGGTTCGTTCCCCATGCCACAGAACGGAATGCCGGATCGGTCCCAGCGGGAGGCGACGCCCAGTACCGCGTCCCGTTCAAGCCCTCCCGGACGCCGGATCCTTCCGTGTGCCGCTGGGAACGGGGGAGGAAGGCCGCGCGGCGGGATCACGGTGAATGCCTCCACCGTCAGGCCATTGGCCCCATTCTTCAGCTGCGTACACGCTATCGGGACGCGGGGGTCATCGTACCATTGTCCGGCTACGGTGTCGGGGCCGGCCTTCATGTGGAATCCGATCTCCGTGAGCGGTGTGGCGTACGGGCCCGGCCCGAAATCGTATGCAAGCGATCCATCCCCGGTGACCAACGGCTTGTGCCAGTCATCCGGCAGGCCGATCGCATTCACGTGACGCGCCGGTGCGAAAGGGAATGAGAGACGGTCGTTGTCGTTCCCGGTACTGCTGGCTGTCCGGGGCGGGCAGACGGCCAGACAGCACGCGATGATGAAGCACCGGGTAGTGCGGGAGCTTGAGATCATGGAGTTCTTCCTTGTTGCAGCGTGCCCCTGGGATCAGGAAACGGTGATCCGAAGATGCATGATGGAGAGGGGAGCCATGGTCATTGCGATCGTATCCCCTGAGACCTCCGGGGTGACCGGGTGCGGCACGATCCGGTCCGGGTTCGCAAAGGTGTTACATGCATTGGGATCATTGTCCGCGATCTCTTCGCCTTCGACCGCGGAAATGGATGCGTCGCCGATATCCAGCCGGATCGCCCGGGGTGCTCCAGGGTCGGGGTTCACACACGTCACGACGATCGTCCGGTCATCACGCGAAGCGGACACCGACAGCTCGCGTGACGGGGACAGCGGGGACTCCACACGGAGCGCCGTCCGGTTCCTGTGATCCTTCATCAGGACGAGGGCATGATACGTTGGTGTTCGGACACACGCAGGCCCGGAGGTGAGCAGCGAGGCCTGCAGGACATTGGCGACCTGAGCGATGTTGCACATTCCCAGCTTGTCTGCGTGCCGGTGGAAGACATTGAGGCCGAGTGCCGCGGCGGCAGCGTCGCGAATGGTATTCTGCTGCCAGAACAGCCCGTACTGGTCTTCGACCTCTTTCTCGCTCACGTCCCACGTGCCCCATTCGTCCACGAGCAGGTCGATGCGGGGGATGCCTGCCCGTTCAGCGAACATGTCCAGGTATGCGCGCTGCTCGACGATCGCGTGCTCCATCCCCTCAAAACTTGAGAACTGGGTGCGGAGAGCATCGGGCGTGTACCGGGTCGGGGCGCAGGTCCCCCAGCTGTAGTAGTGCATCGCGAATCCGTGGATCCGCGGGGTGAACATGCGTCCCGCGCTGAGCGCGGTGAAGAAACGCCGTGTCCACGCGGTGTCGTTGTTGTTCGGTCCGACGGCGATGAGGTACGGTGTTGTGCCGCCGCACGTGGGGACGAACGTACCGAAGCGGGCATAGAGGGCGGCATACTCTTCCGCGGTCATGTTCCCGCCGCACGCCCAGCTCTCGTTCCCGATGCCCCAGTAGCGCACGGCGAATGGATCGCGCGCGCCGTTGCCGATCCGCATGTCTGCGAGCGTGCTGCCCGACGGGTAGTTGCAGTATTCCACCCAATCGCGAAGTTCGGACGGAGAGCCGCTTCCCATGTTCGCTGCCAGGTAGGGCTGTGCGCCGATGAGGGAACACAGGTGCATGAACTCGTGCGTCCCGAAGCCATTGTCCTCGATCGATCCGCCCCAGGTGTGATTCACGGTGCGCGGCCGCCGCTCTGCCGGACCGATCCCGTCGCGCCAGTGATAGGCATCGGCGAAACACCCGCCGGGCCAGCGGAGTACGGGAACGGCAAGGGTGCGAAGATACTCCACCGCACGAGCGCGGAGGCCATCGATGTTGGGTATCGTACTGTCGCGTCCGACCCAGATCCCGCCGTAGGTGGCCGTACCCAGGTGTTCGAGAAAGTGTCCGTGTAGTTCCGGCCGGATCACACCGATGGCATCATGGGCGTGGATCGTTATCGTCGTTGGCATCGTCGGCCTCAGTGGATCCAGGATCGTTCGATCTCTTCGAGGGTCTTCCCTTTCGTTTCAGGAAGGAATCGCCAGACCAGAACGACGGTGGCGACGCAGAAGAACGCATACAGCCAGAAGGGGAATGCGTGGTGGAAGTGTTCGACCAGCCACGCATTCGCATCCAACATCGGGAACGTTTGTGAAATGATGAAGTTCGACATCCAGAGCAGGAACGTGGCGGCCGCCATTGCGCGGCCGCGGAGGCGTGTGGGGAAGATCTCGGCGAGCACGACCCAGACCACCGGGCCCATCGACAGCGCGAAGCAGGCGATATAGCCGAGGATGAAGATGAGTGTCCACGCTGCGGTGGTCGAGGTGTAGGCACTCCACCCCAACCCGGCCAGCGCGGCCCCCATCCCTGCTGCACCGATCATCAGCAGAGGCCTGCGCCCGAGGTGGTCCACGGTGCGTATCGCCACGACCGTGAACAGCACGTTGCACGCGCCGATGACCACGGTCTGGAGCAACGCCGCATCGGTTCCCGAGCCAAGCGACTTGAAGATCTCGGGTGCATAGTAGAGGAAGACATTGATGCCGGTGATCTGCTGGAGGACCGCCAGTGAGAGGCCGATCACGAATGTCCGGCGGATCCCGGGCCGGAGCAGGTCGCGCAGTGAGGATCCTTCCAGGGCGATCGCTTCCGTGATCTCCCGTACCTCCTGGTGTGCATGTGCGGCGCCGGAGAGCCGGGTGAGGGTCGCGGTGGCTTCGTCAACCCGCCCCTGCTTGATGAGCCAGCGGGGGCTTTCGGGGATCGCGGCAAGGGAGAGCATGAACAGGAGCGCGGGGATCGTTTCCGAGCCGAACATCCATCGCCAGCCTGTCGAGGTGTTCCATGCCTGGTCGCCGAGTCCTGCGATCCAGTAATTGACGAAGTAGACGAGCAGGATACCGCTGACGATCGCGAATTGATTGAAGGAGATGAGCCGGCCGCGGATCCCGGCAGGCGCTATCTCGGCGATATACAGCGGCGAGAGCATCGAGGCCATGCCGACGCCGACGCCGCCGATGACGCGGGCGATGTTGAATTCGGTGAGGGAGTTGGGGATCGCCGACCAGATCGCGGAGACGGTGAAGAAGAGGGCGGAAAGGAGAAGCGCCCTCCTCCTGCCGAACCGGTCGCTCAGCGAGCCCGCCCCGGCGGCTCCGAGGATGCAGCCGAGGAGGGCACTGGATGCCGCAAACCCTGTCTCAGCGGCATCCAGCGAGAAGTGGTCACGGAGAAACCCGATCGCACCCGCGACCACCGCCGTATCGTAGCCGAAGAGGAGCCCGCCAAGTGCGGCGACGGTGCTGAGAAGGGTGGCGTACTTCGTCGGTTGCATGGGCTTCACTCATTTCCACCGGTCGCATCCGGCAAATGCCATGTGGACGCCGTCCTGATAGCGTGGCCGCGGGCGGTAGTCATTGATGCCCGGCACGGCGTTGCCACGGAGGAGGAACGGCGCCGCCATCTCCGGCTTCAGGAGGCGTGTGGTGGTGGGGATGTAGCGGATGGTCAATCCCATGCGCCACAGGTCGGAGGTGTTCGCTTCCGATCCATGAATGGTGTTGGGGTGATGGATCGACAGGTCACCGGCCTTGAGGATCACGTCGATGGCCTTTGACTCATCCACGTACTGCTCCTTCATCGCCGAACCGAGGACGTTGTCCACATCCTTTCGCTCCTCATGCTGTTCGAGGACCAGATGGTGGGTGCGCGGGATGACACGCATGCATCCATTCGCAGGCATGGAGTCGGAGACGGCCAGCCACATGGTGATCACGTTCATCGGTTCGATGGGCCAGTAGCTGCCGTCCTGATGCCAGAGCACCGCCTGCCCCGTGCGCGGCGGCTTGCAGATGTAGTGTGTCGCAAAGAGGGCGATGTCGGGCCCGACGAATTGCTGCGCGATATCCAGAAGGCGGTTATCGCTGATGAGCCGCACCCAGAACGGGTCGTTCCAGGCGAGATGAGCATGGAGTTGCTCCGGCCGGACGCCGGGGTTCTTTTCCAGGAGCCAGTGGACATGCCGCTGTGCCTCTTCGACGAGCGCACTGTCGATGGCTTCGCGGACGACAACATAGCCTTCCCGATCGTAGATCTCTTTCAGGTCCTTCTGCATCGCGGATCTCCAATGAATGTGCTTGCGGGGACAGCGCGGTGGGCTTCCTACAGGGGAGATACGGGAAATCTTCCTCGAATGCAACGGCGTTTCAGATGAGAAACGCCGTTGCACCGGGGGTGTGCGATCAGCGCGGCCGGGGGGCCGCAGGGTCGAGCATCTGTGCGCACATGAACAGGCAGCGGGGGAGGTGATAGCAACCCTTCCACTTGCCGCCCTTCAGCGGGAGCGCGACCTCTCCCCGTCGGTTGAGATATCCGAACCACTCACCATAGGCGGGGTCGGGGTAGTGCGACCAGGTGTACTCATGCACCTTCTCGAACCACGGCCGGCAGTCCGTCCGGCCAAGCCGCGTCTCTGCCATGAGCAGCGCGACGAGCGTCTCAATGTGGGCCCACCAGAACTTCTGGTCCCACTCGAGCTTTTCGCAGGGCCTGCCCCGGGCATCCAGGAACCCGAAGATCCCGCCGTATTCCTTGTCCCACGAGAACTCGAGGATACGCAGCAGGGAATCCGCCGCGCGGTGAGCAAGAGCTGTATCGCCTCGTTTGAGCGCGGCGTCCATGAGGAACCACATGCCTTCGAGGCCGTGGCCAGGATTCAGCAGGCGCCCCTCGAACGTGTCCGGATGGCTCCCGTCCGGAGCCACGTTCTCGTAGACGAGGCCGCTCGCTTTGTCGATGAACAAGGTATCGATGTCGTTCATCCACCGGCGTGTGTTCTCCTCGAACAGGTCCTTCGGGAGGAGCCACTCAAGTTCATGCGCGACGTGGAGGAACATCATCGGGAACGCAAAGGAGCGGAGGCTCCGGGTTCCGGGATAGGCCTTGGTGTACTTCCCTTTCGGGAAGTGTTCCCGGCGCAGCATATTCCGGAACGCGTTGAGCGCGATGTCCTTTGCTTCTTCATCACCCGATGCCAGCGCATACTGGCTGAGACCGACGGCCGCGAAGCAGTCGCTGAAGATGTTGTAGGGTTGGACCAGCGGTGCCCCTTCGCGGTTCAGCGAGAAGTACCAGTCGCCGCTGGCATCCCTGCCGTGCGCCCGGAGAAAATCCGCCCCGTGTTTCGCCATGGCGAGCCACTCCGGACGTTTCTCCATCCGGTTGTAGAGCATGGCATACGTCCACGTCTGTCTGCCCTGCAGCCAGACGAACTTGTCCGTGTCATAGACCTCGCCTGTGCGGTCGAGGCACGTGAAGAACCCGCCCTGCGGGTCGCGCGAATGTTTGTCCCAGAACGGCAGGACATCGTCAAGCAACGTGGCGCGGTACTGCTGAAAGAGTTGCTGGTTCCCGGGGAGCATAGTTCAGCCTTTCTGTACGATCTTGAGATCGGGAAGGGGGATCCACTTCCTGTCCTTCCACGACTCGATGCCCTTCTCCGCGAGTTGCACACCCTTGGCGCCCTCGAGCAGGTCCCAGGGGAACGGTTCGTTCGCCGCGATGTGGCGCAGGTACAATTCCCATTGGATCTTGAAGGCGTTGTCGAATGCCTGCTGCGAGGGGACGGTCATCCACTGATCCAGGAACGTGAACGGGTTCTCGACGTCCGGATTCCATGTCGGACGCGGTGTTGCATGTGCCGGCTGGATGACGCAGTCCCGCAGTCCCGCAACGGCAGAACCCAGGGTCCCATCGACCTGGATGGTGAGGAGATCGTCACGGCGGACACGGGTGGTCCACGACGAGTTGAACTGGGCAACGATGCCGTCGTTCAGTTCGAAGGTCGCGTATGCGGCATCATCCGCGGTGCATGCATACGGCTTGCCCGATTCATCCCAGCGTGTGGGGACATGTGTGGCGCCGAGGCAGGAGACGCTGCGGACCGGTGCGATCACATTGTCGAGAACGTAGCGCCAGTGGCAGAGCATATCGAAGATGATCCCGCCGCCGTCTTCGACGCGGTAGTTCCACGACGGCCGTTGCGCGGGGATATGTTCTCCCTCGAAGACCCAGTACCCGAAGTCGCCTTTCACGGAAAGGATACGGCCGAAGAATCCGCTGTCTCTCAGCAACCGCAGCTTGATGAGTCCGGGAAGCCACAGTTTGTCCTGCACCACGCCGTGCTTCACGCCCTTTTCTTCCGCAAGAAGATAGAGATCGTAGGCTTCATCGGTGGTGAGTGCCGTGGGCTTCTCGCAATAGATATGTTTGCCCGCCTTGATAGCGGCGCGGATCGCCGGGACGCGCAGGTTCGTGACCTGGGCATCGAAATAGATGGTGTTGTGTGTGTCGGCAAGCGCCTTGCCAAGGTCGGTGGTCCACCGGACGATGCCGGAACTCGCGGCGAGTTGTTCAAGGCGTTGGGCATTGCGGCCGACAAGGATCGGGTCGGGCATGACCACTTCGCGGTCATTCAGCCGGACGCCTCCCTGGCGCATGATGGCCACGATGGAGCGCATGAGGTGTTGATTCGACCCCATGCGGCCCGTGACCCCGTTCATGATGATGCCGACGTGATGCGTTGTAGTTGACATGTGTCCATTCTCCAAAACAAAATCTCGTTCACTGCGTTGGTGGTTCCGTACACTGGGCCTGCGCTCCGGCAGGGAGCGGCGGTGCTTCGTGTCCGGCACGGGGAAGGGTACCGCTGAGCTCCTGCCGCCAGTGCGCGACATCGCCGCCGGGCGCGTAGCAATAGAGCATCCGCATGGGGGTGTCACCGATGTTGGTGATCTGGTGGTAGACCCCGGGCGGGATGTATGCTGCCTGGCCGGTTTTCAGGACCTGCCGCTCTTCGCCGAGGCACATTTCGGCGGTCCCTTCTATTATATAATACACTTCTTCTTGGTCCTGATTATGCCACGGCACCTGTCCGCCTTTCGGATCCAGGGTCACGTGCCCCATGGCGAAATTCATGGCCTGAATGGGTGAGGCGCCTCCGACAAGATTCTGGGTCCGGCGTCGTGCCGGGTACCGGCGTCCTTCGACGACACCCAGGTCTGCAATGATCATTGTAGTACTCTCCAATACGCGAAACGTGGACTATGAAACGGGCACACAGAACGGCTGGAGCCGCCTGCGGAGCTGGTGCATCATGTGGATCACGATCTCACGGATATCCGTGACGGGCTGGCGCGTGAACGGCAGTGCGGGCATGTACGGTGCGGGGCCGAATTCCGGACAGACGGCAAGGTACGAGGCGCCACGCCGGGCGTGTTCCGCAGCGATCAACTCCCACCACTGCATATGCCGTTCCACTTCGGCGCTCCATTCCGGTGCGCGGGGATCGCTCACCTGTGGTCCCTCCATGTGTCCGACGCGGGCGTGGATATACGAGGACTGCATGATCGCCAGCGTCATGGTCTCCTCCTGATCGTGGAGGAGCGACTCATGCACGCAGCACCAATGCGAGAAGTCGGCGTTGATCCGGAGTTCCGGCATCGCTGTGAGAAGCGCCCGCGTCGCGATCGCACTGTAGGTTGCGCGGCCGCGGTGCGTCTCATGACAGATCGTGATGCCTGCTTCCTGTTCCAGGGCGCGTGCGGTGCGGAAGATCCGGAGATTCTCCTCGAGTGTGAAGATGTCGCGCCCGGTGTGACAGTTCACGTGGAGCGGGCGGCAGCGGACCGCCGCACGGTACCGCTCTTCGAGCGATCGGCAGTGCTCCTCGGCGGTCTTTCCCTCGCTTGTGATCATGGCAACGAACGCGAGTCCGTGCTTCTCGTGGAGCGCAATGCACTCCTCCGGCGATGCGTGGAGCGAGGGGAGATGGATCTCGGTGCCGTCGAAGCCCGCGCCGCGGGCATACACGAGAAAGTCCTCGAAGGGCAGTGCATCGAGGTCCCATTTGGACCGCGTGATGATCAGGCGCATCGTGCATCCTCCCGTCGTTCGCTCAAGATGTGGCTCTGTCCCTGCATGCTTACGTGTACCTGAGATGAAGTGTCTGTGCGCTGCCTGATGGGAACCTGTGCCGGCGCACTCCGCTGTCCGCGATGCCCGGAGCGGCGGACAGGGACACCGCTTCCCGTTCGTCCAGGATGAGATCCGCGGTGCACCCCGGGGAACATTGAGCCGCAGCGTCCGGTCCCCGCGTGTGCCCGTGCACTCGAACTCGATGGGCCCGTGTGGCGTGGGAACCGTCAGCGCGATGTGTCCAAGGTCCGCGGGCTGTGGGCGAACCGTGCACTGTGTGAACCCCGGCGCTGTCGGCCGGATCCCGGCGATCCCCTGGGTCAGGAGATAGAGGGGGACCACCGCGCAGTGGCTCCAGAGGTCGCCGCTGTCGGGTGCCGCCGTCCAGTTCTCGAAGATCGTGTTGTTCTGAAGGACCGACGGCATCGTTGCCCAGCGCTCGCGGAAGTCGCGGAGGACAACATCGGTGCGTCCGCCACGGGCGAGTGCCCAATAGCGCCAGCAGGCGTTCGCCGGATACGAGATCCCCATGTGTGGTGGAGGCGATGCGAGGGCATCGACCGCCGCGCGGATATCGCCACCGGGGCATTGGTCGAAGATCACGGCTGTTGCGAGTGACCGGTCGCAGAGACGGGGTTCTTCACCGGAGGCAAGCCAGGGGCGGTTGACGATGAAGAGCCGGTCGCGTTCACTCCAGAATGCACGCACAGCGGCATCAACGATCGATGCGCCGAGGCCATCGGCGAAGTCCGCCCAGTCCGCGTGCCCGAGTGCGCGCGCCACAGGCGCGAACGCAGAGCGGAGCATGGCGGCAGCGTACAGATTGAATGCGCACTGTTTGTGCAGTGGCTTTCCGTATTGGTACGCAACGTGATCGATCCATACGGCGGGAATGCCGAGGTCCGTCACCGGCAGGAGGCCGTCCTCCTGTCGGATCGAGTGCAGATAGTGCACGAAGCGTTGATAGCGGATGAACGGTTCGCGGACAGCAGCCGTGTCCGCGGTGTACAGATGATGATGGAAGATATCGAATCCGAACCCCACGCTGTGGTCCAGGAGCGGGCCCCAGGGGGTCATGTCGAGCTGCCGTTCCATCACGCGGGCGAGACGGTCGTATGCCGGCCAGCAGTCGAAGAAGTAACCGTCGATCATCAGCCCCTGACTGAACGTCGCGAGGAAGCGTGCGCCGATGCGGGCTTCGCCGAAGGTCATGTAGGCGGCGTGAAGCTGGTGCGCGCCGTCGCCGCTGTACTGCTGGCGCTCGCGGCCCATCCCATCCACCGCGGTCTCCTGCGCGCTGTTGTACAGCGTGTTCACGCAGGAATCCATGAGCCGCTGCAACGCGGGTTCATTCACCGATGCGCGTGGTTCCACGGGCCAGGGGAAGACGCGACGGAGCATGCCGACATTGCTGATGGTAACTTTCGCGGCTGTCCCTCGTATGTGCAATTGGATCCAGCGTGCCGCTTCGTAGTCGAGCGTCTGAAATGTCTGCACGCCTCCCGCGCAGATGAACCGGGCCCACGCGTGGAAATGCGTATTCAGCAGCGGGGGACCACCGGGCGTGTGCCCTTCCTGCACCATCAGTTCTACGATGGTACCGGCGGGGGCATCGATGGTGAAGTAGGGGAACCCGACATGCTGGTCGCGCAGGGCGAAGGTCAATGCCTTTGCTGTCGCACCGTCGAGGTCGACGCTCCATGAACCGGCCCCTGCGCTCGTCACTGTCAGGGGTGCCGCCGTGAACGCGTTGGGCGGGAGGACGTCGAAGTATTCCTCTGCCGGCCGGTGCCAGGTTATCGTATAGGCTTCGACCAGTGCATCGACGGGCACGGGGTGTTCGCGGAGCATCGGGATGCTGCGGGGGACGAGGCAGGATCCGTTCCGTGTTGCCCGGGCGTCGAGCAGATGGTCAGGGTACGAAGAGCAGGACGGTGGGAGGGAAGGGGGGCAGTCCACGACCATGGCGTGCAGCCACCGGCCATCCGTGGGGAAGCCATTCGTATCCCAGCCGTAGGGGTGTTTCCGCGCATCGAACATCTCCTGGAACGCGCGGACATACCATCGTTTATAGTTGCCGGCCGGCCATGCGGTGCTCAGGTGGGATTGCCATGAGTCGTCAGAGACGAGGGTGGCCGTGGTCCCATCAGCAGAGGTCGTGGTCAGGGTGAAGATGAACCCGGGCTTGCCGACGGGGTGGGTCCCGTCGCCCCCTCCATAATAGAGGACCGTGACGCCGATGGTATGGTTGCCCGGGGTGAGGAGGCGCTGGAGTTCCAGCGGGTCCACTTCCATCCGGCGGGGGTCGGCGGGTGCCGGTCCCCACTGAACGCGGACACCGTCTATAGTAAGGAGATACCGGCTATCGGCTGCGATCCACCCGATCGCGGAGCGGAGGGGGGCCGGGATGTTGATGGTATGGCGGAACAGCACGACGGTATTGGGGAGCGTGCGTTCCGATGGATACCAGATCCACCGGGCCGGAGAAAGGTCCAGCCGGCGCGATGCATCCGGGAGGGTCAGGGCTGAGAACTGTGGCATGGGTTCCGGGGGTTGACGGCCGTGAGCATGGGCGAATGGTACAGGGAGCAGGCCGAGGAGGGTACTGCCTCCGGCGGCCTGTGTCAGAAAGCGTCGTCGTGTGGTCATCGCGGGATTCCAATTCCCCAAGTTGTTGAGTATGCCAGAAAGGGATGACAATGTCAAGGAGGAGCCCGGAGTTTTTGCAAAATCACGCAGAAGTTTTTTCTCATGGCACTTGACAATACAGCGTGACCTTCGTAATATACCCCTGATAAAACGCTGTTTCACAGATGAACCACTCTACGGTAGCGGCACTCCCTCACACGACCGATGTGTCTTGAGCACCCGCGGTTCATCTGTTGTCGTTTCCCGAAGACGTGATTTCCCATAGTTCTCAATTCCTTCCTCAATACACTTCAAACGGGTGATGCGTGCCCCGAAAGGAGGACCTCTTCACGGACAGTACAACCTGCCTACCAGTAACCATTCTGTAATTACTCAAGGAGCAACACCATGAGATATGCTTGGTTTCGAGTTCTCTTTCTCGGATGCCTCCTGGTCCTTCCGGTCGCATTGGCTCTCGGTGCGAATGGAAAGATCCGGGGCACGGTACGGGATGATGCAACGAAACAGGCTTTGCCAGGAGCGAATGTGATGGTGGTGGGGACGACGTTGGGCGCGATGGCAGACGCCGGCGGTAATTTCACGATCCTGAACGTCCCTCCGGGCGTGTACCGCGTGCAGGCCTCTGCCGTCGGTTACCGCCGTGTGGTGGTCGAGAATATTCGCATCTCCCTCGATCAGACCCTGGAACAAAATTTCAATCTTCCCTCCGAAGCGGTCGAAGTGGGCGAAGTGCTCATCTCTGCCGAACGGCGTGTCGTCGATAAGAACCGTACCTCGACCAAGAGCACGGTGACCAGTGAAGAGATCTCGAATCTCCCGATGGTCAGCGCGATCGAAGTCCTGAACACGACCCCCGGTGCATTCAAAGGGTTCGTGCGCGGCGGTAAGATCAACGAAACGAAGACCGTCATTGACGGCGTTGATGTGTCGGACCAGTACTATGCGATTGCGGTCGAACAGACGAACCAGGGCATCCTGGTCGCCACCGGTCTGACTCGTAACAGTGAGAGCCAGCTGAGCACCGCAGCGACCGTGAACTTCGCAGCGGTCGAGCAGATGGCATTGAACACCGGTGCGCTCGGCGCAGAGAATCCGAGTGCGACGGCTGGTACGATCACCTACGCCTTGAAAGAAGGCCGCGGAAAATTGAGCGGTGGTATCAATGCCCGCGTCAGCCAGTTCAACGGCCTGACCTACAACGGTCCGAACGTGTACTGGGACGACTATCAGTTCTTCGGCGATCAGTACTCCACGAAGCGGAGACTGGATTCGCTGCGGACGCTGACCTGGACGCAGAGCGTGCAGACGTCGATCACGGGCGACAGCACGCGGTTGAGCAAGCTGAAGTACTTCCGCGGCAAGTATGACAATCAGAACAAGCCGACGATGGACTTCGAAGCCTTCCTGGGTGGGAACATCACGGAAGACTGGCGCTTCTACGCATCCGGCCGGTACTTCGATACGCACGGGCGTCTGCCGAACCAGCGCTCCCGGACGGCGGACATCACCCTGAAGACCGCCTACAACATCACGAACGACATCAAGTTGGATGCGTTCGGTATCCTGAACGACAAGGGGCAGTTGTTCGGCTGGAAGAATACCGATTACAACGATCGTATCCGGTACTTCCTCGAAGGCGTGCCGAAGAACAACGGTCTGAATTTTGTTGGAAGCCTCAAGCTGACCCATGTGCTCTCACCGAGCACGTTCTATGAGGTCCAGTTGAGCCAGACCTACAAAGAGCAGACCTACGGCTACACGGATGCGAACGGCGACGGTATCCCCGAGCTGAACGAGGGCGGCGACTTCCTCGAGATGGCCGACACGGCATCGATCAGCAAGTATATCTCGCAGGCCAGCACGGATCTCGGCAAGTTCTTCCGCATCGGCGACGAAGCGGCCCCCTCCTCCCTCGGGCCTCCAGGCGCCATCGGCAACGTGCAGGTGCTCTTCACGCGCCCGCAGTTCATCTATGACAATATCCGGACCATCACGAACACCGTCCGTGCGGACATCACCAGCCAGCTGAACTTCAATCATCAGTTCAAGGCCGGTGTGCAGTTGAAGCTGCATGATCTGTCCCGTACCGAACGTAACTCGACCCTCGGCGCCGATGTGGCCGATTCGCGGTCCCGTCTGTTCGTTGAGAAGTGGCAGTTCTATCCGAGCGAAATGGGCGTGTACGCATCAGACCGCATGGAATTCGGCGGCCTCGTGTTGAACCTCGGCTTCCGTTTCGACCGGTTCGACTTCAACGTTGCGGACATTGCGAACTACTACAATTACTTCCGTGCCGATACCATCGATGTGGATGGCGTGGCGCGCCGTGTGAACGTGCCGATCCGTTCGACGAGCAAAGAGCCTGCGATCTGGTTCTTCTCGCCGCGCGTTGGCGTGTCGCACCCGGTCGGCGACCAGGCGGCACTCTTCTTCTCGTATTCGCGTCAGGGCATCGCGCCGCCGTTCTCGCGCATGTACAATGCGTACAACCTGCTGTTCGGTGCGCCGGGAAGCTTCCCGAATTACAACACCGCCCATCAGGACCTGATCAAGTCGTCGAATTATGAGATCGGTGTGCAGTGGGAATTCTTGCCGCAGCAGTTCGGCTTGAACTTCACGGCATATATGCGCGACGTCGAGAACTATTCGACCCCGGCATTCACCCTGCAGCTGGCGAATGGTTCGAACGTCGTCTATCTCAATATGAACGGACAGTATGCTGATGCCCGCGGTATCGAGGTCACGTTGACCGCGCTCCGCCAGCAGTATGCCGACCTCGTGTGGCTGTCCGGCCGTGCGAGCTATGCGTACACGTATGTGAAGGCGTCCGGTTGGACCGGTAACGACGGTGGACAGCGTACGACGTTCACCGGCGTGGACTCCCTGAACTACGGGAACAAGCTGCCGTACAACGACTTCATCTATTACAACAAGGTCCAGAACAACGTGGTCGGCGGCCAGAGCATCCTGACCGGTGGTTACGATCGCGAGCATCGTCTGAGCTATACCCTCGTGCTGGGCTTCCCGTACGAGATCCAGTTGTCGTCCATCGGTACGTTCCAGAGCGGCTTCTACTATCCGCTCCAGTACACGGTCGATCCCCGCGTCGCCAGCCGTCAGCTCGGCCAGTCACCCTGGACGAAGCAGGTTGACTTCCGGCTCGAGAAGGCCTTCCGGGTTGAGGGCATGCGTTTGGCGATCTATGCCGATGTGAAGAATGCCTTCAACTGGGTCAACATCCTCGGGTATGACAACACCGTGTCCGGTGCGCAGCGTTGGGAAACCACCGTTGCCGGCAAGGTGGTGGATGCCAGCGGTGCCGAGGTCGGGCCGGATCCGACGGGTACGTATCAGCGCCCGATCAGTCTGGACAACAGCTTGTTCTATGACTTCCCGCGCGAATACTACTTTGGCGTTCGCGTTGAGTTCTAAGCACGACTGGACCAACTCCATACACTAGGAGAGAATCATGAGTATCAAATTTCAAAGAGCTCTACTGACGATGATCGCCGTCTGCGTCCTCGTGCTGCTGCCGCTCATAGCCGCGGGCCAGTCAACGGTCAACTATGCCGGTGGCGGTGTCATCCAGGCCGGCGACGTGTGGGAGTCGTTCCTCCCGCAGGGATTCGTTCCGTCCTACAGTGACGCGGGCATCTACACGACACAGGGGTGGCGGACCTTCCTGCGGATGGGTAACTTCGACCGCGGTTGGACCACACCGGGCACGCACTGGCCGGCGGCATATCCGATGACGCCGTACTGGTTCAAGAATGCCATGGTGTTCGTGTATGATACATCGAGCACGCTCAACCCCGAAAAGATCGGTGGCGTTGCCAACCCGAGCTACATCGCTGCCGCCCGCCCCACCGGCAGCAGCGACCTCTGGTCCAACTTCGCCCAGCTGACCTATTCGGAGAAGCTCCAGGGTGCAGTGGCACAGTCCGGTTCCTCCATCAAGACCGGCGCGCGCAACTACTCCAAGGAGCCGTACTGGGTGGACGGTACCCGTCGCCAGCATGCTGTCTATGAAGCGGCGTGGCCGACCAACCTCGGTATCGATGTGAAGTTGCGGGCGCACGGGTTCACGGGCCCGAACTGGAATAACCTCAATGACTATGTGATCGTCGAGATCGAACTGAAGAACACCGGCGTCGTCGATATGGACCTGAACGGCACACCGGAACAGCTCGCCCACGACATCCAGGCCCTTGCGTTCCAGTTCAGCGGTGAAGCCTACATGTCCGTCTCCAGCTACGCTGGCGGCGGCCGTAACGTCAACGACATCGTTCCCACCGTCATCGCCCGTCAGTCGTGCTGGATCGACGACCCGGACGAGAACGGCAATCCCTGGGCATTTGCATACTACCGCACTGCCCCGACGACCGCGAATCCGACGGCCGGCAACTGGGATTTCGGTTTCAATGGCGGCGGCACGAAGAACTACACCGACATCTACACCGGTTGGGTGCTGATCGATGCGAAGATCGGCGGGCTGCCGGCGGATGCATCGAGGTCGACGTCCACACTGCCGACCAAGAACACCATCTTCGGAAACCATCCGGTCGGGACCGGGACGCAGCGCGGCTGGTTCGTTTCCGGCCAGAGCACCCGCTTCGGCCACACGACCGGCAACCCGCGGGCGATGTTCTATGCCACAACCGCTGCGTACTATGTTGATGGCGGCAAGGCACACTCCACGACCAGCTTCGATCTGTACAACCTCGCTCCGAATGCCAACATGTTCTCGGCCGGTACGTCGGGCAACCCGTTGACGTTCGTGACGAAGCCGTCGATCACCCGTCCGAACGGCTCGATGCAGGCTTCCGGCCTGTTCGACCAGGTGTCGACGGAAGATGGCCGCGAAAGTGCAACGACCAACTACCCGACCGGATACGGCAGGTGGACGGCTGGTGCAAGCCACACCGAGAACTTTGACGGCGATGCGTACAGCGGTATCGGTCCGTTCAGCCTGAAGAAGGACTCGGTGATGACGGTGGTGTTCGCAACGGTGGCCGGCTATCGTCTGGAAGGTATCCAGAAGGCCGTCCGTGCGGCGCGTTGGGCCTATGAGCAGAACTTCGTTCTTCCGGTCCTTCCTCCGCTGCCCGAGATGAAGGTCTCCAACACCCTGAACAAGTCCACGAATGTCGAGTGGGATGCCAGGGCGGAAGCGGATACCGAATTTGCAGGCTACAAGATCTACCGTTCGGCGCAGTACAAGAAGCTCAACTGGCTTGACGAAGGTATGCGGGTGGTCGATCGTTATCAGGAACAGATGACGGTCGGTACCCGTCCGCCGAGTGTCTACAAGCCGGTCAACCCGCGCTTCGATGCATTCGCAAAGACCCAGAGCACCACACTGAAGGGTTCGTATCAGCCCGACACGTGGGGCACGTGGGACCTGGTGAAGGTCATTCCGAAGGCGGATCTGGCGACGTACCGTCCTGCGGTCACGGCCGGCTATACCTACAAGTATGAAGACAAAGATGTTATCCTCGGCTTCACCTACTGGTACTATGTGGCAGCCTACAAAGAAGGCAGCTATACCGGTCCGGGCGGTGAGACCACCACGCGCATTGAAACCCATTCGACGAATCGCAACGGTGCAACCGGTCTGTGGCCGGGAACGTGGCCCTTCGCATTCAACAACGTCAACTATCCGAAGACCGCAGCGGGGCTGAAGGATCTTGGTGCCCAGCAGATCGTGTATTCGGCGTTGGCGCCGAAGGGTGATGTGAGCACGGTGGGCGTGCGGCCGAATCCGTACAAGCGCGCAGCGTTGCATGACAACCGGACGCTGGTGTATGACCACAAACTGCTGTTCTACAACCTCCCCCCGCAGTGCAAGATCACGATCCTGGATGTGGCCGGCCAGGTGATCGATGTGATCCAGTTCGCGTCAGCTGATGCGAGCAAGGGAAGCGTCTTCTGGGATATGTTCTCCAAGGACGGTATCGAGGTTGCGAGCGGTGTGTATGTGTACGTCGTCGAATCCCCGAGCAACAGCAAAGTCGGGTATTTCTCGATTCTACGATAACCATCAGCTACCACGAGGATAAAACCTATGAAATCGAAGTGCCTTATAGTTCTTGTCGCTTTGCTGGTCCTCGGGATGGCTGTGCAAACGGCCGATGCCCAGACGCGCAAAGCAGGCATCAATAGCGCTGCCTTTCTCAAAGTCGGCGTTGGAGCCCGGCAAATTGCCCTGGGCTCCGCGGTGACCTCGCTGAACGGCGATGTCAACAACATGTTCTGGAACCCCGCGGGCGTTGCCCTGCGCGATCAGAGCCTCCAGGCTTCGTTCACGCATAACAACTGGATCGCAGGACTGGAACAGGAAGTCGCTGCAGTCAGCTACAATATGGAAGACATCGGGACCATTGGTGTCGGCGTGATGATGTTCGGCGTGTCGGGCATTCCGGCGGACCGCGACTACGGGTATACCGACCCGCAGCTGCATGCGCAGGAGATCGACATGGTCGGGACGTCCACCTACGACTACCAGGACCTCCTCCTCCAGGCCACGATCTCCCGGTACATCACCGACAACCTCAGTCTGGGTCTGACGGCGAAGTACATCCACGAGAAGATCGATGATCAGAACGCAAGCGCCATCGCGTTCGATTTTGGCTCGGTGTACAACCTCGGCGTGCTCGGATGGAACATCGGCGCGCGGATCAACAACCTGGGCAGCGACATCAAGTTCTACGACTATGCATCGCCGATCCCCCTCACCTTCAGCATCGGGACGTCCCTCGTTCCGATCGAGGTCGGGAAGAGCTCGGTGACGCTGGCCGTGGACGTGGTGAAGCCCCAGGACGGACAGCAGTACTATTACTCCGGTGCTGAGTTCAACTACGACAAGACCCTCTTCCTGCGTCTTGGCTGGAAGTTCAACTACAGCTACTATGGCTTGATCGGCGATGGTATCGACGGCGGGAGCTCCCTCCGTGCACCGATCCAGACCAGCCTGGAGAAGGGCAGCATCGGTGCCGGCGTTCGCGTGCCGTTCGAGGATTATTCCCTCGGCTTCGACTACGCGTACACCGTCTTCACCGGCCTGGATGCGGTCCATCGCTTCACTGTCCAGTTCTCCATGAAGTAAGCGGCAACTGTCGTGCTCACGAAATAGTCAGGGTGGTCACACACCCTGACTATTTCTTTTTCTCCTTCGGTCCCTGTTCTTTACCAACATCATCAACCACACAGCTCAGGAATTCCTGCGTATGCTCCCGCTCCTTCCTACGACCGTCATCGGCAGTTACTCCTTCCCGTCCTGGCTCGGCAAGGTCAGGGAACTCGGCACCGCCGGCACGCTGACCCCCCAGCAGGTCGCCGAGGCACATGACGCCGCAGTCCGCGCCGTCATCCATGATCAGGAGCTCGCAGGTGTGGATATCATCACCGATGGCGAGATCCGCCGCGAGACCATGGTGAATTTCTTCTCCATGCGTATCCACGGATTCGACATGAGCGGGAAGCTGAAGGCCATCGGCAATCTCGACCCATCCATTCAGATGATGGACCCCGTTGTGCGCGAGAAGGTGCGCCGCAAGCAGGGGCTGGGCATGGATGACCACTTCCGCTTCCTCAAGACCAACGCCACCCACGGTACCAAAGTGTGCGTCACCGGCCCGCAGATGCTCGCCAAGCGTGCCACCAATGAATTCTATCCGTCGGACAAGGAGCTGATCTTCGATCTGACGGACATCCTGAACGAAGAGCTCCGGGGCCTCGTCGCTGCCGGCTGTACCTTCATCCAGATCGATGAGCCGATCTGGGTGGGATATCCGCAGGATATGCCCTGGCTCGTGGAATCGTTCAACCGGCTCATCAAGGGCGTGCAGGCAAAGACCGCTCTGCATGTCTGCTACGGCAATTATCAGCTGAAGAAGCTGTTCACCGGACAGTACGCAGAACTGTTCCCCGCGATCCTCGACACCCATGCCGATCAGATCAGCCTGGAATTCGCGGTGTCCGACGGTGTCGGACTCGAGCTGTTCAAGCAGTACCCGACCACCAAAGAGGTCGTGGTCGGCGTGATCGATGTGAAAGATGAGGCCGTGGAAACACCGGCCACCGTGGCCCACCGCATCCGCAAGGCACTGGAATTCATCCCGGCGGAAAAGATGTACATCAGTCCGGACTGCGGCATGAAGTTCATGCCCCGCGACCGGGCGTTCGGGAAACTCAAAGCAATGGTCGAAGGGACCGAGATGGTCCGCGCCGAACTGACCGGGAAACGCTGATCGCACGAGCAGGATGGAAGATCGAGGATCGTCATTTATCTGAGGAGGGCGCATGTACGGCGGAGAGTATCGCGTCACAGAGGAGCAGGTGAAGTTCTATGAAGAGAACGGCTTTGTGCAGCTCCACAACGTGCTCACAGAGGAGGAAGTGCAGACCCTGCGTGCGGCGCTCGATGTGGCGATCGCCGACCGCGACCGCCTGAAAGAGAACTGGGGTCCGCGCGCAGATGAAGGATACACCAAGGTGTTCCTGCAGATGGTGAATGTGTGGGAGCGCTATGCGGCGATCGAGGAGTATGTCCTGAGCGGCCGCATCGGCAGCATCGCCCGGCAGCTCACGCGTTCCCCGATCGTGCGGCTCTGGCACGATCATGCATTGATCAAATATCCGAAGGACAGCAAGGCCACGGCGTGGCATCAGGACAAGGTGTACTGGCCGATGCAGGAGAGTGCCGCGCTGTCGTGCTGGATGGCACTCGACGATGTGACGGTCGATAAGGGATGCATGTGGTTCATCCCCGGGTCCCATAGGCTCGGCCCGCTCAACCCCGTGGATCTCGGCAAGGCCGGCGATGATGACCTGCTCGCCTTGCTGCCCATGGGCGGCCGGGAGAGTGTGCGGCCATTCATCGCGGAGATGAAGGCCGGCAGTTGCACCTTTCACAACGGCCTCACCTTCCACTATGCCGGCCCGAACGTGACGGACGGTCCGCGCCGGGCGATGGTGACGATCTTTATGCCTGCCGGTACCCACTACAAACAGCAGGAACATCTCATCGGGGACCGTGGCAACCTCATCGAAGGCGAGGAATTCCACGGCCCGCTCTTTCCCATCATTCGGTGAAGGCTCCCATGGTACGCACCTCCAAACGATCACATGCGGTGACCTCGGTCCTGACCGGCAACAGCCGGCTGGATGCCCTCCTCCCGCGCATCAAGGCCTTCCTCGATCAGGATGTCTCCGAGGTCAACGTCATGGGCACGCACATCCGGGGCTACCATTCTCCCGATGGCCCCAGCCTCTGGCTCCGCGACCATACCGACATGCTGCGCGGGGTGAAGTACTGGGAAAAGGACATGACGAGCATGGTCGAGTACTTCGCCGACACGCAGACGCGTGCCGGCTGGCTCTTCGACTATGTCACCATGACGCCGGACAAACTCCCCTGCGAGCGCGAAAACTGGGCAAAGCATGTGCGTGTCCCCGTGGAGGCGGATGTCGAGTACCGCTTCGTCAACGGCGTCTATCTGGCGTGGCAGGCCACGGGCGATACCGCGTGGATGAAGCGGATGGTGCTCCATTGCGAACGCGCGCTTGCGTACATTCTCTCGGATCCCTGGCGTTGGGACCGGAAGCACGGGTTGGTGAAGCGTGCGTACACCATTGATACATGGGACTTCGATTACACCGCCGGGAAACACGACTGGTTGAACTTCCAGATCACCGATGACACGTTCTGGGGGATCATGCATGGCGACAATTCCGGATACTACCAGGCGTTCCAGCAGATGGCAGTGATGTATACGGCACTACGCCAGAAACCGCGTGCGTCCTACTGGGCGACACTTGCCGCGGCATTCCGGAAGCGCGCGAACGCGGTGAGCTTCAACGGGCGCTTCTATACCCATCAGGTTCCGCTCGTCCCCGTGCAGATCGATGGCGTCGACACCGCCGCACAGTTGAGCCTGAGCAACCCGATGAATATCAACCGGGGGCTCGCGACCCACCCGATGGCTGCTGCGATCATCGAAGAATACCGGTTGCGTGGTCAACGCCCCGGGACGTTCGCCCCCTGGTACAGCATCGACCCGCCGTTCCCTGATGGGATCTATGGCGATGAGAAACTCGTCGGTGGTGCCTATTGCAACGGCGGCATCATGCCGCTGGTCGGCGGCGAACTCGCCCGCGCGGCATTCGAGCATGGCTTCGAGGCGTACGGCGTGGAACAACTCCTCCGGTATGAAGAACTCACCGCCGGGAACGAGACGTATCTCTGGTACTTCCCCGATGGGCGCCATGCGACCAAAGAGACAAGCACGAGCCCCGAGCGCTGGATCGCCACCGGACAGGTCGACGCGCAGGTCCGTTGCGTGTATGGCGCTTCGGGCGCATCCGTGGGGTACGACTATCATCATGACGCTGCAGCGCATGTCATCACGCTCGAGATCACCGGTGATGCTACCGTGGATCTGCACATGATGCTGCCAGCCGGGACGGAGGGGCGAAAGGTCACCTGCAACGGACGGACCATCGCCGCGAATGCCGGGATGATCCGCGAGAGCAGCTATGTGAATACGACGTGTACGGTCCGTGGCCACGCAGAGGTCCGGATCCACTACGCATGACAAGGGAGTACGTATGAAACGACGTGAGTTCCTCACCGCGCCGGCGGTCACATTGTTGTTGCCCGCAGCGGGCGCATTGGGTTCGATCGCGTCTGCGGCGGAAGTCCTTGAAGGATCCCAGCGGCCGGCGAACCTTGATTCCTTCCCGCAGCGCCTGCATCAGGATTTCATCACGTACCGGCCCGGCGTGGAGTATTTCTTTCTGGGGAATGGTGACATCCATGCGATCCTCCAGTATCAACCCGATCGTTCGGATACTCTGCCGATGACATTCCTTGGCCTCACGCTGATGGATGCCGAGCGGTTCTCGCGCAAGTGGTCCACGTACCTCTTTCTCCCCGAGCGCGGCATGGAGCGCACGATGCTCACGGTGACCACCGGCGGCAAGGGGCATGGGGCAACACCGGCGTCCGTTCAGAAGATCGCATGGACGCAGAAGGAAGGGGTGCCGGTGGTCGCGCTGAACTGGAAGGCGGCTGATCTGGCGGTGACGGAAGAGTTCTTCGTTCCCTCGGAGGGAGGCTATCTCATCCGGCAGGTGTGCTTGCAGAACACCGGCGCCGCGGCGGCAGAGTGTACGCTTGGACTCGCCCTGACCCCGAACTTCGCGATCTTCGACGATATCGGCCCGGACCGGAGCGACAACAGCGTCCATGGGCGCGGCTACACGGAAGTGACTCTCCGGTGCCTCGATGGGAAGGTCGAGACCGCGGGCCGGTACGATCTCCGCGTGACCGTTCCGCCGATCGCGCCGGGGACGGAGGCAACGGCGAGGTTCGTCTATTCCATCCGGCCCGGGACCGCGGCAATGACATCGCGACGGCTCCCGGCGATGTGGAAGAAGACGGTGGCGTACTGGGCGCCCAAACCCGTGCTCCATTCGGGCAATGCCACGCTCGACCATCTCCATGCGGTCGCACGCTCCGGCCTCAAGTCGCAGCTTGCATACAGCGGGAAGCGGGACAGCGGGTACTGGATGTACAATATGGAATGGGTGCGCGATGATGTGATGATGATGCAGGCCATGTCCATGGCGGGGCTGCATGACGAAGCGCGCTCCATCCTCGAAAAGATCCTGTCGAAGGCCATCGGGCCTGATGGATGCGCGATCGAGTCGAGCAGGTGGTCGGGGTACGACTACACGGAACTCGATCAGAATGGACAGATCCTGTACGCAGCGTGGCTCTATCTGTGCTGGACGGGCGATACGGCGCTCATCAAAGGATACTGGAAGCAGATCGTCCTTGCCGGGGACTTCCCCTTGCTGGAGGTGTTCCGCGATGCGAAGAGCGGATTGCTCCGGAACAAGCGTGAGTTCTGGGAGAGGGATGACCGGCTTGGTGTGGAGGATGGATTCGAACTCGTGTACCAGTTCTGGGTGGCCTATGGACTCGAGAAAGGCGCTGCCGTGGCACGCCTCCTGGGCGATACGGCTGTCGCGGCCCGCTGGGAAAAGGAATCGGCGCGCCTCCGGGAGGCCATGCTCAACGATCCTTCCTACCGGTTCGTCGAAGAAGGCCACCTGATCAAACGGCGCAAGCGGGATGGCAGCTGGCAGAAGTACTTCATTCCACCGAACAGGAATGTGCCGCCGCCTGGCTCACCGCTCGCAACGATCGAGAAACCTGAAGGGGATCCCGATACCGGTTCGCTCTATCCGATCATCTACGAGATGGTCGATCCGCACGGGACCGTGGGGAAGAAGACGATCGAGCATATGGATGTACTCTGGAACCAGCGATGGGATTTTGGCGGATATGCGCGGTACAACACGGACAGCGAACCCGATCCGCCGGGCCCGTGGCCTATCGCTTCCATGCTCGTGGCACGTGCGGCGCTGGAAGCGGGCGACCATGAACGCGTGTGGCGTTCGTTGAAATGGATCGAAGGTGTGCACGGTGGGCTTTCGGGTGCCTGGTTCGAGCGGTATGGCCCGAGCATCACCCCGCCTGCGCCACCCGTGTGTATCGTGGGGTGGGCATGGGCGGAGATCGAACTCTTCCTTGTCCACCATATGTTCGGCTTCCGTCCCGACCTGCAAGGGATCGAGATCCGGCCGAAACTGCTGTCCGGCGTGGATGCCCTTGCGACACGTTTCACGATCCGCGGTGCCGGGGTGGAAGTCGAGGTCCGTCGCGGGGCACTTCCCGGAGCGACGGTCAATGGGAAGAAAGCGGAGCTCGTGGATGGCGCAGTGCGGCTCCCGTACCCCCGGACGAAAGCGGTCACCAGAGTCTCTGTCATTGTTGTGTAACGGCCGCGGGGGAGCGGGCGGCGATCAATCCAAAGGAAGAACCGAAGTGCGCATGAAACGCTCAGATTTTCTCCGAACATGTTGTACCGGCGTCGCCGGCGCAGCCCTGATCCCTCACCTCGCGCATGCGGAACCGGGCACTCCGCCCGTACCGGCGTGGCCGTCCGTCGATCCCTCCGAGGAACGGTTCTGGACCCTCTTGCGTGATCAGTTCCCGCTGACGCGCGAACGTGCATATCTGAACACCGGGGGGCTCGGTGCGTCGCCGTATGTGGTGCTCGGGACCGTCAAAGGGAAGATGGACGAACTCGAGTACATGTGCGAGACGGGTCACGCGGAAGAGGCTCTCCACGAGATCAAGGTCAGTGCATCGGCGCTGCTGGGGTGCGATGCGCAGGAACTCGCGTTCATCAGGAACACCACCGAAGGGATCAACATCATCGCCCAGGGCGTGACGTGGAAGAAAGGCGACGAAGTGATCCTTTCGACCCACGAGCATGTGGGCAATTCGATGACATGGATGGCGCTCGTGCGGAGCCAGGGGATCGTGATCCGGCTGTTCGAGCCATCCACGGTGTCGGCGGCCGAGAACCTCGAACGTATCACGAAGCTCACCAACCGGCGGACGCGGATGATCAGCATCCCGCACGTGGTGACGACCACCGGGTTACGGATGCCGGTGAAGGAGATCTGTGCTTTTGCCCGCTCCCGGGGGATCCTGAACCTGGTGGATGGGGCGCAGACGGCAGGGATGTTCCCGTTCAGCCTGCATGACATCGGGTGCGACGCGTATGCGACGAGCGGGCACAAGTGGCTGATGGGCCCGAAAGAGACCGGGATGCTGTATGTGCGGAAGGAGATGCTGGACACGTTCACGCCGCGTTTCGTTGGCGCGTACTCGGATGGAGGGTATGATTTCCTGAAGGGAACGATGGCGTTCCATCCGACCGCGCAGCGATACGAATACGGGACCGTCAGCATGCCCCTGCGCTTCGGCCTGGGGGCGGCGTTCCAGTTCATCCAGCGGATCGGCATTGCGACCGTCTGGGAGCGCGACCGCGCATTGTCATCGCGGCTTGCCGCCGGGCTCCGGGCCATCCCGCATGTACGCGTGCATTCGCCGGAGGATCCTGCACTGTGCAGTGCGATGACGACCTTCGAACACGACCGTCTGCCGTATCTGGAGATCCAGAAACAGCTCACGGAACGGAACCTGCGCACGCGTGCGGTGAATGAAGGCGGGATGGCGGCATTGCGCATCTCCACACACATCTATAACACGTTCGAGGAAGTGGAGCGGGTCCTGGACGGCGTCCGCGCCGCGAAATTCTAGTCATTCCCGCGGAAGCGCGGACAACGAAGAACGGATGCAATCATGATCAAAGCAGTCAATGGGTACGATTACATCGTCATCGCAGCCTATTTCCTCTTCATGCTCGGGATCGGGCTGTACTTCATGAAGGTGAACAAGGGCGCAAAGGAGTACTTCGCCGGCGGGAGCATGATCCCATGGTGGGTATCGGGCATGACGCTGTACATGGCGAATTTCAGCGCCTGGACATTCACCGGGGCGGCCGGATTCGCCTACTCGACCGGGTGGTTCGCCATCCTGTACTTCGGGACCTGGTCGCTCTCGTACTTCGTCGGCTCGCAACTCACGGCATCGCGCTGGCGCCGGACGCGTTCCATCTCGCCCGTCGAGTACACGTATACGCGGTTCAATTTCACCACACAGCAGTTCCTGAGCCTCGTCATCTCCCTCAACTTCACGCTCTCCGCCGGCGTGCAGCTCGCAGCAACATGCAAACTCCTCGCCCCGGTCATGGGCCTCGACATCGTGCTCGTGACGCTGGTGACCGGTGTGGTGATCCTGGTCTATACGTTCATGGGCGGGTTGTGGGCAGTGTCCATCACGGACGTTGTGCAGGGCGTGATCCTGCTCAGCATCACCTTCATCGTCATGCCGCTGGCCCTGGGATTGGTGGGTGGACCGGGCGTTCTCCTCCGCTCGATCCCGCCCCTGACGTTCGACCACGTCTACAACGGCGTGCACTACACCGAGCACTGGCTCGTCTCGATCTTCATCATCATGACGTTCGGAACGGCGGCAGGCGCCGCACAACGCTTCTACAGCGTCAAGGATGAGAAAGATGCCCGGAAGGTGGGCTTGCTTGCCGGTGGCCTCTTCCTCACCGTCCCGTTCGTGTTCGGCGTGCCACCGCTGGTGGCCCGGGTCATCTGGCCGGACCTGTCGGTGGTCGATTTCTTCAAGCCGTACCTCGACTCGAATCCGCAGGACCTGGTGTTTGTCGCGCTCTGCCTCAAGCTGCTCCCGAACGGGCTGATCGGGGTTTTCCTCGCCGCGATGCTGGCCGCCACGATGAGCACGTTGAGCTCCGTGTACAATCTGGTGTCCTCGATCCTGTCGCGGGACATCTATCAGGGATGGATCCAACCCGATGTGACCGATGAAAAACTTCTGAACGTCGGACGCATCTTCTCGGTCGTGATCGGCCTGATCGTGGTCGGCCTTGCGGTCCTGTTCGTGACCAGTCAGTTCGGTATCTTCAATCTTATGCAGGCATTCTTCACGTTGCTCAACATCCCCGTCGTGGTCCCGGTCACCTTCGGGCTGATCTTCCGCCGCGTGCCGAAGTGGGCCGCGGTGGGTGCGATCACCTGGGGCCTCATCGTTGGCGTGACGGTGCGGTACGGCCTCGGGTGGGACATCGGCCCGCAGGTGTACCTGGCCTTTGTGAGCACATTCGCGATCTTCGCGACATCGGTGTGGACCGGCGAACTCTTCAAGCGCCACAAAGTGGTCCTGGGCATCCTCTCGCTCATCATCGCCGGTGTCTATGCCTCGATCTTCGTCCTTTCGCTGGCTCCTGGATACAGCGAGTGGCAGGGGTGGGTGGCCTGGGCCGGGGCGTTGACGTTGGGTGGGAGCCTGTTCGGGTTCGCTGCGCTCTTTGCGGGCGAGACGGAAGAACAGCGTGCCGTCGTCCGTGAATTCTTCAAGAAGCTGGATACACCGGTGGATGTGGCCCGTGAGGTGTTCGGAGCCGGGCGGAAACAGATCTCGACATTCCCGCTCGTCGGAGGAACGACGATCATCATGGGGTTGTTGATGGGGCTCATCCTGTTCACCGACATCTCCGCGGCGGAGAGGTACATCCTCGGCACGATGGTCGCGATCATGGTCCTCTTCGGTGTCTTGATGTGGTACTTCGGCAAGAAGTCGGAGATCCGGAGTGCGGCACAGTATTCGAACGAGACCGGAGGGAAGGCGGAATGAAGATCCAGATGGCATACGGCACAACCGGGATGGAGGTGGAGGTCCCGGAGGCGAACCTCGCGGCACTGCTGAGCATGCGCGAATCCGCCCCCGTGGAAGACCCGGCCAGCATGGTCACGCAGCTGCTGCGTGCGCCGATCGGCGGGAAACCGCTGGGCGAGATCGCGCGTGGCAAGCGGACGGCGTGCATCGTCGTGTGCGACATCACGCGCCCTGTGCCGAACCGGGTGATCCTCCCGCCGGTGTTCAGCGAACTCGAACGGGCCGGGATCCCGCGCGACCGCGTCACGATCCTCGTTGCCACCGGACTTCACCGGCCGAGCACGCCGGAAGAACTGGTGACGATGCTGGGCGATGAGATCGCGTCGACCGTGCGGGTGGTGAGCCACCATGCGCGCGCCATTGAGGAGCAACGCTTCCTGGGCACGACGCCGCAGGGGACGCCGGTGTATGTTGATGAGATCTACTGCTCTGCCGATGTGAAGATCACCACCGGTTTCATCGAACCGCATCTGATGGCCGGGTTCTCGGGTGGACGGAAACTCATCGCCCCGGGGTGTGCGGGAGAGGAGACCATCAAGGCGCTGCACAGCCCCCGCTTCATCGAGCATCCGGAATGCCGCGAGGGGAGCATCGAGCGGAATCCGCTCCATGCGGAACTGTTGCAGATCGCACGGTTGGCCGGGCACGATCTCATCGTGAATGTGGCCCTGGACGCGGATCGGCATATCACCGGCATCTTTGCGGGAGATCCCCTCGAAGCCCATGCTGCGGGCGTGGCACACGTCCGCGGTGCGGTGACGGCGCAGGTGAACGCGCCGGTCGATATCGTGGTCACCTCGGCCGCAGGATATCCACTCGACCTCACGTTCTATCAGACGGTGAAGGGGATGACCGCGGCCGCACCCGTGCTGAAGCCGGGTGGGACCCTGATCATCGCCGCGGAATGCAGCGAGGGGTTGGGCAGTCCGGAGTTCACGCACATGGCCACCACCGAGAACTCTGCGCGCGCATTTCTCGACGGGCTCCAGAATCGTCCGGTCGTGATCGATCAGTGGCAGCTGGAAGAATGTGCGAAGGTCGCCGCGGTGCACGATGTGGTGCTCGTGTCGGGAGGGATCGCACCGGAGGTGTTGCAGAAGTTGTTCGTGCGGAGCATGCCGGACCTGGGCGCAGCGTTGCAGGATGGGCTGCACCGGCATGGTGCCGGTGCGCGTGTTGCCGTGATCCCGCGTGGGCCGTACACACTTGTCGGGGTCGCGGGCACCTGAGCCGGCGAGAATGTTCTTGCGATTCCCGCGAGAAGGTCGTACCTTTACTAATAAAACGTTGTTTAATTGACTAAACAGCTTTGGTCATGGCACACGAATACACCGTTCCCGCTGTCCACCGGGCGGTTCAGGTGCTGGAGATCCTCGCAGGGTCTCATACGGGCTTCTCTCTCGCCGACCTCTCCCGCCAGACCGGCATCCCGAAGAGCTCACTCTTTCGCATCCTCCTGACGCTCGAAAAATCCTACATCGTTCAGCTCGACCGTACACGGAACGTGTACAACCTCGGCATGAAGCTGATCGATTGGGGCAACCGTGCGCTGGACAAGATCGACCTGAAGTCGGTCACCCATCCGCACCTCGTGCGCATGGCGCACGAGACCCGGGAGAGCTACTACGTTGCGATCATGGATGAGCATGAGGTCATCATCATCGATCGCGCGGATACACCCGAGATCTGGCGGATGGTGGCACGTCTCGGCCAGCGGTCGCCGGTCCATGCCACGGCGTCCGGACAGATCCTCGTCTCCGAGGCGAATGAAGATGTTGTAAGTGCGATCGTGGCGCGTACCGGATTGAAACGGTACACCCAGCGCACGATCACGTCCATGGCGAAGTTCAAGGAGCGACTGAAAGAGGTCCGGAAGGCCGGATGTGTCATCGCCGACGCCGAGTACAAACCCGATCTCTGCGTGATCTCCGTTCCCATCCGCGACCACCACGGCAAGATCGTCGCTGCTCTGATGACCGCCCTCCCGTCGGAGCGTATCCGCCGGACACGGGGCCTGTCCAACGACATCATCGAGATCCTCAAGCGGGAAGGGTCCGTCATCTCGCGCGAGATCGGCTATCAGGAGCCCCAGGCATGAACACTCCGCTGGCACTCGGCATCGTCAGTGACGAGATCACGAATGATTTCAGCGAGGCGCTCCGTCATGGGACCTCGTGGGGGATCGACCGCTATGAGATCCGCTGTCTCACCACGGGGCGGGTGCCCCGGGTCGAGAAGCAGGAGATCGCAACGGTGGCAGGGCTGGTCCGCGACCATGGCGTCCGGATCACCGCGCTGTCCCCCGGCATGTTCAAGGCGCACCTTGCGCGCACCGGGGAGATCGAAGAAGAGATCCGCTCCGTGCTGCCGGCGACGCTGGACCTCGCACGGGAGTTGTCCTGCCCCATGATCATCGTCTTCGGCTTCCAGCGTGAAGCCGGCGAACCTGCCGACAATCAGAAACTGGCGGTGGAGTACATGCGCCGTGCCGCCGAACTGGCCGCGGCCGCGGGCGTCCGGATCGCCATCGAGAATGAACCCGGCTTCTGGTGTGATACCGGGGTCAATACCCTGCAGATCATCAACGCGACGGGCGCAACCGCCCTTGGTGCCAACTGGGATCCGTGTAACGCCTATGGCACGGACGAGGTGCCGTATCCCCAGGGCTATGAAGCGCTGAAGCCGCGGATCATCAACGTCCACGCGAAAGATACTGCCGTCGGTTCGCTCATCAAGTGCGTGCCGATCGGTGAAGGCGCGTTGGACTGGCAGGGACAGGTCACCGCGTTGCTCAAGGACCGCCTGGTCGAGCATATCACGATCGAGACTCACTGTCACCCCCTCATTGAGAACTCACGGCACAACGTCGATATCCTCCGGCGTATGATGGCAGCCGCACACTAGAGGAACACGGAACACCCGCATCGGGGGGACGTCTCCGGAGAACCCACGGGCCATGTCACCTTCACGCAGAGATTTCCTCAGGAACAGCGCCAGTGCCGCAGCCGGCCTGGCGCTCGCACCGCACGCACTCCATGCCATGGCCGCATCCGGCACCCCGGGCACACCGGGGACCGGGCCTCTGCTCTGTGATGGGGCGGACATCGCGCGGATGCGGAAGACGGTCACGCTCCCGCGATTCGCCGCGTACTGGCGGTCGCTCACCGATGCGGATCCCGCTCCCGATCATGCGTTCCTCCGGGATGAACTCCGGCTGAACAACCATGCGCACCACATGCTCCGTGCGCGGCTGATCCTCGACCGGTCCTCCTTCGTGTATGCCCTGACCCGCGAACAGAAGCAGCTCGATCTGGCACTCCACGCGATCGAGCGGATGCTGGCGTATGAGCGGTGGGATTACTTCATGGAAGCGGGCGAGCACACGATCGGGCTGCAGCGCGCTCCCGAAGCGACCATCGCGCTGCTCTCGGCGATCGAATTTCTTGGCGATGGCATGCCAGCGGCGGTCCGGTCCGCGATCGAAGCGGGGGTCGCTGACAAGGGCGCCCCGGCCTGCTACCGTACCCTGTACGGAATGAAATATCCCGAGCGTGTCCGCGGGTGGGGATTCGATCCCACCGATGTGTACCCCTATCGGTTCGACCTGCGCCGCTGGCCGCTCATCCTGAACTCCACGAACCTGAAGATCATTCCGGTTGCCGGACTCATGATGGCCGGGTGCTGGCTGTATGGACGCCATCCGCAGGCGGAGACCTGGATCACCATGGCGCTGCAGAGCGCGCAGGCCTTCGCAACGATGTATGGGCCGGATGGCGCGTACGACGAAGGCGTCGGATACTGGGCCTATACCAGTCAGCACCTTGCGCTCGCTCTCGACGTGCTGTACCGGCGCCTCGGCCGTGACCACCGGGACCTGATCAATTTCCCGGGCACGATCCGCTATGCCCTGGCCATGGCGATGCCGACCGTCGAGAACACCCGGGGCTGCGTGAATTTCGGGGACGCCTTCTCGATCGGCGATGTGGCGATCGCTGCGTGGGTGGCACGGACCCATCGCGACCGTGTTGCACAGTACGTGACGCACTCCGTCGGGGAAGTGGGCAGCACGTTCTCGATCCTCTGGTACGACCCGCGCGTCAAACCCGAAGCTCCCCCCGCATCCCTGAAGAACGTGCGCCTGTCGAACGACCTCGTGATCGGGCGCACCGGCTGGGGCGTGAAGGAGAGCGTGGTGGCGCTCCGCAGCGGATGGCCCGCGAACCATGAACACGCCGACCGGAACAGTGTCATCTTCTCGGCGCATGGCGACCGTTTGCTGCACGACCCCTATCATGCTGCATACTCCTTCACCGATCCGCACTGGAATCTTCGTCTTACACAGTCGCACACCGCGGTGCTCATCGACGGCAAAGGGCATCAGTATCACGACGGCCATGAAGGCACCAATGCCTCATGGGCCGAGGCGCAGGTCGTTGCTTATGAAGACCGCAAGGGTGACCTGCTTGCCACGAGCGATGCGACGGCAGCCTACGCTCTGGTGCTTCCCCGGGTGGCGCTGGTCCGGCGGTCCGTCATGTTCCTGAAGCCGGACATCCTCCTTCTCCTCGACAGGATCCGGTGCGACGGTGATGCCGTGCCGGTGCAGCTGCGCTTCCAGGCAGACAACTTCGACGGCAAAGGGTCCGTTGCGCTTCTCCCGGCGGGCTTCCGGATCGTCCGCCCCTCTGCGACGCTCGAGGCTGCAACGTATGGCTCCACCGCGCCGTCATACAAGACAGGCGTGCTTCCCGTGCCGGAAGACCATGGCATCCATCCGTTCGTGGAGGTCGTGTCGACCGCCGCCACGGAACACCTGCTTCTTACCGTCTGTACTGCCGCGGCACAAGGCGGGACCCACGGGGTCCTCACGGTGACCCACCATGCCAACGTGTTCGAGGTCACCGGCAAACACAATGCGCGTACGCTGCGCGTACGGATCGATGTCTCCCACGACCTTCCGGTGGTGACCCTATGAGGCCTTCGGACAAGCATTTTGAAGAAGCACTGAAGCTCATCCCCTGGGCGACGCAGACCAACGCCAAACGCCCGTATCCCGCGTTCGAGGGGATCATGCCCAAGTTCATCGAACGGGGGAAGGGATGCCGGCTCTGGGACATGGAGGGGAAGGAGTACATCGACTTTCGCCTTGCCCTGGGTCCGGTGACACTCGGCTACTGCTATGACGAAGTGGACTATGCCGTGCGTGCCCAGCTGGCAAAGGGTGTGCTCTTCAGCATGGCAAGCCCCATCGAACTGGAATGCGCGCAGCTGGTGCACCAGATGGTGCCCAACGCGGAGATGGTCCGCTTCATGAAGACCGGGGAGGATGCGAACCTC
This sequence comes from Ignavibacteriota bacterium, assembly GCA_016707525.1. Taxonomy (NCBI): domain Bacteria; kingdom Pseudomonadati; phylum Ignavibacteriota; species Ignavibacteriota bacterium. The sequence goes on from JADJHP010000002.1 coordinate 394,710, forward strand.
TCCAATATTCGCATCGCACGGGCCTACACCAAACGCGATGTCATCCTGATGAGCGGGTACCACGGGTATCCGGACTGGTTCGCCACGGAGGATAGCCCGAACAACGGCGTGCCGGAGTTCATGAAGGAGTATGTGAAGATCATCCCGTGGGGGAACTGCGAAGAGGCGGAGAGGCTGATCGATGCGTACGGCGAGCGTCTGGCATGCGTCATTGCCACCCCGTACGATTTCAATGAAGACACAAGCGGGGACTATATCCGCTTTCTCCGGACAAAGACCCGTGCGTACGGGATCCTGCTCGTGATGGACGAGGTCCTCACCGGCTTCCGCCTTGCCAGGGGTGGGGCACAGGAGTACTTCGGCGTGGAACCCGACCTCGCCAGCTATGCGAAGGCGATCGCGAACGGCTTCCCGCTCTCGGCCTACGTGGGGAAGAAAGAGTACATGGAGTCGCTGTACCGGTTCAAGATGACCACAACGTATGCCGGAGAGACGCTGTCCATGGCCGCGGGCATCGCGACGATGAAGATCATGCTGCGTGAGGATGTGCACGGCCACATCCGTGCGATGGGCGAACGACTGATGGCGGGATTCGACCGGATCGCCCGCGAAGCCGGTGTCGAAGGGCGCGCGGCAGGTATGCCGGTGGCGCCTTTCCTGAAGTTCCTCTCCACCGATCCCACGTTCCACGGGCGGTTGGAGTACCTGTGGCACCGAGAGCTGTACCGCGAGGGGATCTTCATCAGCCCGCGGTGGTTCATCTCGTATTCGCACAAAGCAACGGACATCGATGAGGCGTTGGACAAGGCCGGGCGCGCATTGCGCCGGGCCGTGGAGGCAGAGGTACGAGAACGTGATGTGAAACCATTCTGGTGGTGACCATGGAGCAGCGTATCTTCATAGATGCAAATGCGTGGGTCGGACGGCGCGGGCTTAAGGATATCGAGACACCCTTCGAGACCGAGACCCTGCTGGAGGAGATGGAGTGGTGTGGGATCCAGGGTGCGCTGATCGCGCATGCGCTGGGGAAAGAATATACCCCCGACTGGGGCAACCGTGCGTTGCTGCACGAGCTGAAGAAGAGTCCGCGCCTCTATGGCGTCTGGAGCGTGATGCCGCACCACACCGGCGAGATGGCCCCGCCCCGTGAGGTCATCCAGCAGATGCGCGACAACAACATCCGTGCTGCCAAGATGTATCCCCGCACGCATCATTATTTCTTCAACGAAGACAGTTGTGGTGCACTGCTCTCGGCTCTTGAGGAGGAAGAGATCCTTCTCATCCTTGAGGGGGGTGGGACGTACGGCCCCGATATCATGGACCCGGCGAATCAGGTGCTGCTCAGCGAACTCGACGCGATGCTGACACTGCATCCACGCCTGCCGGTCCTTTTGCAGAATTCACGGTGGGATGCGACGCGGTATCTCCATACCCTGATGACCAAGCATCCCCGCCTTCATATGGAGTTCTCGAGCCACCAGGGCAACCACGCCCTGGAGGAATTCGCCGGGTGGTTCGGTGTGGAGCGTGTGCTCTTCGGGTCGGGCGCACTCGACAAGTCGCCCGGTGCTGCCAAGGCGTTCGTGGACTATTGCACGCTGCCGGAAGAGCAGAAGATGCTGATCGCCGGCGGGAACATCGCACGCCTCCTCAAGTTGAAGCAGGGCCCCCCGATGTACCGGGCGAAGCGTACGAAGGACACGATCCTTGCGGCCGCCCGCGAAGGAAGACCGATCCGCGACGCGCTGGTCATCGATGCCCATGCGCACATCGCCCACGACGGCGCGGTGGGCGTCGGGTTCATCCATCAGCCGTTCTCCGATGCGCAGTCGATGTGGGAACGGGCAAAGTTGATGGGCATCAAGCAGATCCATATGAGCGCGTGGCTGTCGGTGTGGTCGGGCCATGACGATGGCAATCGGGTCACGGCCGACGCCATGAAACGGTTCCCGAAGTTCTACTACGGTTACGCCGCGCTCCATCCGGCCTACGTGAAGGATTGGAAGAAAGAGATCGCGCGCGTGCACGGCAAGCACCGCATGACGGGGCTCAAGCCCTATCACCCGCGCACGGATCTCGGCTACAGCGACCCGGCATGGTCGACCTGGTTCGACTACGGCAACCGGCACCGCCTGTACACGCTGCTGCACCCGTCAGCGAACTTCGGGCCGGAGCTCGATGTGATCCTTCCGAAGTACCCGGATATGACGTTCATCCTGGCGCACCAGGGGGGGTCGTTCAAGGAAGCGCGGCGTGGCATCGAGTACGCACAGAAGTACAAGAATGTGGCCCTGGAGATCACGCTGACGGCTGCGACCTATAAGGTCATCGAGTTCATGGCGGAGCATGCCGGGGCGGACCGCGTCTTGTTCGGTACGGACCAGCCGATGCGCGATCCGATCCCGCAGTTCGGGTGGATGGCGTATGCGCACTGCACGCTTGAGGAGAAGCGGAAGATGTTCGGCCTCAATATGAAGAAGATCCTCCAGCGTGTGAGGTGGTGATGGTGTCTCTCCGCACGATCGCCGTTCTCGGAGCACTCGCCGTCCTGCCCGTGCAGGGGGGCGCCGGGAGTGCACAGCGTGTGGAGATGACGAACAGACATCTGAGGATCGTGCTCACGCAAGCCGGCGGGCGATGGAGCGAGGCCTTCGAGGTGAGATCCGGCCGGGGCTGGGTCCCCGTTCTGACGGCCGGCCACCGTCTCCGGACGGATCCATCGATCCACGCGGACGGCGGAGAAGTGGACGCGGGATATACGGTCCTGAAGAAAGCGCCCACCGTCAACGGCATACAGGAAGTGGAACTCTCCGGCCGGACGGGTGGCCTCGTCATCAGGAAGCGCCTCTCCCTCGGTCCGGACGAGGAATTCGCCCATGTAACGCTCCGTGTCCGTGTCAACGGCAGTGCCGGCCTGAGCCGGCTGCTGGCTTCGTACACAGCGTTCCCGCGGGATACCGGTTCGTTCAAGGGTGTCCCTCCGGAGTTCGTGTTCACACCCGTGTTGCGTCCGGAGGAACAGGATGTCATCGGGGACCATGTGTTCCGGTCTCCGGCCCTGATGATGCAGCGTGGTCAGCGTTTCATCGCGGTCGTGCCCGACCCCGATCTGATGAACACTCCCGGGGCGCGGGTGCGCACCGCGGCGGATGTGCAGATGGGTGATGGCGCTTCTCCGTTGATCGCCTATGGGTTCATGCCATGGGCAGTGCGCGGTCACGTCCTGTACCGGCATACGGATTCGATGAGTGTGTCCGTCACAGACACCTCTCTGGCGTTTGGCTATTACGTGTTCTGCTCCGCTTCGGCTCCCGACCGGGAAGGATACCGTTCCGTGGTGCATTTCCTGTGGGAACGGTTCGGCCACGCCGCGTTCGCCGCGCCGGGTGGACCGCAGCACGAACCGTTCGCCGCGTACATCCACAAGGCATGGGATGAATATCTTCCCACAGTCACGATGGACGCGACGTACGGAGGGCGGCCCGTAACACTTCTGCGGCAGGGGCGGCTGGCCTGGAGCAACCGCCTCCCGCGTGAGGCGGACAACGATAGCTGGTTCAATGTCTGGTTCAATGCCCTCCGGACCGCGTACGGCATGGCGTTCTACAGTGAACGGTCCCACCGGCCGGAACTTGCCCGTCAGGCCGAAGGAGTGCTGAACCTCGCGCTCAGTGCGCCCCAACAGGGCGGCATTGCGCCGAGTATCTTCTATGTTGATAGTACCGGAACCGGCCATTGGGTCGGCGATCATGCGTGGGGTGGGATCGGGAAGGGAGAGTATCTCCCGATGTTCCACAATGCATGGACAGGTGTGTGGCTTCTCCGGTGGGCGGGGTTGCGGCCCGACCGGTGGCCGGAGATCCTTGCGTACACAGGCAGGCTGGCAACGTTCCTTGTGAGGAATCAGCGGGCAAGCGGGGTCATCCCGTCGTGGTACGATCCGTCGACGTTGCAGCCGGCGGAAGCGTTTCGCGATGAGAACGCCGAGACCGCCGGCGCGGCGCTGTTTCTCTCCGAGTTCGCACGGAAGACCGGTGACGAGGCGGCACGCGTGGCAGCCGAGAAGGCCATGGGCTATGTGCTCCGGGAGATCGTGCCGGACCGCAAGTGGTTCGATTTTGAGACGTTCTTTTCCTGTTCACGCAAACCGCTCGGGTACTTCGACAGGTATACAGCCCAGCATCCGCAGAACACCCTCTCGATGCATCAGGCTGCTGAGGCCTGCCTGTCGCTGTACGGCCTGACCGGGAAGAAGGAGTATCTGGACCGCGGCCAAGCGATACTGGACTATCTCGGCCTGTACCAGCAGGTCTGGAGCCCGCGGTGGTTGTCGTGCGACCTGTTCGGGGGGTTCGGTGTCCAGAACACGGACGGTGAGTGGAGCGATTCGCGGCAAGGGTATTTTGCCGAGACGTATATGCGTTTCTACGATGCAACGGGAAAGCGTGAGTACTTTGAACGCGGCGTTGCTGCTTTGCGGGCCATGTTCTCCCTGTTTGAATCCGCGACGTCGCCGCGCACGGCAGAGAACTATGCACATGGCGGGCGCGATGCGCTTGCCGGGGTGACGGGATTGCACTGGGGGACCGGGAGTTCGGTCGTTTCGGCGCATCTGATCACCGCTGCGTATGGCGATGCCTACATTGATGCCGCTGGCAGGTGGGGAGCAGGGATCGATGGGTGCAGGGTCTCCAACGTGACGGTCCGCGGTGATCGGGTGCAGTGTACCGTCACGGATGATGTCTCCTTGCACCGCACACTGCGCCTGGTGGTCGGCGGCACGGGATCGTCGGGGTATCGCGTGACGGTGAATGGCAAAGAGCTGGGAAGGTTCGATGCCGCGGCTTTGAAGAAAGGGATCGACGTTGATATCTGAACGGTGGCCGATGATACTGCGGAAACACGGTCTTCTCCTCCTCCTCGCGGTGACAGTAGCAGGGAGCGCGCTGGCAGGTGAGACCATCTATATGTCGGTGTTGAGTTCCCGGAAACATGCCTGGGGAAAGAATGACTTTCCGGTGATAGGCCTGTTCGTCAGCACGGACGCGGGGAGATCGTGGGTGCACCGCGGATGGCGCGAGTATATCCGGATGTTCTACACGGAAGCCGGCCCCGACGGTGTGCTCTGGTCGGCGTGCGGGAACGGCGTCCTGCGGTCGAAGGATGACGGCGCAACCTGGCGTGTCACCACCGGTTCCGACGTCACCGAGGTACTCCGTCTGAGTGTCGATCGACGTGACGCCCGGCGCATCGCCGCGGCCACCGCGTACGGGCCGATCCTGAGCGTCGATGGAGGAGACCGGTGGCAGTTCATCGATCAAGGATTGCCGACGCGGTTCACCGGGGATATCATCATCGACCGTTCGCAGGGGGCGCTGCTGGTGGCGACGGAGAAGGGGATCTTCAAGCGGGCGGCGACGGGTACACGATGGCGCCCGACTACGATGACGAAGGATACCAGAACGATCGTCCAGCACTCGACCGAGCCGCGGATCTTCTATGCCGGTACGGAAGAGGATGGCGTATGGCGTTCGGACGATGGCGGGCAGACATGGAAAGCGCATAACGTCGGGCTTGCGCACAAGACGGTCTATGCTCTTGCGACAGCGCCGGGAGTCTCCGGCGCGGTCTATGCCGCAACGTTCGGCGGAGGGGTCTATCGGTCCGATGACGGCGGGAAGAGCTGGCATCAGAAGTCGAAGGGCCTGACGATCCTGGACTGCCATGCCGTGCAGGTGCTGCCATCGAGCCCGACGACCGTTCTCGCCGGGACGCTGAATGGCGGGCTCTTCATCAGCACGGATGCGGGCGAGACCTGGGTCTTCAATGGTCAGGCGGACGCACAGGTCTGGGGTTTGTGCGTACGCAACTAAGAACTAAGAATTCTTAATTCTTAATTGAATTGAGAGTTGGCAATTGGTAATTGAGAGATGGAGTGAATGGCTGGTGAGCGGACATATGACTGGCGGCAACTGAAGGACCGGTGGCAGCGGGCCGATGCGCTTATCCGCACCTGGTGGGATGCCGATCTGCGGCGGGCGGGAGAAGATGAGGTCCGGGATCCGCGCTGCAATCAGGTCTGGTTCGTGGATGACGAGCACCGGGCCCGTGAGCAGAAGGGCGCCGCCGCTGATGCCTTCACGCTCCTGTATCTTCCGTTCCCGTACGTGTCGGCCGGTGGCAGCGAGGCGGCATTCCCGGAGATGTACTGCTGGGATATCCCGTTCATCAACCGTGCACTCCTCCTCCACGGCCGCCCGGAGATCGTGCGCCATCACCTCCTGAATCACCTCTTTCTTATCGACCGCTATGGCTTTGTCCTGACGGGCAACCGGACATACTACCTGACACGGTCGCAAACACCCTTGCTCGCAGATGCCGTGGTGCGCTATGTGCGCCATACCGGCGACCGGGATATGCTTCTGCGGTCGTATCCCTCGTTGCGGCACGAGTACGAATGCTACTGGACCGCTCCCCCGCATCTGACCGCGACCGGACTCTCCACGAATGTCGATGCGGGCGATACACGCCTGCGTGCCGAGCTCGCCGCGGAGGCGGAGTCCCTGGATTTCACGCCGATCTATGATGGCGATATCCGGCAGTGCGTTCCGCTGCAATTGAACTGTGCCCTCGTGCGGTATGAGGAGAGCCTCGCGTGGATCGCACAGCAGATCGGCCGGCCCGACGAAGAGCAGATGTGGCTTGGGCGGGCCGACAAACGAAAGGGGCTCATCCGTCAGTATTGCTGGGACCGTGCCGTGGGGTTCTTCTTTGAATACAGCATGACGCGCGCGGGCCGGCTGCCCTTCTGGTCGCTCGCCGGATTCTGGGCGATGTGGGCTGGTGTTGCCACGCGTGAGGATGCTCTGGCGATGGCCCCCCACCTCCGGCGCTTCGCATTTCCGTTCGGCCTCACCGAAACCGATTGCGCCTATGCGAGTCCGCACCCCGAGTTCACCTGGCTGCAATGGGGGTATCCATCGGCCTGGCCCCCCAGCCAGATGATCGTCGTCGAAGCACTCGACCGGTATGGCCTCCATGCGGAGGCGGAGGAGGTTGCCGGCGCGTACGTCCGTTGCCAGTTGGAGGAATTCGACAGGACCGGAAAGTTCTGGGAAAAGTACAATGGCGTGGAGGGTAGCTCCCGCCTGCCGCGAGAGCGGACCCCGTGTGTCCCCATGCATGGATGGTCAACAGCCTCTGTCGTCTGGCTCGGCCACCGCCTCTTCGGCGCACACGGTTCACCTGTTGCACCCGGGAATATGCCATGACACTTCTGTTGCGCTTGATGGGGTACGTGCTTCTGCTTCTTGCGATCTCGCCGCTGGTGGGGCGGGCCGATGGTTTTGACCAGCGCCGCGATCGGCTGCTGCAGGTCGCTGCCGCGGAGCAGGAATACAACCTGATGACGGTCCTGGCCAAACTGACGACGCGGACCGACCTCGACCAGGCCTATGTCATGCTCGACTCCATGGCACATGACCGGGCGATGGGTGGGATGTTCTTTGCCTACAGCATGATGGGCGTCTATCTGCACGCGCATGATGTCCTTCCGGATTCTCTGCGGACGAAGATCCGTGAGGCGTTCCGGGTGCGCACCATGTATCGCGGCGACACCGAGAACCACTGGGTGATGTACTACACCGGCATGTATCTGGCGGCGCAGACGTGGCCGGGCGAACCGGGCACCGCGTGGTTCAACGGAAAGAGTTCCGATGAGAACCTCTCGGAAGCGACAGGGTGGCTTCAGCAATGGATGCACACCACGGTCACCATCGGGCAGGGAGAGTTCGATTCCCCCACGTATATGACCGTGTTCCTCTGTCCGATGCTCCTCCTGCAGGAGTTCGCCGCGGATCCGGCCATGAAGATGAAGGCCGGGATGATGGTGGACCTGTTGCTCGCGGATTTTGCCGCGGAGCATCTGAAGGGGAATTTTGGCGGCGGACACGCCCGCGATTACCCCGACGATATCGTGAATCCTCTGTCCGCACCGAGTACGATGTGGGCGTGGCTCTATTTTGGCCAGCCGGAGATGGAGCAGTGGAAAGAGGCCCGGTACCGGCCCCGCCATCGCGGCTCATGGGAGACGGTCTTCGCCGCGGCAAGCTCTTACCGGCTGCCGGAGATCATCAGGCACATCGCCACCGACAGGTCGAAGCCCTACGTCCACCGTGAAAAGAAACGCGTCCGGAATGTCATCCGGTTCAGCGCGGAGAAGAACCCTCCCGTGTACAAGTATACGTACATGTCGCCCCGGTACGTGCTCGGTTCGATCCAGGGGGGCATTCTCCAGCCGATCCAGCAACACACGTGGGATGTGACCTTCTCGTCGACGCGCACGCACAATACGTTGTTCTCGCTTCATCCCTTCGCTTCCGGCAAGGAGCTGGCGATGTTCTTCCCTGAAGAGCAGAAGTTCCTTGCGGGAGAAGTGGACCGGTACCATCTCGTCTATACGAACCCCGGCAAGTGGAACTCCAGTTCGCCATACGAGCAGACCTTCCAGCACAGGAACGATCTGATCGTGCTGTATGATATCGCCGACAGCGTCCGCCACCCGCATGCGGATGGGTTCTTCCCGAAGACATTGGATGAGCGTATCGTTGACCCGACCGGATGGATATGCGCGCGGTGGGATTCGGTCTATGTCGGGGTGTTCCCGCTCAGCGCGGCAGAGTGGATCCCCGACAGCATCTGCTGGCGGTGGAGGAGCACTTCGCGGAAGACCGGCTGGGTCGTTGAGGTGCGCTCGTACGAAGAGGCCGGAAGCTTTGATGCGTTCCAGCGATCGCTCCGTTCCCGTGTTCCGGATGCGGCAGGGTTCGCACGGACCGGGTCCGTGGCATTCACGACGGCAGGTGGTGACCGCATGGCATTCGGGCTGCAGGGGTCAAGGAAGGTGAATGGCCGCGCGGTGAGTTTCAAGGACTATCCGCTGTACGACGGTCCCTGGATGCACGCGCGGGTCGGTGAAGGGGTGATCACCCTGACCGATGGCATCAAGACACGCGTCCTCGATTTCAATAAGGGAGAGGTGCGGGAACGATGAGCCGCAGTCACCTCCTTGTGACACTCCTTCTCGCCGGGGCTGCCGCCAGCACGCTGGCCGGAGAGCCGGGTGGAGTTCCGCCGCCACGTGTCCATGCCGCGGTGTATCTCGTGCGCGGCAGTGTTGTCGGGTCGAACGTTGGCGCCTATGGGCCGTACGTCCGGGAATCTGATACGACCTGGCGCAGGATATCCCGATCGAACCTGATCACGTTTGGGTTCGCAGCGCACGTCCGCGATGCCGACCGCCGTCTGTATGTGGCTGCGGGGAACGGGCTGCACCGTTCAACCGATGATGGCGCGACATGGAAGATCATCACCGGTTGGAAGACCATGGAGATCATGTCGGTCCTGCCGGACGCTCACGATGCGAAGCGGGTCCTGGTCTCATCCCCATGGGGAGTGTACCGGACCACGGATGACGGTGCGACCTGGCATGAGAGCATGAAAGGCATGCGCTCGTGGTACGTCCGCTCGCTCGCATACGACCTGTACTCGACGGGGACCATCTATGCGAAGACCGAGGACGACATCTATAGTACATCGGACCGGGGTGTGAGCTGGCGGCCGATGCGGGCGGGAAAGGGTGTGGTGACGGCGTTCCTTCAGATCCCTCCGTCTCCGGGGCGATTTCTGGCTGCGTTCGAGGACCAGGGGATACGCTTGACGACAGATGGCGGGAAGACCTGGCGGCGGACGGAGACACCGTCACAGACATCGATCTATGCGATCGCATCGTCAGCCGATGGCCGCGTGATGTATGCAGGAGGCTGGAAGTCCGGTGTCTGGCGGAGCACCAACGGCGGGATGCGTTGGGAACAGATGTGGCGTGATGACGCTGTGGAAAGCTTTTTCTGCTTTCTGGTGGATCCGGAGCGTCCGGAACATGTGTACGCGGGTACCGATGGGAACGGCGTGTATGAATCCAGCGATGGAGGCGTGCACTGGTCGTTCGCCGGGTTGCGGGGCGGGAAGATCAAACATCTCTTTCTCTATCCTTAACGGAACATGCGCATGCGCGTCTTGTCCTTACCTTTGATCGCGGCTGTTCTCGCCGGTGTGCCGGCGGGGAACGTGGCCGCGCAGAATCCGGAATCCACGGTGTATGTCTCCGTGGTTGCGACGAAGCTCTTCGTCGTCGGGGCCGCGAATCCCCGCACGGGCATTCATTTCCAACACCCTTCAGCGGATACGGTGTGGCAACACACCGGCGCCGTGAATATCCGCGCGTTCGGCGTGGCCGTGCAGCCGGGTACGGAACGGAAGGTGTTGTACATCGCTTCCGGCAATGGCGTGCACAGGTCCACCGACGGCGGTGCAACGTGGAAGATCACGACGGGCTGGAACATCACCGAGGTGCAGTGTGTGAGCCCGGACCCCTTCGATCCCGATCGCGTGTATATCGGCACACCCTACGGCGTGTTCCGGAGCGCCGACGGATGCCGGACATGGCAGGAGGCGAGTGCAGGCCTGGGATCCCGGTTCATCTCCCAGGTGACGGCGAGCCCCCTGGTGAAGGGCCAGGTGTATTGCGCCACCGAGAGCGGGGCGTACATCAGTACGGATGGCGCCATGACGTGGAAGCGGATGGGACTCAGTGTCGGGGGGGTGCGCACGCTCGTCCAGCACCCGCGCAACCCGGCGGTGTTTGCTGCAGGGACGGAAGACCACGGGTTGTACATGTCGACCGACGGCGGCACGGTGTGGACGCGGCGTGAGGCAGGGATCGATCATCTCACGTTCTACGCGATCGCCTTCGATCCGACGACACCGGACACGATGTACGCGTCGGGGTACGTGACCGGTGTCTACCGGTCGGTGGATGGAGGGACGTCGTGGAAGCGCGTGAACGATGGCCTGTCTGTCCTCTCATTCAAGTGCCTCGCTGTGGACCCGCGTGACAGCCGCCGCGTGTACGCAGGAGCGTATTGGGGCGGCGTCTACGTGACCGAAGACAGGGGTGGTCACTGGAGATCCATAGGGCCGCCGGATTCGCAGGTGTGGACCATTTCCATTCAACCGTAAAGAGTGAGAGCTGCCATGACTGTCCGATCGTACCTTCTTGTCATTCTTATCTTCGCCGGTGCCGGCTCCTCCCTTGCGCAGACCCGTGAGGAATATCTGAAGGCCTACACCGCGCGTGCCACCGAGATACGCCATTCCTTCGACACTTCGGCCGCGGTCTCCTACTATGGCATCGCCGCACGGTATGCCTCCGGGAACGGTATCGCGGTCGCCGATAGCCTGTTTCAGGTCGCTCTGCGTGAACCGCGTGGCGATATGTTCTGGATGTTCCCGGTGATCGGTGCCTACCTGCACGGAAAGGATGTCATGTCGCCGGCAACCAGGGCCGCCGTGCGCAACGCCTGGAAGACCTATGCACCGTACCGCGGCGACACGGAGAATCACTGGGCGATGTACTACTCGACCCTGTATCTTGCCGCCGAGCAGTGGCCGGGCCTGCCGGGGTCGGAATGGTTCAACGGCAAGAGCTCCACGGAGAATCTTGAAGAGGCCCGTGAGTACATCATCCACTGGATACGGATCACCACCACGATCGGGCAGGGGGAATTCGATTCTCCCGACTACTTCCCGGAATATGCGATCTCGATGTGTCTGCTCTCGCAGTACGCGCAGGATCCCGTGATGAAGAAACGCGGGCAGATGATGTACGACTATGTCCTCGCCGATTTCGCCGCGGAGCATCTCGACGGCCAGTACCTGGGCGGCTTCAGCCGGATCTATCAGCCGGCGGTGTACAAGCCGCTCCTTTCCGGCGCATCCGGGTTCGCATGGCTGTACTTCGGCACGGGCGAGGCACGGGATACTTCCGCCGGCCATCTGCCGCCGACACCCAAGGCCCGTCCCCCGGGAGAATCGCCCTACTCCGGATGGCAGGTGCTCCCGGCGTTGAGTGACTACCGGCTGCCCGAGATCATCTACCGGATCGCCACCGACCGCTCCAAGCCGTATCTGCACAAGGAACGGAAACGTGTCCGCAACGTGATCCGGTTCGGTACGGAAAAGAATCCACCGGTCTACAAGCAAACCTATGTCACCGCCGACTATGGCATCGGGGCGCTGCAGGGCGGACTCCTCCAGCCGATCCAGCAGCATACCTGGTGCGTGCGGTTCAGCACAGGCCGGCCGTATACGACGATCTTCGGCCTGCATCCGTATTGGTCCAGCCAGGAACTCGGCATGTTCTTCCCCGAGGAGATCAAGCCGTTGATCGCCGATGTGGTGGCTTCCAAAGGGACATACAACAACCCCGACAAGTGGACGGGTGGGTCCCCGTACGAACGGACCTTTCAGAACAAGAACACGCTCATGGTCTTGTATGACATCCCGGCGGGGACGATGACCGAGCATATCGATGGTTTCTTCCCCGGATCGTTGGAAGTGCGAACGACGGATGCATCCGGCTGGATCGTGTGTAAGGCGGGGAAAACGTATGTCGGCTGGTATCCGCTGCAGGCAACGGAATGGATCGCGGAGACCGACCCCCCGGGACAGCAGAAGAATGTGATCGGGAGGCCCGAGAACATGCGCGACCAGCAGTCGGGACCCATCAACTGGCGCCTGCGCAGCCACACGTTGCAGAACGGCTACGTGATCGAAGTGCGTTCCGAGAAGGAAGTGGGGAGCTTTGATGCGTTCGTTGCGCAGTTGCGTACGCACATTCCCCGTGCGACCCTCGTCCCCGGCAAGGTCGCCGTCGAGTACGTCTCGATCGGCAAGGACCGGATGACGTTCGGCTTTCCGGAGAGCCGCATGCTCAACGGCAAGAAGGTGGACCTGACCTCGTATCGCCTCTTTGACGGTCCCTTCCTGCATGCCGATGTCGGCAGCGAAACCCTGACCATGACCTGGGGGGGCATGACGCGCACCCTGAATTTCAAGAACGTGACGATAAGCGAGAAATGAAGAATTCGACCGCACGCACCGATGTCGTTCTTGCCGGCCTTGCCCTCGTTGACGTGATCGGCAGGCCGGTGGATATCCATCACCCGCCCCGCCGCGGAGGGTTGCAGATCATGGAGTCCATGACGCTCACCACCGGCGGCAACGTCGCCAATTGCGGTATCGACCTCGCGAAGCTCGGCTTCCGTGTCGGTGCCATCTCCCGTATCGGAGACGATCCGCTCGGGGATTTCGTCCTCCGGCATCTGGCGAAGTACCGGGTCCAAACGTCGGGTGTGACCATCGACCGCAAGGCGCAGACCTCGGCGACATTCGTGGCAGTGGAGAAGGGGGGCGAGCGGACCTTCTTCCATACGCGTGGATGCCTGCGGAGTTTCCGGGTCGCCGATATCATGAAACACCTCCCCCTGATCGCCCGCACGAAGATCTTTGCTCTCGGCTATCTGGGCCTCCTGCCGGAATGCGAGCCGCATCTCCCGCGCCTGTTCGCCGCGGTGAAGCTGCGCACCGGAGCGGCGACGCTTCTGGATACGGGTGGCAATCCCAGGAAGAACCCCGGGCTCCTGAAGCGCATCCTGCCGTATGTGGACTACTTCATCCCAAGCCGGGAGGAGGCTGCCGTCCTCACGGGTGCGTCGTCCCCGACCGGCATGGTGCAGACATTCAGAGCCTGGGGTGCACGCGGGGTGGTGGGCATCAAACTCGGTTCCGACGGATGCTACATCACCGATGGAGACCGCGCAGCGACGTTGCCGGCGGTGAAGGTCCGCCGCGTCGTCGATGCGACGGGCGCGGGTGATGCCTTCGTGGCCGGATTCCTTGCAGCGACCCTGCGCGGGTTCGCGCCCCTCGACGCTGCGCGCAGAGCCAACGCGATCGCCGCATCCTGTGTGACGGCGGTCGGCGCTTCCACCGCGATCAAACCATTTGACGAGTACCGATGACCCCGACCTATCATATCGTTTCGCATTCCCACTGGGACCGTGAGTGGTACAAGAGCTTCGAACAGTTCCGCTCGATGCTGGTGAATATGGTCGATGACCTGATCGACCTTCTCGAACGGGACCCGGAATACCGCTGCTTCACCCTTGATGGACAAACCGTGGTCGTGGACGATTATCTCGCCGTCCGACCGGAGCGGGAGGCGACACTCCGCCGGCTGGTGGAGGAGGGCCGTCTCGTCATTGGCCCGTGGTACGTCCTCCCCGATGAGTTCCTTGTGAGCGGGGAAGCGACCGTGCGGAACCTCATGCATGGGACGAGCACCGCGCGACGGTTCGGCGGCACGATGGACGTTGGCTACATCCCCGACAGTTTCGGGCATATTGCCACGATGCCAGCGATCCTCGCAGGATTCGGCATCCCGACGGCATTGGTCTACCGGGGGTTCGGAGGTGAACCCGGACAGAATTCCTCGGAGTACCGGTGGCATGCGCCTGATGGTACCGAGTGCCTGTTGGTGCATCTGTTTCGCCACGGGTACAGTGCAGGATACTTCCATCAGGAGACCGACGAACAGATCCTCGGAAGGTTTGTGGGGCTCAAGGAGGAACTCGATGCCCGTGCGGCGACGTCGCACCGGCTCATCATGAACGGCGGTGACCATCACTGGCCGGATCCGCGGCTGCCGCAGACGCTGAAGCTCCTCCGTTCCCATTTCGACGGGCATTTCGTGCACAGTACCGTGCCGGCCTATGTGGATGCCGTGCGGCGCGAAGTGGGAGACCTCCCGCATCTTCATGGCGAGCTCCGGTTCGGATACCGGTACGCGTTTGCGGTGCTGGGCGGCGTGTACTCCAGCCGTATGTATATCAAGCAGGCGAACTGGCGCGCACAGACGCTGCTCCAGCGGTATGCCGAACCGTTGAATGCCCTGGGCGTGCTCGCGGGCATGCGCTCACAGCAGCCTCTCGTGCGACAGGCGTGGCGCACACTGATGCAGAATCATCCTCACGACAGCATCTGCGGCTGCAGCATCGATCCCGTCCACCGCGAGATGATGACGCGCTTCGCCGCGGTCACGGATATCGGCAATGGCATTGTCGATGAAGGGGCGAATGCCCTCATTCCGTACGATGATCTCGCGGCGGGGGATGACAGGGCACTGTTCTTCATGAACCCCGGCCCCGTGCCACGCTCCGAAGTGGCGAACGCGGAGGTCCGGTTCTATCTCCAGGATATCGTGGTGGGCCTGAACCCGGATGTGCAGGTGGCACCGAAGCTCCCTCCCGTCAAAGCATTCGGGCTCTTCGATGCATCCGGACGAGAGGTCCCGATCCAGCTCCTCGGCAGGGCTCACGGGTACGATATCACATACACACGCTACAACTATCCGAAACAGACCTACGCTGAACGGTTCTCCGTGCTCGTCGATGCGGCCGATGTTCCCGCGATGGGATTCAAAGGGCTGACCGTCCGGAAAAAGAACACGTTCACCCGCTTCCCCTCATCCGTCAAGGCCGGGCCACGCTTCATCGAGAATGCATTTCTCCGGGCGGACGTCACGCCGAATGGACAGGTCGTGCTCACGGACAAGACCACGGGAGCCGTGCTGAAGGGGCTGCACCTGTTCGAGGATACGGGCGACGTCGGCGATGAATACAACTATTCGTATCCAAAGAAGGACCGGCGGATCCTCTCCACGGCATCCCGTGCACGGATCGAGCGGGTCGAACGGGGACCACTCCGTGCGTCCCTGCGGGTCAGTATCACCATGCAGGTGCCCGTGGCGGCGACCGACGCACGCACGGCCCGCATGACACGACGCGTCCCGCTGAAGATCTCGACCACCATCGCCCTGGCCCGGACATCGCGGAGCCTCTCCTTCGAAACCACGGTCGTCAATGAAGCCTCCGACCACCGCTTCCGTGTCCTGTTGCCTGCCGGGATCGCCACCGACACGGTCCATGCAGATGGCCAATTCGCCGTTGTTGAAAGGACCCAGAAGTCCTACGACACGAAGAAGTTCACGATCGAACACCCTGCGGCGGTCGCCCCGATGCAGCGTTTCGTCGCAGTGAGGAATGACGAGCGCGCGATGATCGTGATCACCGACGGCCTTCCGGAATATGAGCTGCTGCTTGACGGCAAAGGGACCATCGCTCTGACGCTTCTGCGGTGCGTCGGATTGCTCGCCGGCGAGGACCTCCTCACACGTCCTGGCGGAAAGGCCGGTTGGCACAATGAGACCCCTGACGCCCAGTGCCATGGCACGCACACGTTCCGCTATGCCGTGATGCCGATGTCCCGCAGCGCTCTGGACCGGAGGTCGGAACTGGAAGCAGAACTTGAGAGCTTCAACGTACCGCTCCTTCCTCTCCGGAGAAAGAATGACGGGGCACTGCCGATGGAAGGTTCGCTTCTGCGGTTGGAAAGCGGTCGGTTGACGATGAGCGCGTTCAAGCAGAGTGAGGATGGTACGGCATGCATCCTGCGTTTCTACAATTCCGGCACCACGGCATGCGACGAGACCGTGCGCTTTGCACGGCCGGTGCGCCAGGTGGACCTTGCGCGGCTTGATGAGACGCCGGTGCGGGCGCTTGCCGTGGAGACGGATGGGGCGGTCCGGTGTACCGTACCGCCGTCAGGTATCATCACCCTGCGTATCACCTTTGGCGCATAAGCGAATGCTCATGCGCGAGTTCCCGATCCGAGGAGGAAACCGGTCATGAAGGTGGCTCAGTGGGAAAGCGAGGATGGGCTCTTTGTCGGCCTGGAGGTGGATGGGCACTGGATCAACTACAGCAAGGCGAGCGCGATCTACTACGCGCTGCTTCATGATCTGGTGATTCCGCCCAGGCCAACGATCGAGGTGTTGCTTGAGCAGGGCCAGTTCGACGTGAAAGAGTTCCGGGCCATAGCATCGTTCATCCGGAAGAACACACTGCAGCGGTATATGATGCCGCCCGGAGAAGTGGTGCTGAAGGCACCGCTGATGCGGCCGCGGAAGATCGTAGCGCTCGGGCTGAATTACGGCCTCCATGTCAAGGAAGGTTCTCTCGCGAAGCCCTCGGAGCCGGTGCTGTTCATGAAAGCGGGATCGAGCGTCATCGACCCCGGCGCACCGATCCGGATACCCCGGGGCCTTGGCCGGATGGATCATGAGGTGGAGCTGGCGGTGGTGATCGGGAAGAAGGCGAGCGGTGTGAAGCGGACGAAGGCCTTCGAGCATGTGGCCGGCTATACGATCTGCAATGACGTCACGGCCCGTACCCTGCAAACCGAGGATATCAACCGCCGCTACCCGTGGTTCCGCACGAAAAGTTTTGATACCTTTACTCCGCTGGGGCCATGGATCGTCACATCCGACGCCATCCGCCAGCCGGTCAGGCTGGATATCGAATGCCGCGTCAACGGCAAGGTGCGCCAGCGGTCGAACACCAGGCACATGCTGTTCGACATCCCTGCGATCGTAGAGTACGTGAGCCGGTACATCACGCTGGATCCGGGCGATGTGATCTCTACGGGAACACCGGAGGGGATCGGGCGGATCGAGCATGGTGATACTGTGGCCTGCAGGATCGAAGGGATCGGAGAACTGAAGAACCCGGTCCTCCATCGCTGATCCCGCCCTGTGGGAGACGGCATGAGGATGGAGTTGCAGGGCGCCCCGGCATGGGGAGCATGTGTGAGCAGGAACATGGTGGACTGATGAACAGCGTTGCACCTACGAACGACCCGGCATGCCGGTTGCTCGCCGAACTTGTACGGATCCCGAGCGTGAATCCGATGGGCCGCGCCATGAGCGGGGGCGCGTACGGCGAAGCGGCCCTGGCCGAGCACGTTGCCGCGTTCCTGCACCGGCATGCCATCGATGTCCACGTCACGGAGGTCGCACCCGGCAGGCCGAACGTCACCGGCTATGTGGACGCCGGAGCTGAACGGACGCTGTTGTTGCAGGCACATCTCGACACGGTGCATGTGGAAGGGATGAGCATCGCACCGTTCGGTGCAGAGATCAGGGATGGGAGCCTGTACGGCCGCGGGGCCTGCGATACCAAGGGTTCGCTCGCGGCATTTCTGCAGGCTGTTGTCGAAGCCGTGCAGCATCCGGAGAAATTGCGGTACAACATCGTGATCCTCGCGACGGCCGACGAGGAGTATCAATTCACCGGGGCGCGTCATGCAGTGTATTCGGGGTTGAAGGCGGACATGGGGATCGCCGGCGAGCCGACGTCGCTGCGCATCATCCGGGCGCACAAGGGTGTGGTGCGGTGGTACCTGCGCACCAGGGGAACCGCTGCACATGCGGCGTATCCGGCACGGGGTGAGAATGCGATCTACAGGATGGGGCATGTGCTCACGCGGCTTGAATCCTATGCCCGCGACCTGGCCGCCGGCACGCCCCACCCCTTGCTCGGCACGCCGAGTCTGAGCGTGGGCGTGATCGAGGGAGGGCAGGCGGTGAACATCGTCCCGGATGCATGCCGCATCGAGATCGACCGGCGGACGCTGCCCCATGAGGATGCGGCCGCAGTGATCGAGGCTGCCGGGTCATGCCTGCATGGGATCGACGGGTGGGAGATGGCACCCCCGCATCTCGTCGCGGGGGGCATGGATATCGCTGAAGGGGCAACGGTCGTCCGGGAACTTGCGCAGGCGATCAGGGGTGTGACCGGCGGGGCGGCCGTTGAGGGCGCGTACTATGCGACGGACGCCGGGGCCTTCAATGCCGGAGGGATACCGACCGTGGTGTTTGGTCCGGGCGACATCGCGCTGGCGCATACGGCCGCAGAACACATCCCGCTTGCCGAACTGCGTCAGGCAACAGATATCATCCGCTCACTCCTTGTCGGACACTGATGATCCTGGGATTCGATATCGGCGGAACGAAGACGGCGGTCGTGCTCGGGACGCGCGAAGGGAAGATCATCCAACGCCGGGAGATGCGTACCGAACCGGGGCGTGGATTCCATGCCGTGTTCGACGAGATGTGCCGTCTTGGAGAGGATCTGCGCATCACACACGGGCATGGTGTGGACGCGGTGAGTGTCTCTGTCGGCGGGCCGCTGGATGTGGGCCGCGGTATCATTCTGTCGCCACCGAACCTCCCCGGCTGGGATGCGATCCCGCTCAAAGAGCTCCTCGCGACACGCTTCCTTCTCCCGGTGTATATCGAACACGATGGCAACGCCGGCGCCCTTGCCGAATGGAAATTCGGGGCCGCGCAGGGAAAGCGGAATGTGATCTTCCTGACCATGGGAACGGGGTTTGGCGGCGGGTTCATCCTGGATGGACGGTTGTATCGAGGGACGACCGACATGGCTGGAGAGGTCGGACACCTGCGGATCGCAGATGATGGCCCACCGTGTTACGGGAAATCCGGATCGCTTGAAGGGTATGCCAGTGGCACGGGCATCGCGCTGCTTGCGCACAGGATGTTCCCCGGCCACTGGCCGCAGATGCTGAGTGTGCGTGAACTCGCCGATGAACACCGCGCCGGCTCGGCCGAGGCGAAGGCAGTGTTCACCATGGCAGCGAAGCGCTTTGGCCGCGGACTGGCATTGCTTATTGATACGCTCAATCCGGAGTGCATCGTTCTGGGGGGGCTCGGGATGCGGCTGCAGGATGTTTTCGTCGAGCCGGCCCTGCGGACTGCGAAAGAAGAGTCACTCCCACGGGCGTGGGAAGCCTGCCAGATCGTCCCCGCCCAACTCGGAGAATCCATCGGTGATCTCGCGGCCCTGTGTGCCGCCATCGACCAGGCACCACACCAGGAACAGCATACATGACATCGCGCTACGCGCATATCCCTCTTGGTAATGCGAGGCCGGACATCACCCGGTTCGTGGACACATTGATGGGCCGGCGTACAGGACAGCGTCCGCCGCTCGTTGAATACATCGTCGATGATGTGGTGATGCGGCCTGTCCTGAAGGAGCTGCTCGGAAGAGAGTGGGTGCTTCCCGGACCCGGCCGTCCCGAGTTGGAGAAGTTCCTCGACAATTTCATCATGTTCTGGCATGGGATGGGGTATGACTTCATCCGCTTCGAACAGAGTCTGCCGTTCCCCGAGCATCAGATGTTCATCCCGGACGCGGCGCCCGGATCCCCGAAGGACCGCGCCTGGCCCGATGAGCATCATGGTGCGATCATGACATGGGACGACTTTGAACGCTATCCGTGGCCGACGGTGGAAGCATTCGACTTCTCGCAACTCGAATATCTGAACGGACATCTGCCGGAAGGGATGGGGCTCATCAGCAGCCATGGCGGCGGCGTCTTCGAGCACCTCTCCTGGATCATGTCCTTTGAGGGCCTGTGCACGGCGCTGTATGAGACGCCGGACCTTGTGCAAGCCATCACCGACAAACTCGGCACGCTCATGACCGGGTTCTACAAGCATCTTCTGGACCTTGATCATCTGGCGGTGGTGTTCCCGGGAGATGATATGGGGTACCGGTCCGCGACGATGGTGTCGCCGCGTGATCTGCGGACCTACATCCTGCCCTGGCACAAGAAGTTCGCGGCCATGGCCCACGCCCACGGGCGGCCGTATTTTCTGCACTCCTGCGGGAAGGTCATGGCGATCATGGACGACCTGATCAATGATGTGGGTATCGACGGCAAGCACTCGTATGAGGATGCCATCATGCCTGCGGAAGAGTTTCAGCGGCAGTATGGAAGCCGTATCGCGGTCCTGGGCGGCCTCGACATCAACATCCTCTCCGGCAAGACCCCGGAGGACGTGCGCGCCCGCGTACGGGAATTGATCGGTACCTGTGGTCCGAAAGGCCGGTATGCGATCGGGTCCGGCAATTCCGTCCCGAGTTATGTCCCCGTAGAAAACTACCTAGCCATGATCGACGAAGCACATGCACCGAACTCCTGAGTTTCCCGTTCCATCCGTTCCGTTCTCATCGCCCTTGTGGCCTGCTGCACCATCAGCGGCACTCTGCACGAGGCATTCGCCCAGAAGGCCCGCTATCTCGTCGAGATACGCGCGGCGGCAGAGAAGGGATGGCGCGATCTCCCCGCGGGCCTGCAGAAGTGGCGGGAGAACCCGAACCACAGCGTCCTCTGGGGCTACAATTCGCCTCCACAGCCCCTGTATCTTGCCGGTGTCTATTCCTACCTCTACAAAGTGACGGGCCAGGAGCTCTATGCGGAGCGCAGCGTAGCTCTCCTGGCGGCGTATGGGGATCTCCGTCAAACATTGCCTGCCGGTTTCGAAGCAACGCGTGCTGAATATGAGCAGGGGGTGCCATCGATCTCCAATTTCTTCTACCTTCCTCCCTACGTGCGCGCGGTCCGGGAAGTGAAAGGGAGTGCGGCGTTCCAGGGGCCCGCACGGGAGAAGATCGAACGGGATGTAGCGGAGAGCATCGATTTCGTATTCCGTTTCCCGGAATGGGGAGCTCATAACCGTGCCGCTCTGCGTGCGGAGGCGCTGCTCGGTGCGGCCGAGGCGTTGCCGGACCACAAGAGCAGCGCCCGCTGGCGTGCGATGGCCATGGGGATCGGCGCCGACAATCTGCGCCACTGGGAGATCGAGGACGCAACGGTCTACCATCCCGTGTGGCTCCACGCCGTCCTCTCCTTCGGGGATATTGCCGGCCGGGCTGATGTCGCCCGTTCTCCCATGATGCACTATTATATGGAGTACTTTTCCCGGTTGATGGCACCGTCCGGGTTGATCCCTGATTACGGCGACGCGTATTGGCTTTCGTCCCTCGAAGGGCTCCGCATGGTCGCGATCTTTGAGCGCATGGCGGCGACATTCGGAGATCAGGGAGCAAAATGGGCCGCGCTGCGGCTGCTGGAAACGGCGAAAGGGTTCAGCGATACACTCAGCAGCGGAGACGCCTACTACCTGTGTGATGCACATCGATGGGCAAATGAAACGATCGTGCCCCGTCATCCCGAAGGGGGAAGCGAAGAAGTGATCGACGACGTCATCGGCAAGAAGGTGGTCTTCCGGAACGGGTGGGATCCCGCGTCGACCTATATGCTGCTGAACTACAGGGATGAGGGTGATGGCGGTTGGCTGGGACGGCACTATTTGCGCAACACCATCTCGGTCGAGGAGGAGAAGATGCACCACGGACATGCTGATGAGAACAGCATCGTCCTGTTGATGGACAGTTCCTCGGTCCTGCTGCACGATGCGGGCTACCGCAACGATCTTCCCAGCGGCGCCTTCGGGGCGTGGCGGCAGGACTACTTCCACAACCGTCTCGTGGTACGGAACGAAAAGAGGGACCAGCGGCAGAAGGTCCTCGCATTCGTGCAGAATTCCGGTGCATATCATGCCGTCCGCACCCAGAAGATCGACTTCGTGAGCCTGCGGGATGCAGACATGAGCCGCACCCGGGTCACGGATGAGACGCGCGGATATGTCTGGGACCGCATCGTGGCCTATGCCCGTGAACCCGGGGTCTTCGTGGTCGTGGATGGAGTGAAAGCGACGAGGCCGGACTATTTCACCTTCACGAATTTCTGGCATGCAGGTACGGTGCTGGATTCGAACAGGCATGCGTTCACGATCGCTGTGGATTCCATCGGCGAGGCCCCGGTGGCTGGCAAACGTGCACTGAAGGTACTGTTCCTGGAGAACACGGCGAAGACCGAGGGATATGAGCCGATCAGCAGGCATCGACGGACAGAGCAGGCGTTGTACCAGACCATCTCGTCGCACTACAAGGCCGGGGACATGGAAGTATTCGTCACCGCCCTGATCCCTGTGGATCGTGTCGCGCGTGGCGGGAGGATACCGCGTGTGAGCCTCGTTCCGACATCGCGTCCGATGCAGGCGGTCGCGGTCCGTATCGATGCAGGCGAAGATCGGCTGACATTGGGGATCAAGCTGGACCTGGAGTCGGAGATCGCACGGGAGAACATCCGGCCCCGGTATCAGTACGATCTTGGCCGCACCACCTACGGCGGTGCGGAGACCGATGCACACTTCTTCACGTTGCGCGAAGCGAACGGCGATGTAAGGGTATCGGCGGTGAACGTGCTGAAATTCGCATACGCGGGCACGACGATGATGTCCGCACTGCCGAATACCCACGGGCTCCAGCTTGACGGCAGCAAGCCGCGGGTAGGGTATTCGAAGTGGAGGGTGTGGGAGGGGACCAATTAAGAATGAAGAATTAAGAATTCTTGATTCTTAATTGAATTCATAATTGGAAAGGGATAATTCCGTATGGTGACCGGCAAAGAAGTCCGGCTGCAGAGGATCTGGAAGCATCGCCGCGCAGTGATCGTTCCCTTCGATCATGGCGGGTTCAGCGGTCCGCAACCGGGGATCGAGGACCTGCTGCGCCTCACGGAACGGGTCGCCCGGACACATGCCGATGGCATACTGGTCTCCGGAGGGATGATCCCGCATATCGCTCCCGCGGTGGGGACACTTGCCATCATGGCCCGTCTGGACGGAGGCTTCACGAAGTTCGCCCGGGGAGTGACGGACTACCAGCAGATGATGTCGGTACAGGATGCCGTTGCGATGGGTGCCGATGCGGGTATCGTCTTCACGCTCATTGGAACACCCGTCGAGTCCGCCTCGATCCACCGCCTGGGGATGAACGCCGGTGATGCCACGAAGGCCGGACTGCCACTCGCTGCGGAGATCATCCCTCCATCGTTGCTGAACAATCATTTCGGGATGCAGCTTTTCCCGAAACCGGCGAAGGGCGTGCATGTGAATGATGAGATCGCGCAGACGATGCGTATCGGTGCCGAAGCCGGAGCGGACATCATCAAGACAAGGTACAGCGGAGATGCCGACAGCTTCCGCCGGGCGGTGAAGTCCGCGCATGCGCGCGTGATCGTGGCCGGCGGGCCGCTGAGCTCGGGGTCCGATGAGGCGGTCCTGGAACTTGCCGCCGATTGCGTGAGCGCCGGGGCGGATGGCATCGTGTTCGGCCGCAATGTGTGGCAGCACCCGCGGATGGAGAAGATGCTTGCTGCGCTCTGCGCGATCGTGCATGAGGAAGAGACCGTTGCACGCGCCAGGAAACTCCTCCGATGATCACCACCGTCACCCTGAACCCGATGCTGGATAAGACGGTGTTCGTCACGGGCATCCGTCATGGCGCGATCGTTCGCGCAACAGGGATCGATATGGTCGTTGGCGGCAAAGGGGTGAATGTGTCCCGGCAGCTGTCCCGCCTCGGGATCCCGACGGTTGCAACGGGGTTCCTGGGCGGTGAGATCGGGGATCTGCTGGAACGCCTTCTGGATCAGGAGGGCCTCCGGCACAGGTTCGTGCGGGTGGCCGGGATGACCCGTGAGGGAGTGACCTACCTGGATGAAGCCGGAGTGATGACCAGTATCTTCGAACCTCCGCATGCAGCGACCGCGGAAGATGCCGTGGAATTGGAAACCATGTGTGCGGAGCTTGCCCGGGATAGTACATGGGTCGTCTGCTGCGGCAGTTCACCCTCCCCGGCGGCCGATCTGGTCTACCGGAACCTCATCGTGAACGTCCGCGCTGCGGGAAAACGGACGGCCCTGGACTCCTATGGAGCGCCGTTGCGCGCCGGGATCGATGCCGTCCCCGATCTCTTGAAGATCAACAGGCATGAGTATGAACAGACGTCCGGCAAGAACGCCCGAACGGAACCTGAGGTTCTTGCAGCACTTGATGCACTTCGCGGTGCGGGGATCCGCTGTGTGGTCCTGACGGACGGTGAGCGTGCGGTGTATGCCGCCGACGGAGCCTCCGTCTGGAAAGTGGTTCCCCCGTCGATCACAAGTGTCAATCCCACCGGCTCTGGCGACAGCATGCTCGCGGGGATGTTGTTCGGCATGGAGCAGGGGTGGGAGATGCCGGCGTGGCTCTCCTTCGGTGTCGCCGCCGGTGCGGCGAACGCTGCCGTGCGCGAGGTCTCCGCGTCCTCCCGCACGGCCATCGATGCATTGCTGGACAGGATCCGGCCCCAACAACTCGCATAATCAGCACGACCCGATCAACAGAAAAGGCATTGTCATGGCAACGCTGCAGCAGTATCTCTCACAGCTGAAGAAAGCTGAGTGCACCCCGGGTGGCCCGCTCGTCGAAGCGACCGTTGCGCGGGAGGTCATTGCGGGTTGGGCACCGGGGGCCGGCCTGCATGCGACGCCCGGAACGTTGGCCCCGGCAGGAACGCTGCGCATCGCTGTCGTCGGCAACGCAGCGGACGCCCGTGCGGTCCACCCCGCGCTCGATGGAAAGACCCATTGGATGATGGCGCGATGTGCCGGGGAGCAGGGGGCGGAGTTGCTCGCGTCCCATCCCCATCTGCTCTATCAACTCTGGACACTCGTCTCCGGCGAATGGAAAGACCTGGATGTCGCCGCGTTCCGGCAGGGGAAGATCGTGGTCCCCACATTTCCCGGGATGCGGCCGGTGTACGATATCTTCCTGACCCAGATCGCGCGTACGGTCCGGTTCTTCGACCGTGACGAACATTTCCGGACGATCGCACGTATGGGTTCTTCCTATGCCGAGGTCAACGGATTGGCGTTCGCGGTGCCGTTCGAGACCGGGCCGAAGGGCGAATTGCTGCATCGGTTCTATACGTACTGCCCCGCCTTGGATCAGTTCGTGACGAGCCGACTGAACAAAGGATTCTACGATCAGGATTATCTCCAGGCCAACCTGAACAACCTCAAGACCAACGCAGAGTATGCCGAGAAGTATGGCCTCACGCCCGGACTCGTCTGCTTCGAGCCGCGTTCGGTCCCCGATGAACTGCTCCAGCGGTATCCGGTCCTCCGTGGAGCGCGCGTTGATCATCCCATGCGCAGCTTCCGTCCCCGCTTCAATCTCTCCGTCGCCCATCCGGTGGTGCTCGATCACTATGCCGAGATGATGGGGAACCTGATGAACGAGGTCCCGAAGCTCGGCTATATGTCGATCTGGTCGAACGACAGCGGTGCCGGGTTCGAGTACACCAGTTCGCTCTACGTCGGCCGGAACGGCGGCGGGTATCTTGTGCGCGAATGGCTCGCCGCGAAGGACATTGCGGCGGCAGCAGCGATCAACCTGGTGCGCTTCATGAAGACCCTGCGCGATGCGGGCCGGAAGGTGAATCCGGGGTTCCGTACCCTCATCCGCCTCGAGCCCTTCTGGGAAGAGCATGACCATATCTGGAAACTTCTGGAGGATGGCCTCGACGTCGAAGTGTCGTCCCTGCTCACCAAGGGATGGGACCTCGCCTACAAGCATCCGAAATACGAGGAAGTGCCGCAGATCCATGGTACGGCACTCTATAGCACCTTCGTCGAGAAAGAGCGCGAGATCATGACCGATCTCGAATCGAAGGGTTCCTCTGCGGACATCTACTTCGTGCCCGGTATCCTCGGGAACCACGAGCCGCTCATCGGCATCCCGTTCCCCGGCCTCATCCACAGGAAGCTCCATGAAATGGCGGACCGCAAGGTGGAGACCGCCGCCTACCAGGGCGGCGTGACCCAGCCATCCTTTGCCCCGTACAATATCAATCAGGAGGTCATGCGCGCCTTCCAGTTCGACAGGAACATGGACCTCAAGGGATTCGTGCGGGAGAAAGCCGTTGCATGGATCGGAGAAGAACTGGCCGACGACCTTGTGAAGCTCTGGGAGATGTCCGAGGATGCCTACACGTCCTTCCCGATCCCCATGTGGATCTACTCCGGCTGGAGCGTGTGGTACCGCCTGGCGATCCGTCCGATCGTCCCGAACATCGAGGCGATATCGGAAGCCGACCGCACCTACTATGAGGATTTCCTCCTCGCCACGACGCACAACAAGACGCGTGTGGACTTCCGCTGGGATGTCGGGTTCGACCTGATGGAGCCCGAACGCGGCTGGAAGGCTGTCCAGCACATGGTCGATGATCTCTTCCCGGTCATGGAAAAGGCCGTTGCGCATGCTGCCGCGATCCTCGCGAAGGCAAAGACCGATGCGGCCCGGGCGTGTGCACAGGATCAGTACGACCGTATGCGGGCATTGCTGTGCTGGTACCGGACGCAATATGCGGTCACGGCGTGGGTGGCGGCGGTCCACACGTACCTCGGGACCACCGACCAGAAGGAGCGTGCACGGTGCAAGAATGTGCTCCGCTCGATGGTGCTCGGTGAGATCCAGAACACCAAAGACCTGCTTCATCTCTGGGAGAATGCCACGACGAACTGGATGATCATCTCCGACGTCGCGGAGACGACGTTCATCTACTATAAGAATCTCGGGGAACTTCTGAAAAAGAAGATCGCGCTCATGACCGGCCACGAAGATGATGATCCGTATGTGGATCCGGAATTCCAGTGGCGCGTACCAGGATTCACGCAGGATGCGAAGGCATAAGCATGGGGAGGCCGTTGCGCATTGTCGTTGCTCCGGATTCCTTCAAGGGGTCGCTCGAGGCCGGCGCGGTCGGGGATGCGATGCGCGCAGGTATTCTGGAGGTCTTCCCTGATGCCGATGTGGCCGCAGTACCTGTGGCCGACGGCGGGGAGGGACTCCTCGACGTCCTGGTCCCGGTCCTTGGAGGATCTCTGCATTCGACAAGGGTCGCGGGTCCGCTTCCCGGACAGTTCGTTGACGCGGCGTGGGGTTATGTTGACCGCGAGCGCCTGGCGATCATTGAAATGGCACGCGCTGCCGGACTCCTGCTTGTGCCCTCTGAACGGCGGGACCCCCGGATCACGACCAGCTACGGTTTCGGCGAACTCATCCGCTCTGCTCTGGATGCCGGCGCGCATCGCATTCTGGTCGGGATCGGCGGTACCGCGACCAATGACGGTGGTGCAGGGATGGCACAGGCGCTTGGCGTGGGGCTGCTTACGGAAGATGGTTCGCCTGTCGGACGGGGCGGCGTTGCGCTGGGCCGCCTCGCGTCCATCGATCTTTCCAGAGTGGATCCGCGTCTTGAAAAGGTGGCTGTTGTGGTGGCGTCGGATGTGACGAGTCCGCTGACGGGTCCTTCCGGTGCCTCATGCGTCTATGGCCCGCAGAAAGGAGCATCGCCGGCGATGGTGGCAGAACTTGACCACTGCCTGGAAATTTACCGGCAGATCATCCTCCAGGCGACCGGGATCGACGTCCAGCAGGTGCGTGGGAGTGGTGCAGCAGGGGGCGCCGGTGCGGCACTCGCTGTGTTCTGCAGGGCCGAAATGCGTCTCGGGATCGAGGTGGTGTTGGATGCGATCGGGTTCGACGAACGGCTGTCCCATGCGGATCTGGTGATCACCGGGGAAGGCCGGCTTGATGATCAGACCAGCTCCGGAAAAGCGATGGCAGGCGTGAAGGCCAGGGCACACGGACGCGGTGTCCCCGTTGCCGCCATCGTCGGGTCGGTGCAGGGTGAACCTGACCGGTTCAAAGGTCCCGATGGCTTTCGCGATGTCCGCGCACTTGTGGATGGCACGATGACCGTGGAGGCCGCGATCCGTGATGCGGCCCGGCTCGTGCGGATGCGTACGGCTCAGCTCATGCGCGACCTGTACTCCGCTGAGTGCCGATCGTGATACGCATCGGCCTCATAGGGTGCGGAAGCATTGGTGAGGCCCACGCGGACATCCTGGCCGACCGGGAGGATGTCGTACTCCAGGCATTCTGCGATACCGACCCCGTGCGTGCACGGAGCTTTGCCGCCCGCTATGGATCCGGCTATGCGAGCGCCGACCCGCATGAGGTGCTGCGCGACCGCTCCGTGGATGCGGTGTATATCTGCACGCGGACGGATGCGCATGCGTCCCTGGGGATCGCGGCTGCGGAAGCCGGCAAACACATCGTGATGGAGAAACCCCTCGCCCTGACCATCGAAGAATGTGAGCAGGTCAGCGTGGCCGTTCGGAGATCGGGCGTGGTGTTTCTGACCGGCTTCAAACTCCGGTACGAGCCGCTGGTCCAACAGGCACGTGAACTCATCGCGGCTCCGTTGATGAGCATCGGCCAGCTTGCGGATGCCCGCTGGCCCGACGGGTTCTGGGGGAACGATCCCGTCCGGGGTGGTGGCAATGTCCTGTCGCAGGGATGCCACATCGTGGATCTGCTGATGTACCTGCAAGGAAGTGAACCGTTGCAGGTCTCGGCCATGGCGGGCAACCTTCATCATCCCGGGATCCCGATCGTGGATGCACTCTCGGTGTCGATCTCGTTCGTGAATGGTTCCCTGGGCACGGTCGTGATCGCTGATTGCGGCCGGAATCCCGTCCTTTCAAAGTTCTCGCTGCAACTGTATGATGGAACACGCAGCCTCCACCTGACGGAGAGAATGCAGCAGTTGACGCTCGATGACGGCGCGGAGACCCGGATCACGGACGGGATGAAGGAGTGTGGTATGGAGAAAGAGACCGCCGAATTTCTGACCTGTGTACGTACCGGACGGCAGCCCCGTTCCGGCGTTCATGACGGCGTCCGTGCGATGCGGGTGCTTCTCGCTGCGGTACGCTCCGCCTCCACAGGCCGAACGGAACAGGTGTGACCGCCATGTCCGCTCCCGAGACACACGTCCGGCATTGGCTCCTCGATCTGGCGCGCGAGTGCGGCGAACGGCACTTCAATGCATCCACGGGATTGTGCCTCATCCCCCGAGACACGCTCTGGTACGCGACGGCACTCCTCCTGGAAGCCCCTCCGGTCCGACGTGACCTTGCCCTGCGCCTGCTCGGGACGATCCATGGTGGCGACGGGACGCACACTCCTGCGACCATGCTCGCGATCCTGCACGCTGCACGGGAACATCTCGATGAACAGGTCCGGCAGCACATGCGGAAGGCGATCGGAGCCGATCTCGTCATCGCTGCAGGCGTCCAATGGCGCGATGGTAACGTGAATCATCCGCTGGGGGCATACGCAACACTCATCCTGGGCGGCGAACTGTGCGGTGCCGGCTGGGCGGTTCAGCTCGGGTTCAGCCGGCTGCGGGAGCTCCAGCGGGTCACGGGCGACAGGCGCGGGAGAGGGAAACGGCAGGCTGGTATGTCGGAGTACAACAGCCCGACCTATACGGCCCTCGATCTGGTCTTCCTTGCTCTGATCGCTGCCTATGCCGCGGACCCTCAAGCGCGGGCACTTGCCCTGTGGCTTGAGCAACGCCTCTGGATCGATTGTGCCCTGCACTATCATGCCCCGAGTCAGCAGTTCGCGGGCCCGCACTCGCGGTGTTACCAGGAGGACTCCACGGGCGGGTTCTCTTCGCTTCATGCGGTACTCTATGCCGCCACCGGATGGCCGATCTATCGCGACCCCTCTCTGTGTACGCTTCGACCATCCGTCGACACTCCTCCAGTGCGCCCTGACCGCGATCACGCCGTTTCACCTGAACGATGAGATCCTCCGCCTCTTCACCGCCAAGCCGCTCCCTCTTTCCGTGCGGATGACGACATACTCCGAACAGTATCACGAGAACGCCAGCGGCCAGGCGTTCCCCTTCGATCATGAGGTCTATCCCGGAGGATGGCGTGACCTGACCACGTTCATGAATGAGGAATGGGCGCTGGGCACGGCCTCACTCCCGTATGTGAACGGCGGCCACACGGATGGGTTCATGCTGCGCATCCGGCGATCCTCTCCGGTGACCGACGCAGCGTCGTTCCGGTCGGTCTACATGCGGGGGGCCTTCAACGGGGCGGTGGTCGGACAACCGAACCATTGCCATGTCACCGGCGGGGAGATCGACGCCAGCTATCTCTACGAAGAGGCGCGGTACGGGATCCATCAGCACGATGGTATCGCGATCGTGTTCGCTTCACCCAAGCGGGCCGGACATCACGGGATCTCCAGCTTTCGCCTGGACCTCATCGCGGGGTGGGCGGCGCCGTTCGATGAGTTCTTTGTGGATGGCCGGGCCGTGACATCGTTGCCGGTGGAAGCACCCGCAGGGAGCAGGATGTTCTTCCGTGACATGAAGACGTATGGGGCCGTTATCCCGTTGACGCTTGAACCGTCTCCGGCTTCCCCCCTGAGGATCTGGCACTCCAACGGCCACATGATGATCTCGCTGTTCAACTATGACGGGCCGGAAACCGATGTGGCGAGAGAGGAACTCACCGGCTGGCGGAATGGATGCATCATCCATCTGTCCACGGCAGCGGCATGGCCGTCCTTCCGGGCCTTCTGTACGGCAGCCGCATCGACGCGCGTGACGGACACGATGGGTGCCGATCGTGTTCGCCGGGTCCGGTACGAGGCGCCGGAGGGAACCCTCGGGGCCGTGTATGATCCCGGCAGGGAACTCTTCCTCTCGCGGACGTGGAATGGCACAGAAGAAACACTTGAACATCTTGTGATCGAGGCCG
This sequence comes from Ignavibacteriota bacterium, assembly GCA_016707525.1. NCBI lineage: Bacteria > Pseudomonadati > Ignavibacteriota > Ignavibacteriota bacterium. Next base: position 425,895 of record JADJHP010000002.1, read on the forward strand.
GAGAGCAGCGCGATGCACTCCTGGACCCGCTCACCATCTATGGCTCCGAGGCGGGTGCCCCATGACCTACGGCCGGGAGCGGTTCATGGGATATCTGTACATCGGCCCATGGCTGATCGGGTTCTTCCTGTTGACGGCGGGCCCGATGTGTGTCTCTTTGTACCTGAGCACGACCTCGTGGACCATGCTTGCGCCGCCCGTGCAGGTGGGGTTCGCGAACTATGCGTCCATTCTGACGGATGACCCGCTGTTCACGGTGAGCCTCGTGAACACCCTGTTCTATGTGGTCCTTTCGGTTCCGCTGGGCCTCGGGGTTGCGCTCGGCCTTGCACTCTTGCTCGATCAGAAGGTGAAGGGGGTGGCATTCTTTCGCACAGCGTTCTTCCTTCCTTCGATCACGAACATGGTCGCAGTGGCGATGCTCTGGCTCTGGGTCTTCAACCCCGAATATGGACTGCTGAACTCGCTCCTTCGTCAGATCGGTATCACGGGTCCGCTCTGGTTGCAGAGCGAATCGTGGGCAAAACCATCGCTGGTACTGATGTCGCTCTGGGGCGTGGGCGGCACGATGATGATCTTCCTCGCCGCCCTCCAGGGCATCCCCGGGGAGCTATATGAGGCCGCTGAACTTGACGGGGCAGGCCCGCTGCGGAAATTCCTCCACATCACCTTGCCCATGATCTCCCCGGCGATGCTGTTCAATCTTGTGGTCGGCATCATCGGCACCTTCCAGGTCTTCACGCAGGCGTTCGTGATGACCGGAACGGCCCAGCCCGGCACGGAAGGTGGCCCGAACAATGCGACGTTGTTCGTGGTGCTGTACCTCTTCAAGAAGGCATTCCAGGAGTTCCGTATGGGCTATGCGTCGGCACTCGCCTGGGTCCTGTTCTTCCTCATTCTTGCTGCCACGATCGTGCAAATGCGCATGGCGAAACGCTGGGTCCACTACGAAGGAGGCGAACGGTGAAGGCCGCCAGCCCATCGTGGGAGACGATCCTCGCGGTCACCGTGCGGACAGGGTTCCTGTATGTTGTCCTGAGCCTGCTGGGTGCAGCGTTCATGCTGCCCCTGCTCTGGATGCTCTCGGTCTCGCTGCAGGATGCCGCCGGCGTGTTCGCCCAGCCATTTCAATGGATCCCGCCGGCGCCGCGCTGGGAGAATTACGCCGACGCGGTGACCCTCTTTCCCTTCGGCAGGTATCTGTTCAATACGTCGGTGATCACGGTGAGCGTCGTCGTCCTCACCGTCCTGTCCTCTTCCCTGGTGGCATACGGCTTTTCCCGGCTTCGCTTCCGCGGGCGCGATGCGCTCTTCGCAGTATGCCTCTCCACGATGATGCTGCCCGGACAGGTGACGATGATCCCGCTCTATGCAGCGTACGCCTGGCTCGGGTGGATCGATACGTGGTACCCGTTGATCGTCCCGGCTGTGTTCGGGTCGCCGTTCTACATCTTCCTGTTCCGGCAGTTCTTCATGACCATCCCCCGGGAATATGATGAAGCGGCATTGCTCGACGGTGCCGGGCGTTTCAGGATCTACTGGAGCATCCTGCTCCCGCTGGCCCGGCCCGCGGTGGCGACGGTCGCCCTGTTCTGCTTCATCGGTGCGTGGAATGATTTCTTCAATCCGCTGATCTACATCAACAGTCCGGACAACGCTACGCTTACCCTCGGACTCCATATGTTGAAGAACCAGATCGTGGGATCCGGTTCCGTGCAATGGCATATCCTTATGGCCGCGGCATTGGTGGTGATGATCCCGAACGTCATCGTCTTTGCTCTGGCGCAGAAACATTTCGTGAAGGGGTTGCAGATGGGAGGGCTCCGGGGATGAGGCCGGTGATCGTGATCGTCCTTGCGCTTGCCGTGTGGGCGGGATGTGGCAGGAACCAACCCCCGGGGGCGGGAGTGGTGACGTATAACTGTCCGGCAAATGCGGTGGAGATCGCTGTGCTCCAGCATGAGCTCCCCGCGTTCGCGGAAAGCTCAGGCGTGCGGATCGTCCTGCATCCATTCTCGGGGCAGGAGAAGCTGTATGCAATGATGGCCGCGGACAAGGCCCCGGATATCTTCTATACGAACAACATCATGCGCGACGAACTTGCGGCGAGCGGACGGCTGCTCGACCTCCGTTCCGTTGCGGCCGGCGATCCGTTCGTGGAGCGGCTCTGGCCCCATGTCGTGGAAGGCGGGATCGCAGCAGACAGCGGGTGGTACAGCGTTGGCAACTGGGAGTTCACGTGTGGCGTGTACTTCCGGAAGGATCTGTTCGATGCCGCACGGATCCCCTATCCGGATACGGCCTGGACCTGGGATGATATGGTCGCCGCTGCGCGTGCGTTGACTGTGCGGACTGCCCCGGGAGCACCACCCACACGATATGGCATCTATTGCGGAAGCCACTTTGTGGAAGCACTGGAGATCATGAATGGTAGCCGCTTCCCCCGAGGCGGAACCACCCTGGACCTGCCGGTGACCTCACTCGACGTGTACCGGCGGTATATCGGCCTGGTGAACGAAGGCGTGATGCCCGATCTGCGCATGATCCAGGCGCTCGGCATGCAGGCACCCCAACTCCTCCAGACCGGGCGTGTTGCAATGCTCGTGGAAGCCGTCCCACATCAGTCGCTCATCGAAGCCCTGACCGTCCCCTGGGGTGTTGCTCCACTGCCACGGTTCCCCGGCAAGCCTCCGGCGTACTTCAGGTCGGCAAGCGGCGGACTCTCCGTTTCATCACGTACGTCCGATCCACGTGCCACCTGGAAGGCACTGAAATGGATCATCGGCGGTGCGTCGACGTATCAACCCAACCCCGTTCTGCGCGATGTGGACTTCGCAGGCGGGTGGGAATACAGGTATCCCGCCCTGAAGGGAAGTGGCTTCCGGGATGTGTGGGCGATGAGCCTCCAGTACAATGGTGGCGACCCACGGTTCTTCGTCCGGTTCTCAAGCTGGGCGTCGGCCCCGATCATGGAGCGCCTTCAGCCATTGCTCGACCGCGTCTGGGCACGGGACATGGCGGTGGAAGAACTTGCGGAGCACGTGGACGGGATCAATCGGGATGCGCGGAAACAGATCGCGGCAACGCTCCGTTCGTCAACGTATGGGCCGTTGTTCCGCAAACACATCGAAGATGACCTGCATCGGATGGAGGCCGCCCCTGCGCGTTGAGCTCACAGGACCGGCGGATTGCCGGATATGGGACGATGGGGAACTCGTCGCGGAGGTCCAGGCCCTTGCTCTGACGTTCTTCAGGACGAAGAGGGGAGAACCGGCGGTCATAGGCTCCACGGTTCCACTTCCGTTGTACTGGCAGCAATATGCCGACCACGAGCAGCCGGAACGCAACCTGTCTTCGTCGGCGGGAGTTGTCGCCGGCAGTGCCACGGCCCTGACCGCTGAGATCATCTGCACCGGTGCTACAGCATCGGGTGCTGCCCGGAGTACGTTCCGCATCCGGTTCGCGGCAACGGAGCACGGAGCATATGCAATGCATGCCGGTGCGGACCTCCACATCGTGGGTGCGGCCGGTTGGCTGGTGACGCCGAATCCGCATCATGGCGAGCTTGAGTTCTGTGACCTCTGGCCCGAAGGTACGTTCGTGCCCGGGGCACCCGAAACGAAGCGATATCAGGTGAGTGCCATTCGTCGCGACGCCCGTGTGGTGTTGATCCGCCACCATCATCTCGAGTCGGAGGACAAACACAATATTCTGATGCGCGAGGGTGATGAAGCCGCCTGGCTTCTCGAGGAGGAGAACCCGGTGGTACGCATTGATTCGTCTCCGGAGGTCGCAGCCGGACTCTGTGCCTACATGTGGGATATGCACTTCGCCTACAAGGTGTGCCGGGGAATGGAGCCCGTGATCCTGCCCCGCGGATTCCGTGCTGAAGCACAGTATACGTTGCGGTCGATAGCCCGGGCCGACGCCGAACTATGGATGCGGGTGGCCACGACTGCCCGTCCGAAGGGGCTGGACGAGGTGCCCGTCCATGTCCGCGGCGTGCAGAAGTTCACGGAGACCTTTGCGAATGCCGATCTCAGCAGGACGGATCTCTGGCCGTGGGCTTTCGAAGTACTCGAGCGTGGTTCCGGAGAGGTCATAGGCGCGATCGACACCACAACGGGATTTGACGACGACGCCTCGCTCGTCATCCGGACGAACGGGCCGGGAACGGGGCGGTGGGTGCTCACCACGATCGGCCCGGCGTTCGGGGAACCACCGTTCATCCCGGGGAAGCGATTGCGCCTTTCAACACGTGTCCGCTGCGCCGGAGGTACGGCACGTGTCGCCCTAGCGCTCCACCGGACGGGCGCGCCGGGATTGTTCGATCCCTCCGGGTATGAAGAATATGTGGCTGAGGCACCGCCCGCCGCAGAAGGGTGGGCGTTGCTGGTTGTAGAGACACCTTCCATCGTTCCCGCGCCCGACAGGGTCCATATCCGGCTGACGCATACCGGCGAAGGCGCGAGTTGGTTCGACAATGTCCTATGTGAGGAGTGTGATTGATCGATGAACCGAGAGAAAAGTGTGCTTCCTGTAACACCCATGGTGTGGACCATTCCCGATCCGGTGATCGAAGATGCCGCTCTCCGCGAGCGGCAATTCCGGGCTCTCGTCACGTCGGGGTTCGACGGCGTGGCGGTGTTCGTTCGCTGTACACGGTATACGTGGGACGATCCTGAAGCCCGTGCCGCCGTTGCACATATCAGCCGGATGTGTAAGGCGTCCGGGCTGAAACTGTGGACCGGACCAGACCCGCGGTTCATCTCGCGGACGCTGATCGGCGAACACGGAGGAGCGGAACTCCTGCTGTTCGGAAACGCCAGCCGGGCCACGGTCTTCCCGCACCGGGCGCCCGTGGAGCGCGACCGTTTCTCGATCCGCTGCGAACTGACGCCCCGCCACGCCCATATGTTCCATGAGGTCGCACTCGAATATGTGCCGCTCGGCCTGGCGCGTGTCTACGCGGTCCGGGCCGGTGTGCAGACGGTCGGGCCGGATGACATCCGGGACATCACCGCGGCGTCACATATGTTCTACAATGCACGCGACCGGTATGTCGAGGCGTTCGGGACCTTTGTTCCTCCGGACACAGGGGCATGGGAGGTCCTGGCGTTCTTCCGTGTGCGCTCGTCACACGTGGATTATTCGAGCCGGGCGCAGATGCGTGAGTATGCCCGCCGTCTGGCTGCGCAAAAGAAAGCAGGGATCCATCCCCACGGCATCATGTGGGATGAGCCGGGGTACACGTGCACGTATGGCAGTCTCCCGTTCACCCCGGTGATCCGGACGGCATGGACGGAATCGCTCGGCACCTCTCCGGACCGTGTGCTCTGGAAACTTGCGCTGGATGCTGCTGATGGATCGCATGTGCATGTCCGCCAGGCCTATTACCGCATCGTGCAACAGACCGTCGTCGATGCACAGCGCGCCACGAACCGCGTCATGCGCCGCCTCTGGGGCGCCCACTGTGTCGCCGGGATCCATGATACATGGCACTTCGAGTCGGGCGACATGTGCGACATGAACCACGGCAGCATGGACCTGTGGAAGGGAGGCGAGGCCAAGAGCGGTGGGTTTGTGGATGTCGGCGGCGTGAACGACCTGCGCCTTCCGGCATCGCCGTACTACGCCAACCTCGCCGGGCTCAGCGTGATCGCATCGTCGTTGGGACGGCATTCGACAGGGAAGTTCGCCTACAACAATCTCTGGACCGTCGGCGACGACAACGGTGAAGGGTGGCAGATGTCGGTGATGGATCATTGCGTGGATGTGCTCGCCTTCGCCGGGAACAGATGGCTCGCGCATGCGTATGGGCCGGTCGGCACGATAGGACAGGAACGCTCCTTCCTCGGCTCGCCGCCGTTGCCCGGATATCCCGACCACAGTACCTGGCCCGGATTCCCGGTCTGGACCAAACGCCTCCGCGATCATTTCCAGGCCACGGGAGGCATTCTCCCTCTTGCGAACGTCCTCATGGTATTCCCCGTGGATGTCCTGCATGGCCTTGCAGATCCCCGTGCGGACAGGGTTGCCGCGGATGTGTTCGCGAATGTCCTTGCATTGTTGGATGAGCACTATCATCCCGATGTTGTCTCGCCTCTTCTCGCGATGCGGGGACGGTGGATCAACGGTTCGTTCGTCATGGGACGGCACCGGTATGACGCGGTGGTCCTCCCGTACGGGGGGGCCATGGACAAGAATATGGCTGCGGCGATGCGCAATGGAGGTGAACGGGTCATCCGGTTCGATCCTGCAGGGGCCGCCGCAGCAGCGCTGCCCGCCCGCCTTGCGCTTCTCGGGATCCCGAGGCCGGCGCGGGGCCCTGTGGGAAGTTGGGTAAGCGTCACGAGTACGGCACAGGAGTCCGTGGTGACCGTCGTTCCTGCCCGCCACACCGGCGTGGTGGAAGGGAATCTCACCTGCGGCGGATCCGAGATCTCGGTGCCGCGCACAGCAGGCCTCGTTCGCGTACATTTTCACGATGACAGTTCTCCCGAGATCAGACCGGATCCACACCGGCTTTCGTGATCACGCGTCCCCGCCATATCGCACACTGTGACTTCCAGCCAGTTCCCGGAAAACCCGGGTACGTGCTGAGTG